>CAZYLK010000009.1:0-60457 GCA_964648365.1 uncultured Phycisphaeraceae bacterium
CAAACCGACCGGCTCGGCAAAGAAGCAGGTTTCGTGACGCCTTCGCACGCTCAGTGGGCTTTCAACCCGGCCAGTCCGGCGGCGAGCGCGTCGAAGATCTTGCCGATCGGCTCGAACGATTCGCGTTCCAGCGCTTCCGCCTCGGCGCGCAGCTTCTCGCGCGTCGCGCCGTCGCGAGCCTTCGCGGACTCCGTCGCGGCGTCCGACTTGGAACTCGCACTGGGTTGGGGCTTGTCGGCTGGCTCCGTCGGCGCCTCGCCCGGCGGCTGCTGGGGTTCGGGCTGCGACCCTTCCGGCTGGGCGTCTTGCTCGGCGATCGCCGCGCGGAGTTGCGCCAGGCGCTCGAACGCCTCGCCCTTGGACTCGATGTAGGCGTAGACGCGGGCCTGCGCCTGGTCAAGCAGAGCCCATGATTTGCGCATGGCCTCCAGATCGAGGCGTTTCTCACAGACGTAGGCCTGAACGTACGGCTCCCACAACACCGGCGCACGGTGCAACGCCTGCGCGTCGAAGTCGGCGATGCGGACGGGGCGGATGCCCGGCCCCCCCTGCTCGCGTACCTGTTTCACCTGTGCCGCGAACGGGCCGGCATCGACCTCGCCACGTTCGACCCGTGCGACGAACGCATCGCGAGCGACCACCTGGGCGCCGTCCCACACCACTGCGATGGACTGGCTCAGTTCCCTCGTGTTGACGGCATGGCCCGGCAGCAGCCCGAGATCGGCCGGCCCCAGCGCCGAGGGATGCCAGGGGCGGTTGAACGCCGCGAACAGAACGTCGATCGAGCGGGTGATCTCGTGCTCCTCGTTCTGATACTCCACGCGGCGCGGGAAGTATACGCCGTCGTATTCGGCGTAGCGCGTCAACGCCTGCCCGCGAAACGCCTCGTTCAAAAACATCGCACAGCGCGTCGGCTGAAAGCCCTGCTCCGGATCAAGCCACCAGCGGACCGCGCGGCCGTGCGTGAAGCGGGCGGTGATCAGAACCGAGCCCGCGTCGTGGAGCACCTCGTACGCCTCAATGTCGGGGTCCGACAGGAACGACTTCGACAGGCCCTGGTCGGGACTGTAGTGCGGCATGAATCCCACCGTGCGGATGTCCAGCATGGGGATCATGTCGTCGCCGCGGTTGACGCTGACGGTGGCCGTATCCTGGACGTACACCCACTGGGCGTCGTCGAGGACGAGCTGTCGGACCTCGGAGTATGCCCCCGGCTGGCCGACGCGGTCGGGCAGGACGGCGCCGTCGCGGTCGCCGCTGAGCACGAGCAGATGCGACTTTCCGGCGAACCTGGATCGAAAGAACCGCCGCCCGGCGGTTTCCTCGTCCATGGTCCAGACGACATGGGCGGTTTCGACCGCGGTGCGCGCCGCCTGTGCCGCCAGGAGTTCCTCCGGCGGGTCGGGTGGCGGCGCATCGTCCTCGGGAACCTGAGCGAGAAGAGCAAGCATGAACAAGACGCTGAGCATGGACATCCACATCCCCCGGCCGACCGCGGGCGCCATCCCGGGCGGGCCAATTCCGGGCCCGCACGTTGCGGACCGGCGCACAGCCGCAGCATAGCGACGGCCGCTCCGCGAGGTAAGCCGGGCATGAAAAAGCGGCGTGGACACACGTCCACGCCGCCGTTGCCGTCGCGCGCCGGGGTAGGGCTGCGGAACTGGTGCGTCGTCGTGCCCGCGGGTGCGGAACCGGCTTCTGGCCCGTGACGTCACCCGCCGGAAGCCAGCGCCGCCCCGTAGGCGTCGCCGTTTGAACGCGATGCTATCCACCCAGCAGAGTCAGCACGTTCTGCGACTGCGCGTTCGCGATGGCGAGCACGCTGTTGCCGGCCTGCACCAGGATCTGGGCGCGGGTCAGCTCGGAGGTCTGCTCGGCGAAGTCGGTATCTCGGATGACCGACTCGGAGGAGGTCAGATTCTCCGTCGTGATCTGCAGGGCGTTGATGTTGGTCTGGAGCGTGTTGCGTTCGAACGCGCCCAGCCGGCCGCGGAGGACCGAGACCTGCGTCTGCACCTCGTTGAGAATGTCCGACGCCTCCTTGAACTTGCCCGTCTTGAGGGCGTAGTCCTGTCCGCTGGTAAGCTGCGACAGGAAGCCGACCACGCGGTTGCCGAGCTTGTTGGCCTGCATCGACTTGACGCCGATGTTTTCCTGCTGGTTCGTGTTGACGTCCGGTCCGAGCTGGAAGAGCGCCCCGCCGCCGATGATGGCGAACGAGGTCTGACCCGCGCCGAAGGTGGGATCCAGCAGGACGTTCATCTTGAGGCCGACGGAGCTGATGGCTAGCTTCAGGCCGTCGCCGACGCCCGAGACGCCGTTGATCGTGGCGGCGGCGTCGCGGCCGACGGTGCGCTTGACCGTCGCGCCGTTCCGGTCTTCCACGTCGAACGCGGGCGCGCCCGGAACCGGCTCGACGCTGACGAACTGGCTGGAGCCGTAGGTCTGCGAGTTGATGCTGACGGCCGAGCCGCCCACGTCGACCGCCGAGATGCCCGTGTCCGGCGTGCGCGAGTTGATGGCCGTGACGATGTCGGGGGCAGTGGCGTTGGCCGGGAAGGTCAGCGTCACGATTCCGTCCGGGCCGGCCACGTCGACGGTCTTGGACTCGACCAGCGGGATCGGGCCGTTGAACTGAAGCTGCGCCGTCAGGGCCGACTGGGACACCTCGATGTCCACGCCGACGCTGTTGAGCGTGCCGAACTTGACGCTGAGAACGTCCACGGCCGCCAGCTCCGAGGTCACCACGCCGCTGGTCACGTAGTCCAGGCCGCCGTTGAGCAGCTTGGTGCCGGCGAAGGTGCTGGTGTTGGCGATGCGGGTGATCGACTCGATCGCCGAGTCGATCTGCAACTGGTTGGCGGCGACTTCGTCGTCGGAGAACGCGCCGCGGTTGGCCGCCTCGATGGTCAGGCCCTTGATGTCGATCAAGAGCGCCGCCACTTCGTTGAGCGCGCCTTCGGTGGTGGCGATGACGTTGATGGCGCGCTCGGTGTTGTTGATGGATTGTTTGACCGCCTCGATTTCGGCGCGCAGCCGTTCGGAGACGATCAGACCGGCCGGGTCGTCGGCGCCGCGGTTGATGCGCAGTCCGCTGGACAGTCGCTCCAGGGCGACGCCGAGTTGCGCCTGCGACCGGGACAGGTGCCGCTGGGCCGTCACCGCCGGGACGTTGGTGTTGATGGTCGACATGAGCAATCCTCCGTGATCCGCCCACCGGACCGCGGGTTGCGGTCCGTATTTCTAGGGCTTTCCAAGCCTGGTTCCCTCCGGCGTCAGGTCGTGACGCCCCGGAGAGTTCCGCACTGATTCGTGAGTCGTCGTCACGCCGCGGGAACGTCCGGCGGCGCGTCCGCCTCATCCCTTCCGGTGCGATCCATTCGCACTCGGTCCGTTGGCGACGAGTCCGTTCAATTCGTTGGGATTCAGCCGCGCCGCCGCCTGGTTTTCGCGCTGAATCGCTTCATACACTTCCTTGCGATGCACCTGGATGTTTCGCGGCGCATCGATGCCCAGTCGCACCTTGTCGCCGCGAATATCCACGACCGTGATCTGCACCTGATCGCCGATCATGATCGTCTCATCGCGTTGTCGCGATAGAACCAACATGCCTGGCTCCTTCCGTATCCTCACTCGTGCTTCGTCGTCATCGCCGGACGAAGAATCCGAACGGGCTCGCGCCGCGACATCGCAGAACGCTGCGACGCCGATGGCGATCCGTTGCGGGCCTTCCCGGCGCGCCGTCACGTTGATCTCGAAAACGCCGCCGGAGGGCTGCGTTTTCGCCGCTGGGGTCGGAGGCGCCGCTTTACGCGGTGCGCTCCATGACCATCGGTTGATCGACGCGCACCAGTGGGTGGCGGGTGCCGTACTTCTTCTCGCTGAGCACGAGCTGCCGGGCCTGCCGATTCTCGACGTTGATGACCAGCGGCCCCTGAAGGTTGCCGGTCAACATGCCATCGACCTTGTTGGCGATAATGAACACCTGGGCGGCGGCCGGGTTGCGGATGCCGATGCTGGTGATCTCGTCGCGCTTCACGGGCACCTGATAATCCGGCACGAACGTCCGCGGGTCGCACACGACGAAGGCCAGTTCCGGCCGGTCCACCGCTTGCAGCCAGTAGAACACACTGTCCTCACCCGTCTGAATGAGCGCGTACCGATGCTGGTCCGGAAATCCGAGAATCCCTTCCTCGAACTCCAGCAGGCGCTCGTCGTCCACTTCGAGACTTCCAAAACGCGACGTTTCTATGATCATCGCGAGTCTTCCTTTCCGGCCGAATCCTTCGGCCTAACTCAGGTAATCCATCAACGACAAATCCCGCAGCCGCGACGACGTCAGCAGGCTGGCCTGCAACACCGTCTGGGCGGCTTCGAGCTTCGTAATCGCTTCCGTGAAATCGAGATCTTCGACGCCTGACAGCAGTGTGTCCGTGGCGATCGCCGCGTCCTCCATCTGCGTCAGCTTCGACTGCATTCCCGCCGACCGGGCGCCGACGACGCCGTGAACGCGCACGACGTCTTCGATGATTCGTTCCAGCCGTTGGCCGGCGTCGGTGATGCCCTGGTCGTCGTCGCCGCGCAAGGCGCGTTCCAGTTGCATGAGCGCGTCGAGCACGCCCTCGGCCCTCGCCCCGCCGACGTCGAAGCCAAGCACCGCGCCGGTGTCCTGATCGGGCGTGGCCAGCATGCCGAGATCCTCCGCAGCATTTGAAAACGGGGTCAGCCCGACCGTGGTCATGCCGCCGCCGCTGTCTTGAATCAGGATGCCGCCCTGCGGCGAAAGGGACGCCTGCACCGTGGAGCCTGCGTCGCCCGCGGCCGCGTTGATGCGGTCGATGACGTCGCCGACGGTTGCGGCGCCCGCGAGACTGACTTCTATGGACTGGGCGCCGTCCTGCGTGGTGATGCGCAGGTCGGCTTTCCCGTCTGCCACGTCGACGCCGTTGCCGTGATTGAGGTCGGCAAGCAGCATATCGAGCGTCATGGTGCGCAGGCCGAGGTCGGACGCCGTGGTTCCGCCGCCTTCGGAAATCGACAGGGTCGCCCCCGACACCTGGTTGTGTACGTCGATGGCGGTGCCGGCGTCGTTGATGCGGGCGAGGACGAAGGCGCCGGCGTTGTTGATCGCGTTGATCAGATCCTGAACCGTTTCGGCTTCGCCTACGTCCACGAGCACGTCCAGGTCGCCGTTCCGGATGCGCAATCCGCCGGCCAGGTCGACGCCGTCGTCGTTACCGCCTCCCAGCGCCGAGATGGGCGTCGTCCGGGTGATGCGCGGGAGAAGATCGCTGCCGGCCAGCGGCGTCGTGATCGGATCGGCCGTCCGAATGCCCAGGGCCGACGCAATCGCGCCGCTGCTCTGATCGGTGATGGTCAACGGTCCGGCGGGCGTAATGTTCAGTCCGCGGACGCCGACCGCGGCGCTCATGCCGGAGCCGGCCTCGGCTGCGGCCTCGTTGATGAGGGTCGCCAGGTCGCCGATGGTGTCGGCCGCGCTGACCTCGACGGTAAAGACGCGGGCGTTCGGCGTGCCTGGATTCTCGATGAATTTCAATACGCCGCCCTCGACGCCGCGTCCGGTTGCCCCCCCCAAGGCGTCCAGCCGTGTGTCCTCGGTCAGCGCCGGCGACAGGTCGATCCGGCCGGCCACCGTAGCGGAAAGCGCCCCGAACAACTGGTTGCCGGGGATGTTGACCGATTCGAGCCGTCCCTCGGCGATGCGGACGTGCAGATCGCCGATGTCACCGACGTAGGCGACGCCGCCGGGCGCGTCGATGAAGGGCACGTCCTTCGTTTCGCGGCCGGCGAAGATGAACTTGCCGTTGAAGGTGCGGTTGCCGACGCTGACAAGCTGCTGCCGGATGGCGGCGATGAGTTCCGCCTCCGCCGCGCGCTCGTCCGCGCCGACCAGGTTGCTGAGGTTCTGGCTCGCGATCGTCTGCGCCTCGATCAGCAGGGCGTTGACGTCGTTGATGGCATTGTCCGCCTCTTGCAGCATGTCGCCGCCGGCGCGGATGTTCTGGCCAAGCTGGGTCTGGCGGGCAAAGAGGTTCTTGTATCGGAACGACGCCAGCGCCGCCTCGGGGTCTTCGCTGGGCGTGGCGAATGCCCGGCCGGTGCTGATGCGCACCTGGCTCTCGAAGAGCTCGCGCTGGTTGGCACGCAGCACGTCGATGGCGAAGCTCGTCTGAAAAGTGACGCGCGACAGATTGACGGGGGTTACGGCCATACGTCAGATCACCAGGCTCATGACTTCCCGCAGGAGTTCGTCCACCTTGCTTACAAATCGCGACGCACCCTGAAAGGCCCGCTCAAACTTGAGCATCTCGATCGCCTCCTCGTCGAGGCTGACGCCGCTGATGCTGATCCGCTGAGCGTTGAGGGCCGAGTAAACCGACGACGACGCATCAACGGCCGTGTTGGCCGCGCCGGCGGTAACGGCCACGTCCGCGGCGATCGAGGTGAAACCGTCCACCAGCGACCGGCCGTTCATGTGGGCGCTGATCGTCGTATCGAGTTCCGCCATACGGGCGGCATTGTCGCCGTCGCCGATCGCGTACTCGCTGGCGGCGGCGATGAGATTCGGGTCGGCGACGATGGCCGGGCTGACGGTCATGTCGGCGGCGCTGGTGCCGGTGAAGAACGTATTCATCCCCAGCGCGGCCAGCACACCGGACGTATCCGAACGAGCGTCCTGCCCGTCATGCCCGAACGTGAACGACAGACCATCGTCGGCGATAAGTTCCAGCCGGTTGTCGGGCGTGATCGAGGCGGTGACGCCCTGCGCCGTCGCGTTGATCGAGGTCACGAGTGATTCGAGCGAAGTGTCGCCGCCAACGCCCATCGGCACTTCGATTCGGTAGGCGGTAACCGTGTCCGTGGCATCGTCGGCGACGGAGATGAAGAAACTCCCGCCGGTCGTGCTGACGGCGAGCGCCCCCGGGTCGGAACCGATGGGCGCGTCTGCGCGAAACAGCGGGGTCTGGCCGACCAGGCGCTGATAGCCGGAAATGCCCTGCCCGTCGGCGTGTACCGCGTTGACGTCAGCGATGATCGCGGCGGCAAATTCGTCGATGGATGCGACACGGCCGTAGGCATGTACGTCACGGGCGCGATAGAAGCCCGCCAGCCGTCCGCCGCGCGACTGGACCGCCGCGCCGCTGTCGGCGAAGACAGCACTCGTTCGGACAACGCCGTTGACGAACGACTCACGCGTCGTCAGTCCGCGGACACGCGCCCCCTGAATGAGCGTCTCGCTGCCGACGTAAACGTTGATCGAGCCTTCGGGTTCTTCTCGAACGGTCACGTCCATCAACTCGCCCAGTTGCCGCAGCAGCGCTTCGCGCTGATCGCGCAGTCCCGTCGACTGGCCGCGCTTGGCGGCCTCGGCGGTCGTAATGCGGGCGTTGAGTTCGCCGATGCGGCGGGCGAGATCGTCCGCCTGAGTCACCAGGCCGGGGATCTGCGCGTCGATGTCCGACCCGAGTTGCATCAGCGACTGCCGCAGCGAACTCAGCGACCCGGCCAGCCCGCTGCCGGCGGCGACGACCAGGTCGCGCGTGGCGATGTCTTCGGGATTGGCCTGCAAGTCGCCGAACGCATTGAAGAAGTCGCTGAGGCGCGTGGCCACGCCGATGCCGTTGATGTCGTCGAACAGCGTCTCCACCTGCGACAGCGCCTGCTGCTCGGCCTCGACGCGCTTCACGTCTCCGGAGGCCAGTCGCACGCGGTTTTCCAGCGCGTCGTCGATGTTGCGGCGGATGCCGCTCAAGATGACGCCGGCGCCGGGCTGGAGGCCATCGCCGCCGGGGATGCCCTGCAGCGGAGCAAGCTGCGGCGTCAGGCGCGTGTAGTCCGCGCTGCCGGCGCTGCTGATGTTGCTGCCGACCACGGCCAGCGCATCCTGATAGGTCAGAAGCGCGTTGCGACCGATGTGTAATGACGAGTTCATCAAGCCCATGAGGGTCTAACTCACAAGATCGGGCCGCCTCACGGCGACGTCGCCGTGTCTCCTGCATGCAGCCGCTCCCTTACGGTCGCGGTTCGGATTGTCATGCCGAGGTTGGACATCGTTCCTTTGACGTTCGACATTTGACGTTCGACGTTCGACATTTGACGTTTGGCGTTGTTCCACCCCGCTATCCCACCGCCTCGATCAGCCGCTGCTCTCTCGTGCTGACGAGCCGACCCTTCGGGTCGTACCCGACGGGCTGATCGCCGCTGTTGCTGATCCACGCAAATACCTGCGAAAGATGGTGGACGACTCCGCCGGCGATGGCGTCGCAGGCGCGGTTCTCTCTGGTGACCGCGTCGATGAGGTCGCGCAATGCCCCGGACGCCTGCTGAATGTCGCGGCTCCACGCGGCTGGCACGCGGGCGGCTAGGTCGCGCGCTCGCCATTTGCGGGCCTTCAATTCCGGCTCGCCCAGGCTGCGGCCAATCTGGGCCATGAGCTGTCGGCGGAAACCGTCACGTTCACGAATCGTGGCGATCAGTTCGGCCTCGCGCTGAACGACCGCGGCGACGTCGCCGACATGACCGCGCTTCATTGCGTCGCGTTTGTCGCGCAACGCCTCGAGCAGCTCCGCGTTGAGCCGGCGAAGTTCGGCCAGGAGTCGCACGAAATCACGCAGCAGCGCATCGCGACGATCGGCGTCGGAAGGCTTGCCGTTGGGCTGTGTCATCCCTGCACCTCCTGGTTGAACCACTCCTGCCGGACCATGCGCTTCTGCTGATCGGCGAGGTGTTCGTAGAGCGCCTTGGCCGGTCCGAACTCCGCTGAGCTTCCGAGACGCTCGGCGAAGACGGCATCGAGTTGCGCCCCGAAGACATCCTCGCCACGGCCGCCGTGGCCGTACTCGCCTTTGAGGCCGCTGGATCGCGCCTGAGCCAGGATCGCTCCAAAGAACACCCGGCCGACCAACTGGCCCGTCGCCGTCTTGAGTTTTCGCAACTCCTCGACTTCACGCGGGTCCGGCGCCGTGCTGATTCCCATCGCCTGGGCATCAATGTTCATAGATCACCTTCGCATGCAGCGAGCCGCTGCGCTTGAGCGATTCGAGAATGGCGACGCGATCCTCGAACGGCACCTTCAGGCGGTTCAGCGCTTCCAGCAGGTCCGTCATGTGCGCGTCGCGCACGGCAAGGTTGTCCACCGGCACGAAGACCTGCGTGTCGAACGCCGGCGTCGGCAGCGGCTGACCGGGCGGCGCGTTCATCACCGTCACCGTCAGACCCGCCTGGGACACGACGGTCGGCGAGACGCGTACATCACCGGTGACCACGATGGTCTGCGTCGTCTTGTTGATGACCACGCGGGCCTCGTTGGACTCGACGAAGATGGGCATGCGCTGCACGTCGCGGATGTACGAAACGGGGTCGTCGTATTGAAACGGCGGGATGAGCACGACGATGCTCTTGGAGTCCACCGCCAGCGCCGCCCGCTCGACCTTGGCGACCTGGCGCATGGTCGAGTCCACCGCGTTGGCCACGGCCGCGGCCGTCGCCCAGCCGGCGTGCGCATCTTCGAGAACCAGCGTGATGTAGCGCGCCTGCGGATCGATCCATGGGTTGCGGATGCCGTCGGCCATCAGGTCGCGGCCGGAGGCGACGTAGTTGTGCATCACGTCGGTCTCCATGCGGGCGCCGCCGCGGATCACGCCGGAGTTCGGCGCGTCCGGGTTGGTCAGTTCGATCGGTCCCTGCGCCTTCGCGAAAATCTCTTGCACGGCCGGGTCGTCGTAGATCAGCGGCGTGACCATGAGCGTGCCGCCCTCCAGGCTCTTGGCCGCCAGGGCGCTGACGCGAACGTCGATGCGCTCGCCCTCGCGGGCGCCGTGTTCGGGGATGGTGGCCTGCACCTCGACGATGGCGACGTTTCGTGCCTCTTCCAGGTCTTGCAGTGAATCCGAAGGGCTTGCCAGGCCGGAGAGCGCCTGCCGCAGCGCCCGCTGCGTCTGAACGAACTTGTCGCCGTCGCCGCTCTTGTTCAGGCCGAATACAAGCCCCAGCCCGAGAATTGTGTTCGTGCCTTGACCCTGGACCCGCGTGATGTCGCCGACCCAGGCGGTGGAACCCTGCCCGAGGGCCGGCGCCGCCGCGGCACAGAGCGCGATCCAGCAGGCTGTCAGGTGCAAGTTTGTTCTCATATATTGCATTGTCTTGCTCGTCGTGTTTCAGACACCGTTGCGATCCGTGGGATTGCGTGTCACTCAGAACGGCCTCAACGCGTCCAGCAGCCTGGGGATCCATCCGCGTGCGGATCCGTCGCGCACGGCGCCTTCGTTCTTGACTGCGATGTCCAGGTCGGCCACGTCCGTGCTGAGGATGCTGCCATCCGCGGTGATCTTCTCCTTGCTGCACGTGCCGGTCAGGGTCATGACGCTGATTTCCTCATCGTGCTCGATACGCGCCCGCGCCCAGATGACCAGGTTCCCGTTCGGCTTGATGTCGAGAACTTCGCCGGTCAAGCGAGCAATGAGCCGATCCTGCCGCGAGGTGTCCGCTTCGTTCTTGGTTTCCTGCTCGACCTGGAAGTCGACGTTGGGGTGGCCGCGGGTGAACTGTGATGCGCCCAGGCCGCCGGTGATCGGCTTGAAGAACTCTTCGAGCTGCGACCGGAATTCCCACTCCCGCTTCGAGTCGAGGCTGCCGTCGGCTTCGAAGGTCTTCTGCTGCCGCACGATGATCGTGATGTGATCGTGAATCTTGAACGCGAGCGGTTCGGGCGGCTTGACCGCGATCATCGAATGCCGCTCCAGGCCCGCATGGCCCTGGGGCGTGGGCGACTCGCGCGATTCGACTTTCGGCGCCGCCTGCGCAGCGGCACGCTCGTTGCGCCGCCCGATCGATGAGGTCTGGGCCTCCGCAACGGGGATTGAAGCCTGAACGATAAAGACAAGTGCGATGACCATGAGCGCCGAACGACAGGCGGGCGGAGCGACCCCATCACGGCGCCGTCGCGCACCCTCGGCGCCGCGGGCATTGCGCGCGACGTGCATTCCGGCATCTGGCTTGTTGGTGCGTATCGTGTGCATCATGACGAAGTACTCCCGGTTGCAGCGGCTCGGGCTGCTCCTGCTGAATCGTGTCATCCGCTATTTCTGCGCAACCCTGACACCCTCGCCGCGCGGAACAACGCTTCCTGGCAGCGACACCTCGCCCGGCCCCGTGACCACCGCTTCGAACATGCGCCCCCGATCGTCCAGCGAGCGCACCGTCACCACGTCCCCCATAGAACCGGCGTCGGCGCTGCGCGCGGCCGTCTCCACGCGAATCCCCCCGACCACCGACACCAGCCGGACCAGTTGGTTCCGCGTGACGACGGGAACATCTTCCAATGCCTGCGTCGCAATGACCTCCCCGGCAGGGAAGAACGACTTCGACCGCCGACCGATCACATCCTGTACGTGCGTCGCGAAGTCTCTATCGCCGGTGGCGAGCTTCATTTCGACGACGGCCACGTCGACGTCCCGGATCGTCATTCCGCGGTTCACGGGGCGCCGCGCCACAACGATCGGCGCGAACCAGGTGACGTGGCAGGCGATCTCGATGCGCAGCGGCTTCTCCGCGGCCCCGGTGATGTCCACGGTCGCAGAGACCATTCCGTGCCGATCCTGGTCCCGCACGCTGATACGGAACGTGCAGGCCGGACTGGTCAGCGCCAGCACCTGACGGTCGGCGGGATTGAACTCGGCTTCCGCCCGGGCGCCCGCGACGGGCGGGCGACGGTGAATTTCCTGAAGCAGCAGATCCCGAAGCGTGGTGGCCGCGGCTGACGCCGGGCCGCCGTGTACGGACGATGCCGGTTCCTGCGCAGTGCCGGGAAGCTGACCCGTCGTTGGCACAGCCAGCGCCGCGGGCCGGCTCACTTGACAGGTCGAGGCGCCGTTGAAGCGCAGCGTTCCGCTCAATGCCAGGCCGGACGCCTCAATCGCGGCCCGCAGGTCGCGCATCGCGATCGCGCTCTGCCCGCCCGGCCGCGGCGCGTCGGCAATCTCAACGCGGCACAGCGCTGCGTGCGCGTCGCGATCAAAGCCGGTGAGTTCACAGACGTCAGCGAGCGTGACCCGATCTGCCACCACGGTCGCCCTGGGCCAGAGGCGCAACACTTGCGCGGATGCGTCGGCCGTGCCTGACGCCAGAACGATGCACGCTATCGCGGCATTGCGATACGCCCGACGGGATAGCGCTGCGTCCCGCCGTCCTACGCACACACTACTTGATTGTCTGCCGTCCATGAACATGCTTCAGTGACATCCTGTCAAGAATTCCCTTTTTTGAGCTCGCCGACGGTCGCCAGCCTCACGTCTTCATTCGCTATTCGCTATTCGCTATTCGCCATTCGCCATTTCCGCTACTGTCTCAGACCCGATACCACTCGGAGCGTCTCGTCTGCGGATTCGATCGACTGGCTGTTCAGCTCAAATGCCCGCTGTGTCTGGATCAAGTCGATCAGCTCGCGCACCGGATCGACGTTGCTCATTTCGAGTTGATTCGAGTTGACGGAGCCCATGCCGTCGGATTGCGGCGCACCCGTGATCGGTTCGCCCGAGGCGTCCGTGGCAACGTAGAGATTCCTCCCAATTTGTTTGAGTCCCTCGGGGTTGACGAAGCGGGCCAGTTCGATCTGCCCCTGCTCGGTCAGCGTGTTGGTTCCCGGCTCGCGCACCTGGACGCGGCCGTCGCGGCCGACGCTGATGCTCTCGATCGGCGCGTCGGCTGGGATCGAAATAGGCGGCTCCAGCAGCGCGCCGTCGCTGTTGCCCAGGACGATGTTGCTCTCGGCATTCAAGGCGAAGTTGCCGGCGCGCGTGTAGGCCGTGACACGTTCGCCGTCCTGGATCGTCGTCACCTGAAAAAAGCCCGTCCCGTCGATCTGCCAGTCCAGCGGACGATTCGTCGTATCAATCGAGCCCGGCGCGAAGTTGAGTTGCGTGCCGGAAACGGCGACGCCCGTTCCTACGAGAATACCGTGCGGAATGGGTTCGTCGTCGGCGTTACGGATGCCCGGCTCGCGCTTGACTTGATAGATCAAATCCTCAAAGTTGACGCGCGACCGCTTGAAGCCGGTCGTATTGATATTCGCCAGGTTGTTGGCGACGACGTTGAGCTTCTCGTCGAGCGCCCGCATCCCGGACGCGGCGGATTGTAACGCGGTTATGGCCATTTAGCGCAACTCCCACTCTCGTTCCGTGCCTGACTGCCGCCCGCTCCAACCCCGGCATGAATGTCGGGGCTCTGAATGTGTGGCACCGGTTTGCGACCGGTGTTCTTGTGTGGCACCGGTTTGCAACCGGTGTCTTCCAAACAACACACACTGAAATTGAGAGGAGCACCACAACATCAGATCCTCCCCACCGTGTTAATCGCCAACCCCATCACTTCATCGTGCGTCGTCAGCGACCGCCCGTTAATCGCATAGGCCCGCTGCACCTCGATCATCGAAGTCAGCGCCGCGATGGGTTCAACGGTCGACTGTTCGAGGGTTGCCGGGACGACGCGCCCGCTCGCGCTCGCCGGCTCCGCATCGTCGGCGTTGAACAGGTTGTGGCCGATCTTGCGGACCTTCATGTTATCGTCGAAATCGGTCAATCCGATCCGTCCGATCACTTCGTCGCCCTGCCGCACGAGGCCCCCCTCCGAGATCCGTACGTCGGACCCGCCCTCCTCCAGCCGCTGAATTGGCAGACCCACGTCGGACAAAACCCGCATCCGCCCGCCGCCGGACGCGAGCACGAGTTCGCCCGCATCATTGAATGTGAACCGTCCATCGCGGGTATAACGAACGTCATCCCCATCCTGGACGGCGAAGAACCCGTCGCCCTCAATGGCTACGTCAAGGGCACGACCGGTGCGGTTGAGCGTCCCCTGATGAAAGTTGTGATAGGTCGGCCGCACGTTGGTGCCGCCCGACATCATGTCGAACACGGGATGGGCCAGCCGCGGCCCGCCCTGCTGCTCGACGCGCTCGATCGGCCGCTGAGCCAGCACGGCCAGGTCGTTCTTGAAACCGACCGTCTCGGCGTTGGCCAGGTTGTTGGCCGTAATGTTCATGCGATATTCGTTGGCCTGCATACCGGCCGCGGAGAGAAACAACCCGTAGCTCATGGTTTGCCCTCCTGCGAGTACGAGACGCCGTCTGCATTCATAGATGGTGTTGTCGGCCGATTGATTCCCCCACCGTCCTGGCCGCGGTTCGCCTCGGCGCTTGCACCTTCGCAGGCATCGCCCGACTTGGACAGGCACGCCATCAGGTCGCGGTGGGTCGCGGCTGCGTTGGCGGCACGACGCCGCACCAGCCGTCCGAGGTCTGACCACTCGCCGATGGGGGCGTCCGCGCCATGCGCGATCGCCGTCGTTACTCGGGTCGCCGCGTTGTGGCCGTCATCCATGACCATGCATCTGCTCCGAACCCGCCGATCCCGCGCCGCATCCATGCCGCGCGACACCGGTGATCGGTCCGACGCAGGCCAGCAGCGTGCCACAAGTCGACCGGTCCCGGCGACGGTGCGGCGCCGCAGCAACGCAACCAGCGACGGATGAACGACTTACCGCTTGTAGCGGCGCGATGGGCGGCTGGGCGGATGTGCATTCGGATGAGCCTCCGACGGCGCAGAAACTGCGTCGCGAGCGCATTTCACGCCCGCCGTCGGCCGCGGCCACAAGCCGCTTGACCGCACGGCAACGGGTTGCCCGAGGTGGTGGATACTGCTCAAATGCCTCGACCACCGTGTTCCGGCCGGCACAGCGTCGCACGGATCGCGGCGGCGACGATGCCGGCACGCCCACACCAGACCACATGACCCACGGGAGTTCGCGAGTTTCAGCATCACGCAACCCGCGGGCTGGCACGCGCGTTCACGTGATTCACGTTTTCAGCCGCATTCGCAAGCCGTCGCGACGACTCTTCGACGGCGTAACGCTGATCATCGTGTTTGCGTTGTTCAGCCTGCTTTCGTATGTCGTCGGTTCGCACCTTCTTGGGGAGGACTTTACGGGTCGCAACACCGGCACGACGACTGCGCTGGTGATCATCATCCCCGCGGGTGGCACCATCGGCGGCGCGGCCTGGGCAGTTTTTCTCGAATTCGTCGTCTACCGGCGCACGCGCCAGGAGCGCCTGCTGCGGCGCGTCCGCCTGTCAGCCATCGCCGCCCACCCTGATGCGACGGCGCGCCTGCCGCACCGGCTGGTCGAGCAAGCCTTGCGCCGTTTCTGGCGGCGAAGGCCCCTCCGCCGAGCACTTCAGGCGATCGGACCAGGCCGCGTCATCCTCAACCTCGGCTCGATCAACGGCAGACCCAGACTGCCCACGCCGGCGGAACAGCGCTTTGAGCCCCTCGACCTTAGACGTGACCCGGACCGCTGGCTGGCGCTGCTGGAACAGACGACGGGCATCACTGTGGGCAACGTGTCAGCAGCGACCACCCGAGGTGAGGATGCGGCCGAGCGCACGCAGCGGAAGCGCGACGCGTCGCGTGATCGCCTCAATCGCATGAGCGGCTGGTTGGGCACAGTTATGGCCGTCGCATTCATACTTCGCGACGCGTACGGTATGGCGACGGCCGGGAGGCACGGATTCACGCTCTATGGCTATGGGGGAGTGTTGACATTGGTTGTCGTTGTCCGTCTGCTGATCGGAACAAGGTGGTGGCTGGTGCCCGGGGGCCTGATCTGCCGGCGACATCGTGCCTGGCGGAAGCACGTGTGGGCCTCCCTCGCCACGCCGGACACGACGGCGCTCTTCGTCGATCTCAATGGCCGGATCGCGCTGATCCACCGCGGCCGGCTCAAGCAGCGATCCGTCTGGCCGTTTCACGTGTGGCCGCTGATAGCAGGCTGGATCAGCACCACGCCCCCGCCGACGCGCGACGCGGTGCTGTCGTTTGTGGGGCCGGACGCGGTGTGGGAGGCGAACGCGTGAAACGGCCACGCTCCGATCAGCAAGAACCGCGATCCGTTTCAGGCGGCTCGACGCCAGACGCCAAAGACCGGCCGCCGAGAGCCTCGCAGCGCGGCGGCCCCGACCGCCCCAGCGTCCACCTCATTCACGTCACCCATCCTCCCCGCGGGTGCCTGTTGGTCATCGTCGGCGTGCTCGGCATCGCAACGTCGTTCTTGATCGGATTTTGCGTAGCCTTCATGGCCGCCGGCTGGGCGCTTCACTACGTTGGAACCTGGCTGCATCTGCAACAGCGCGGCTCGGGACAGACCTTGTGGGTTGTGGCGATACTGCTGAGCATGGTCGGCGGGCTTGCCGCAATCGCATGCTGGGCGTGGGCACTGTCCGCGCTGGAGTTGCGCCGGGCGCGCCGCCTCAATGGCGATCGCGTCAGACGTCTCGATCGCGTGGCTGCACATTCGGACGCCCGGGCGCGCGTGCCGGGCCGTTGCGTCGAGCATGCCCTGTGGTGCCGCTCCGGGAGCGGCAGATCCTTGCGGCGTGCATTGGAGGCGATCGGCCCTGGACGGGTGATCGTCAATCCCGGACCGCGCGGACATGGCCGACTGACGCCCGCCCGTACGCCGCTCCGATTCGAGCCGATCGATCTCGACAGCAACGACGACCGGTGGACGTGGCTCGCGCAGCAGGCAGCGCCGGACCCAACCTCCGACACGATCGCTCTCGCAGCCCAGGCCGCGGTATCGGGCCACCGCCGAGAGGCCGGCCGCATCACGGTTAACCAGCGACTGCTGAACCTGTTCGGACGCGGGCTTATGATCGTCCTGATGCTGTTCGGTGGAGCATTCCTGCTCCGCGACCTATATTGGCTCGTCACGACGGGCACGATCGAAAGTGGAGCGGTGATTGCAATGGGCGCCGCGGCCCTGCTTGCGGGATTGGCGTTGTTGCGCCTCCTGACGGGGCGCTCGTGGTGGTTGGTTCCCGGCGGCGCCATCTGCCGCCGCTACCACGCCTGGCGAACCCACGTGTCAGTCTCCCTGATCACACCGGCCGACGCTTCGCTGTACGTCACGGCCGACGGAAGCGCATACCTGCTGCACCGACGGCATCTGCACTACCTGCACGTTCCCAATCCCTGGGCCTTCGTGGCGGCATGGATCAGCACCACGCCCCCCCCGACGCGCGACGCGGTGCTGTCGTTTGTGGGGCCGGACGCCGTCTGGGAGTCAAATGAGTGACGCACGCCCGATGCGCGCTTGCAAGTTTCAAAACCGCGTATACGCCGAGTCATCCGCCGACAGGAACCCGTTCGCCGGCCAGCCGAGCAGGTCGAGGCTCTGCGGGGCGGCATCCGGCTTGGTGAAGAGGGCCGACTGGGTGGCGCCGTGGCCGTCGACGTGAACGACGTTCGTCGACTTCGCGTGGCGAAGCGCCTGCGCCCCGGCGTGGGCCGTCTGCTCCGAGACGCCGCCATCCAGCGGCGCCCGCATGAACTTGTTGGCCCCGGCCGACCAGCCGCCGTCGCCGACCAGCGCCGCACGCGACGCCGAGCGGATCTGCGTCGTGCGGGCGGGCGCCTCAGTCATGCTCAAAAAATCGCTTTCACCCTGCCCGCGGCCGATGTACGTAGTGTTGTAATTAAACCCCGTGTAGACATCGCCCGACGTCAGGCTCGGCCCATCGTATGACGGGCACTGCTGCACCGCCCCGCCGTCGGCGTACTCCCAGATCAGACCCGGCGTCGCATGATCCGGATCACTGAACGGCGTCCGCGTATCCCACGCCACGAACGCGCCGCCCGCCATGTCGATGTATTGGGCGATCGGGAACGTGTCGGCAAAGTCCATCGCATAGGTCTGCATGGCAACGGCGATCTGCCGCTGATTCGACAGGCAGGCCAGCCGCTTGGCCTGCTCGCGGGCGCCGGTCAGCGACGGCAGCAGGATCGCGATCAGCAGGGTGAGAATGCTGATCACGATAAGCACTTCGAGCAGGGTGAAGGCTCGGGTCTGCGCCGAAGGCGCGTAGCCCGAGCCCCGACCGCCAAGGAGGGCACGCGGCGCGAAATCCGAGCCCCGACCGTCAGGGAGGGGGTTCTTCAGATCCGAGCAGGTGCCGCGCGTGCGAGCACTGCTCACAAGAACCCGCTTACTGACGTGCGCGGCTCGGTTCATTGGCATCCTGCTCTCGGTACTCACCGGTTACAAACCGGTGCCACATCAGACTCACCGGTTGCAAACCGGCGCCACATCGGACTCACCGGTTGAAAACCGGTGCCACATAAGACTACCGCGGGCCGGTCATGGCGGCGGCGAGTTCGGCGGCGTCCGCCAGGTCCACGTCGTCGTCGCCATCCAGGTCCGCCGGGAAGCAGGCGCAGTCTTCCAGTTGCCCCCCCCCGCTGAAGCAGCCATGCAGCCACGCGGCGTCGGCCAGGTCCACGTCGCCGTCCATATCCAGATCGGCCGCGACGATCTCTCCGGGCGACACGTCCGCCAGTGCATCCACCTCGCCGCCATTGCCGGACAGATGCACAAACCGGATGGCATCAAACCCCGACTCCGCCAGGTCGAAACCTGCCCCCCCTCCGGAAGCACCGTACAGCCGCATCGCCCGCGCGGCCGTCAGCCCGCGGAAGTCATCGAGGTCTAAGGACGGATCCACCGGCCTCGTATAATCCCGCGGGCGACCCCAGTCGTGGCTGCACGCATTCCATTCATAGGCATTCGTCGGGAAAAGCCCGTCACCAAACGGGCCGGAGGAATAAGTGTACCATTCGCCGGGATGAGAGTCGGGATCGCCGATGCCGGACTTGCTGACCGAAACCACAATCGCTTCGTCATGGATGCCGCCGGTCAAGCGCACGGCCTCCATGTCCATGTCCGGCGTGACGAACCGGTCGGACGTGAAGAAAGCGTTGCCGAACACGAGCAGGTCGATGCCGTACAAATTGTTCGGATCATCCTCCACCGGCGCATCAAATCGCAACTTGACGAAGTCGCCGGGATTGAGCCGCAGGACGACCTTCTGTCCGTCCCGTGCCGTCAGATTATAAGAACCGACCACGAGCGAGGTCGTATACTGTGTCTGATAGATCGGATCAAAGAACGCCCGTGTCGGCTCGCCCAGCGCCGCCGCCGGGTCGTTGAGCACCGTGCTTCCGTCCAGGTTCGGGCTGTGATCCACGACGACCGCCGCCCAGGGTTCGGACGCAGCCGCGGAAGCGTGCGATACGGGAACGAATATGGCCAACAGAATGACAGTCTGAATCAGCGATTGCATATTCATGCCCTCTATGGGCGCGGCGGGAAGTCCCCGCAGCGCGAGACCTCACTCACATGTGACCTGTACGCCCCGGCCGCAGCCGGTGGGGCTGCTCAAGTCGACGTCGTGCATGCCGGTCTCCCAGCCGCGCGCGTGCCATTTCGCCTTGCCGCCACTCATAGTGGATCGGAACGGTACGCCATCCACGGTGGCATAGACGATTTCGCCATCGTGCCCGTCATGTGAGAGTCGCAGCCGGACCTTCACGCGGCCGCCGCCGCGGCATTGCGCCTTCAGCCGCCGCACGTCGTCGCAGGTCACTTCACCGGTCACTGCATATACATAGGTATTCGACGTGGCCGAATCGCGGACGAGCATCTCCTGCCGGCTGCGGCTGAACGTCGCGTCATACCAGTTCTGCGGATCCCCGCCGTCCGGGTCCAGCTTCCGAACGTCGGCGGGATTTTCCGGATCCGCCGGATCGCCCCCGCCCACCGCTTCGGCCACGGCCGCGCCGCTGATCAGTCCGACATAATCGAGGTCGCCGGTGTCAAAATCGCCCCCGCCGGTGTGCAAGTTTCCATCCTCATCAAACCCGATCGAGGTCGCCGAAAGCACATCGGCCACCAGGATGCCCTCTTCCTCAAAGTCGACCACCGGATCGCCATTGAGCACGCCGCTCCATCGCTCATAGGAGAAATACATGATCCAGCCCGTGTCGCTGGGTTCGGGACCGTTGTAACCGTTGCCGGTAAACAGGTTTCGGTCGTCGTCAAACCCGATGCCCGCGGCAATCGGGCAGTTTTCTATGAGAACTGGGTTCACCGGCGCTCCAGGCGAACTCTGGGTGTCCAGCAGCGTGACCGTGACGCCTTCCCGGATGCACAGATGCTGAGCGTCGAACCAGTCCGCATCGTAGTGCGCCGCTGAAAACCACGTTCCGTTCATCCTGCGGATGTCGAAAATGCCCACCCTTCCCGCGCTGTTTCCAACAGCGAATGCGTCGCCGTCCGGCCGCATCCGTATGAACGCCGGAAACAGCACCGGCGCGCCCTCGCCGGTCAGCGGTCCGAGCAGTTTGAATCGCCGGGATCCCGGCGCTGTTTCGAGATAGACATCGTTGGCGGCGAGGAACAAAACCCGCCCGTCCGGCGCGGCGTCAAACGCATCCTGGAATGCGCCCCCCGTCGGCGTTGCATAGTGTCCAACGGGTGTGTAGCCGTCGAAGCTGTTCTGTGCGGCGGACGGCGGCGCGGAAAGCAGACCGCACAACAAACCAAGTGTCGGCGCGAGGGTCAGCGGGCGGCATCTGTGATTGTTGTACGCACGCGCGGCATGCCGATACAAAGGGTGCGGGTTCTCGGCCGAAGAAACCCCGGCATGAACGCCGCGGCTCTGAATGGGGCCTGCGATTCCGACCAGTGCAACCCCGGCATGAATGCCGGGGCTCTGGGTAGCGCGGCGACCATCACCACCGCCGTGACGTCGCCCCTCTTTCCTGACTCCCTGACTCCCTGACGCCCTGATTCCCTTCTTCATACGGACTCTCCTTCGCCGGCGACCCAGTCCACGGAGTCCACCGGCGACAACGAGAAATGAAAAATCCCGGCGCGCCGGGCGGGCACGTCGGGACCGGAGAGTCTGTATCTTCCGCAAGCGGCGAGGCGACCCCTTCAACGCGGGCGCGCACTGCTGGCGGACCGGCCGCG
This sequence comes from uncultured Phycisphaeraceae bacterium, assembly GCA_964648365.1. GTDB lineage: Bacteria > Planctomycetota > Phycisphaerae > UBA1845 > UBA1845 > SURF-32. Next base: position 20,884 of record CAZYLK010000009.1, read on the forward strand.
ACGCTCAACCCAATACCCGAAGCGCCACAACACACATCCGATCGCGGGCAGGTCTTCTGACTTACGGATCATCCTACTGGCCGCATCCTTCTCCATCCGGCCCGGCCTCTTCCGAAAAAAAAGCCCGGCGGCGGATGAATGGATCACGCGCGGCGTTCGTCCCCGATCACAGCGGCGGGTCCGCGGTGGATTTGCACCACCTTCCCTTTTCACCCGGGCAGGCGAAACGCCCGGGAACCTGCGATCAGCATCATCATGAACTTGTCGAAGAGCGGCGACGGTTGACCGTCACGTATCGGAATCTACCAGCGAAGATGGGCGTGTCAAGTGTCGGCGCCGGCGGCTGTGTGGCACGGGCATCCTGGCCGTGATTTCGATCGGCGGCTGATACGCACAGGGTGCTGAGTCAGCACATCAGCGGCGAGAGTCTTGCAGAACGGAATCACGGGCTGGAAGCCCGTACCGCGCGGGCCGCGTGACGCGCGATGGTCAGGTCTTTTTCTCGTAGAGATACGCCGCCGGCTCGCGCCGGTTGCGGCCGTCGGCGAAGACGGCGTAGTTGCCGCCGGACCAGATCGACGCCGCCCCGTGCCGCCCGTCCTTGGCGACGGCGTAGAACTTCACGTCGAAGTTGGGCCGGCCTTTCTCGTCGCGCAGGCGGTCGATCCGGGTGCAGTCGGCGATCCGCTTGGCGGCGTGCAGGCACGCTTCCTGCGGCGACATGCCGTGCCGCATCGCCTCGACGACCGTGTGCGCGCCGCAGATCTGGATCACCGCTTCGCCGCGACCGGTGCTGCCGGCCGCGCCGACTTCGTTGTCGACGTACAGCCCCGCGCCGATGATCGGCGAGTCGCCGACCCGGCCGGGGATCTTGTAGCTCAGGCCGCTCGTCGTGGTCACGCCCGCCAGGTCGCCGCCGGCCGTGACGGCGCAACAGTTGATCGTGCCGTAGGTGTGCAGCACGCCGTGGCGATCGAGGTGCATCTCGCCGTCCATCCCCCGGCCGGGACGCCGGGCATCGGACTGGGCGCCGCCGCCGCTCGCGCTCGCGTCTTCACCGTTGCCGTTCACGTCGCCGGCTTTCGGCGGCGATATCCAGTCGTCGTCGTCCGAGTGCCGTTCTTTCCACTTGAGCCATATCTCGCGGGCCTTGTCGGTCAGCAGGTTGACCTCTTCGAAGCCGTGGGCACGGGCGAACCGCAGCGCCCCTTCGCCGACGATCAGCACGTGATCGGTCCGCTCCATCACCAGCCGCGCGACCCGCGACGGCGTCTTGATGTTGCGCAGAGCGGCCACCGCGCCGGCTTGATGCGTGGGGCCGTACATCACGCACGAGTCCAGTTCGACCACGCCGTCCTCGTTCGGCAGGCCGCCGTAGCCGACGCTGTGATCGTTGGGATCTTCCTCGACGATGTTCACGCCTGCGATGACCGCCGTAAGCGGATCCTCGCCTGCGAGGAGCATGGCCATGGCCTTCTCGGTTGCAGGCAGTCCGTTGCCGCTGGCGACAACCACCGGCCGGCTCGCGGCCGCGCCGCCTCCGCCCGTCTGCCCCGGCCGCGGCGCCGGCATGCCCATCGAACCCGAGCCATCCGCCGCGGCCGACGCCGCCAGTGCCGGCGCCACGCCCCCCGCCACCGCGGCCGTAGCGGTCGTACTCAGAAACTGCCTGCGTGAAACATCCGACATGACGCACACTCCCGAGCCAAAGCACCCGCATCGACCAGGCCGCCAGCGCTTCGACTCCGCTGACGACGACCCCGCCCGCGGGATTGTCAGCGGTTGGCCGCGGATTGTCCATCGGGAGGATGAATCGACCGCAGATGAACGCGGATGGAAGAGGCGTCGGCCGTCGTCGACCGTGGCGGCATTACCCACAACGCCGGCTGTTCACCACCATGGTTCGGTGGAGCGCGGTGCAGTCGTGGCGTACTATGGCGGCCGTGGTCTGAGCGTTGAACACCGGCTATTCGTATTCTCAGGCTCGACAGTCCGCTCGTCAGGTTCGGCCATGAACCTATGCGAAGACGCGATCCTCGGATGTCTGGCCGGCGGCGCCATCGGTGACGCGATGGGCGGACCGTACGAGGGGACGGCGGGACCGATCCGGGTCGAACGGACTGATCCGGCCGAACTCGCGCTTTCCGATGACACGGAACTGACGCTGGCAACCTGCGAGGGAATCATCGCGGCGGGGCGGCCCGACCCGGCATCGATCGCCGACGCCTTCGTCCGATGGTATCGGGAGCGGCGGCTGGTCGGGCTCGGCGCCAGTACGCTGAAGGCACTGGAAGACCTGAACGCCGGATGCCACTGGGCGCTTTCGGGCCGGAAGGGTGAAATGGCCGCCGGAAACGGCGCGGCCATGCGCATCGCGCCGCTGGCGTTCTTGCTTGATCCGGGCCGCGACGAAGACCGCCGCACCGTTCGCGACGTGTGCCGCATCACCCATCACAACGACGAAGCCTATGCCGGCGCGCTGGCGGTGATCGCGGCTATTCGCGCGGGGCTGGTGGAACCGATCGACCACGCCCGCACGCTGCTGCCCGCCATCGTCCGAAGCCTGCCCGACAGCCGCGTTCGCGATACGTTGAATGAGATGATCGCGGCGGGGCCGACGCTGAGCGTCGCGGCCGCGGCCACGCGCTTCGGCTGCTCCGGGTTCGTGGCCGAGTCCGTCCCGCTGGCCCTGCTGGGCGCGGACCGGCTGAGCGACCTCGGCTTCGCGACGATGCTGGCGGAACTGATCGCGGCCGGCGGTGATACGGACACGATCGCGTCGATGGCGGGACAGATCGCAGGAGCGCGGCTGGGCTGGAAGGGTCTGCCCGCTGAGTGGAAGGCTCATGTGCCTGAGTTGGACGCAATCCGGAGCCGCGCGCAGCAACTGGCCGCGCTGGTGCCTGGCAGTTGGTGACCGCGCACCCGGCCCTTCCGGCGTGATGCACTGGGGCAGAGTTTATGAACCGCAGATGAATGCGGATGAACGCGGATGGAAGAAGAAGGATGCATGGGCCGTTGTCGGGGCAGAGGCACCTTCAATGGCGAACGGGTTATCGTGGTGTGTCGCGCCTGGGTTCGTCCCGGCGAGAACCGAGTCAGCCAATCCGCGACGCAACTCCGTCCGCGACGCGCAGGCCGCTCGTCGCGCGACGGCCGGCGTCATCTGAACCGAAGCTCCGCGCGGGCGACGGTTAATCGCGCGGAATCCACCTACTCCAGAGCGGAAGCGCCCGCGGCTCGCTGGAAGCGTCTGATCTCGCGCCAGCATTCCGGCCTTCTTATCCGCGTTCATCCGCGTTCATCTGCGGTTGATTTCTCCTTCAACTACTCGCCGACCGGTACCATCGCAGCGCCAGCCGCATGACCACCGTCGACAGCGCCAGCAGGGCCAGACCCGCCAGAAGCACGTGAACTACCATCCGCGGCTCGAACGTGCGCACCATCACGTTAGCCGGCAGGTTGGAGACCATCAGCACCGGCACGACGAACACCAGAAAGAAAAAAAGCACCCCGCCCAGGAAGCGGCGGTAGATCTCCGCCGGGTAGCGCGCGAGGCTGACCGTGTAGAACCACAGCCCCTCGATGCCCGTCTGGCGGATGAGCCAGACGCTGGTGATCGCGAACATGAACAGCAGCGCGTACAGGATCATCACGCCGCCGAAGATCAGCACCCCGTAGAGCAATCCCTGGCCCAGCGTCACGCTCTGTCCGCTCGAGATCAGCGCATAACCGCAAATTCCCAGCGCGGCCGGGATGTTGGCGAAGGACGAGTAATCAAGCCGCTCGAAGCTCAGCAGAAACTGGGCATTGGCCGGGCGGACCAGGACGAAATCGAGGTTGCCCGTACGAACCAGTTCGCTGACCCGCCAGCAGTTCCCCCAGAAAAACGCTTCGAAAATGCTGGTGATCAGCAGGTGCGTGCCGGTCAGGAACAGGTACTGATGATGCGTCCAGCCGCGCACGTCGCCGGTGTTGGCGTAGATGACCTCGATGAAGATCAGCATCATCACGATCCAGCCCAGCTCCGCGGCCGCATTGATGATGAAGTGCCAGCGAAACGTCATCTCGCGAATGAGGCTGTTGCGCCAGAAAGTGCGGATGATGCGGAGGTAACGCATGGGGGAGGAATGGCGAATGTCGAATGGCGAATAACGAATGAAGAGAACACGCACTCGTCAGCCGCCACGCTGCGTTGCTTTCTGCAGGACCATCTCCTCGAAGCGCGGGTGCCTGCGCTCTCCTTGGGAGACGTCAACTCACACGCGCGCCATTATTCTCACGCGTCCCACCGCCGCTTCAGGGCGCGGACGGCAGCACGTTGAGGACGTCGCGAGCGGCGTCAGAATGAAGCGCCCCGTCATCGTCGCCGCTTCTTCCGACGAGGCTTCGAGTCAGCGCCGGCCGCCTCCAGGCGGGCTCTCAAACGGGCGAAATACTCCTCGCCGTCGACAAACTCCCCCCGTCGCGCCTCGTCGACTCCCTCGCGAATCTTGGCCTGCAACGCTTGGCGGGCTCTGTCCAGCAGCGCGGGAGAGAGGCGATCCCGTTCTTCCGGCGTCAGCCCTTCCGCGAGCCACTTTTCGAGCAGCCGAGCGTCCTCTTCGCGCTGAAGCAGACGCAGACCGTCGCGCACGACCTCGCTGGCAGACGCGTATCGCCCCGATTCCACCAGGCGCGCGACAAGGGCATCCTGCTCGTCCGTCAGCGACACGTTTCGAGTATTCGTCGCGGGCATGACTGAACTGTAGCATCGCCGCCGCCGGATGTCAATTCTTGCCACCCTCAGGACTCGGGGCGTCAGAATGATCCCGGCATCGGCGAATGCTCAAATCCCTTCTGGCGGAACGATCTCATCAGCGCGCATCTGCCTGCGAGCGCCATGTCGAACGTGAAGCACCGCCACGACGTCCTTCATGATCGTAAACAGTGCCCGATATTGCCCGTGCGTAAGCTGGCGGATTTCGAATTCGGACAACTCGCTTTCCGCGGCGAGCGTACAACGCTCCGGCATCGTCGCGAGCGAGTTCAATGCCGCGTGCAAGCCGGCCTGCCAGCGTGCCGCGGCCGGCGGCGAGAGTTGATGGATGTAGCGGTAAGCATCGTCGATGTCCGCCTCAGCCGGCCCGGTGAGCATCAAGCGGTAGCGCTTCATTCATGCAGGCTGCTCGTACTTGCGCCGCAGATCGTCCATCGCCTCATCGAGGGGCCGCATGTCGCCGCGCTTCATCGCGTCGAGGCCGCGGCGGATGCCGGCCGCTGCTGATAGGCGCTCGTTCTCGTCGAGCAGCCGCTGATAGGCGTCCGCATCCTGAACCACGAGCGCGGCCTGGCCGTCCACGGTGAGCACCTCCGGCCTGCCGCTTGCGCGGAGGCGGTCGACGTGCTCCTTCGAGTTTTGGGCGAACTCGCTGAGCGAATGCACTTCGTTCGTATCGATCATGCCAATCCCCGCAAAGACCGGTGGATCCACTACTTACCGACAGTTTAGCGTGCGCCAGCCGCCGCGGCAAACGACCGCGCGCGCCGTGTTCCTTCACGGAGCAGGTGACTCGTGGCTGCGCCGGAGGTCTTCCATGAATTCCCCAAATGGCAGCGTCTCGCCGCGCATCAACTCTTCGATGCCTCGGCGGATGCCTGCCATTGCCGAGAGGTGCTCATTCTCTTCCAGCAGCCGCTGGTAGGCGGCAACGTCCTGAACGACCAGAGCGACCTGGCCATCCACGGTCAGAACCTCCGGCCTGCCGCTGGCGCGAAGGCGGTCGACGTGTTCCTTGGCGTTCTGTGCGAACTCGCTGAGCGAGTGACTTTCGGGCGAATCGATCATGCTCGTCTTGACCCGGGTTCCTGGGTTAGGCGGGCATCAGAACCCCCCCGTAAACGCCGCCTCAAACGCCGCAAAGTCCTTTACGTCCACGTCGCGGTCGCCGTCGATGTCGGCGGGCGCGCACTCGGGGCCGACTTCGATGCCGGGGCCTTCCATGCACACCACGAAGCCGGCCGCATCGGCGAGGTCGGTGTCTCCGTCGCGATCCACGTCGCCGACGAACGTCATGTTGATCGCCGCCCACACGTCGATGATGCCGTAGCCGCGGTTGTAGAGCGGGTCGGGGTGGCCGTCCTCGATGTAGTCAGACGCGGTGCGCATCAGCGCGGCGCGAATCTGCTTGACCGACCACCCCGGACGGGCGTCGATGACCAGCGCCGTACCGGCCGCGACCAGCGGCGTTGAGAGCGACGTGCCGCTGGCGGTCGTGTAGCGGGTGTTGTTGTCCGGATCGATGCAAGCGGTGCGGGCGCCGAGGGCGAGGACTTCCGGCTTGGTGCGACCGTCGGCGGTGGGGCCGTCACTGCTGAAGCCGACGATCGAGCCTTCCGAACTGACCGCCCCGCAGGTGAGCACCTCGAAAGCGTCCGACGGTGCGATCAGGTGCGACGTGTTCGGGTTGCTGTCATGCCCTTCGTTGCCCGCGGCCGTGCAGCAGACCATGCCGTTGGCCGTGGCGATGTTGACGCCGATCGTGGTGACTGCGGTGCGCCCGTCCAGGTCGCTCTGGTTGTACCAGTCAATGTAGCCCAGCGAACTGGTGGCCATGTCCACGCCGTTGCTCTCGAACCACTCCAGCCCGGCGACGTAGAAGTCCTCCTCCAGCGGCACCTCGCGCGACACGTCCTCCGTCTTGGCCAGGTAGAACGACGCATCGTACGCCCCGCCCACGAACACGTCCGGCTTGTATCCGCCGATGGTGCTGAGTACGGCCGTGCCGTGCCAGTGCTGGCTGCCCGGGTCGCCCTGCTGTTTGCCGGTGTTGTTGTCGTTGTTGATGAAGTCCCACTCGCCCAGGAGACGCAGCGGATGGTCGGGATGGTTGTACGCCTCATGGGCGCGGTGAAAGCCCGTATCGAGCACGCCGATGATCACGCCGTCGCCGGTGAAGCCGTTCTGATGGGCCGGCGGAATGTTGATCTGATGAAGCTGATCCGATGCGGCGCCGTAGAAGTCCGCCGGACCCGGCGGCGGCGCTTCCGCGCCGAGGACGGGCCCGATCGCCTCCGCTGACAAGCGCGCGGGTTCCGGCAGCCCGGACGATGGCGACAGCGGGTACACCCGGCGCACGTACGGCAGCGCGGCCATCGCGTCGATCTGCCCGCGATCGGCCTCGACGCTTACCGCGTTGAGCCAGCGGCTCGTCGTCCGGTGCGTAATCCCGGTCGCCGCGACCCCGGTAACGTACGCCGGCGCGACGGGCAGATCGTTGAAGTCGAACAGATCGGCGCGGCTGCGACGCAGCTCGCGGCGCTGGATGGCCCGCGGGTGATAGGCGGCCGCGGTCTGCGCGATCGCGGCAGCATACGCGCCGTCCGAAAACACACCTTTGTCGGTGAAGAAGACCCAGACGCGGATCGCCTCGCCCCCAAATGCATCCAGCGCCCGGTCCACCGCCGGGTCGATAACCGGCGACTGCCTGGACTGAACGTAGCTCGCCGGCGGAGCGGCAAGCATCGCGGAACCACTCATCAGCACGATCAGAGCGCTTAAGCGTAACGCTGACATGGCACAATCCCCCAGACTGCAGGCGGGTGACGCATGTGACCGTCCGGTCGACGTAATCGGACGGCATGACGACCACCGGCCATTCTACCGCCCGGCGCGGCTGAAAAGAAGAATCTCGACAAATGGGCCAGGCGAGCGGATGCGGCCGCTCAGCACTGGCGGGGCGAATCGGCTCGGGAAATCAGCCGGACAGGTGCCAGCCCGTCGCCCCGCGCGACCGATGAACCTCTTATGGAGGTCAGCGCTGCCGGTGGAGCCGTTTGCCACGCCGTGCCCGGCGCGTTAGGCTCTGGAAACACAACGAAACCTTCCGAAGTCGCGGCGATCACGGCGCGGCGCGTTCGTCTGCCCGGCGCGGGGGATCGAACGCCGCCGGTATTGCGCTGCCATGCCTGATCGGCGCGCGCTGGAGACCCAACATGCCCAAGAAACAACGCATCATGATGATCTCGACCCACGGCTACGTCGGGGCCGAGCCTGAACTGGGAAAGCCGGACACGGGTGGACAGGTTGTCTACGTGCTGGAGCTGAGCAAGTGCTTCGGCCGCATGGGGTACGACGTGGACATTCTCACGCGGCGCTTCGAGAACCAACCGCGCAGCGAGCGCGTCGCCGATCGGGTGCGCGTGCTGCGCTTCCCGTGCGGTGGCGACGGGTTCATCGCGAAGGAGACGCTCTGCACGCACATTCCCGAATGGACGCGCCACGTGCGCGAGTACGTCGAAGCCCGCCGCATGCGCTACGCCTTCATCAACAGCCACTACTGGGACGCCGGCCTGGCGGGGCAGGCCCTTTCCAACAGCCTCTCCATCCCGCACATCCACACGCCGCATTCGATCGGCGCGTGGAAGCGCGACAACATGGACGGCGACGCCGAGGATCTCGAGCGCAAGTATAACTTCCGCCAGCGCATCCGCGAGGAAAAGGTCGTCTACGACGAGTGCGACGCGCTGGTGGCGACCACGTCGCAGCAGCGCGACCTTCTGGTCACCGGCGAGTATGACGTGCCGCGCGACAAGATCATCGTCGTGCCGCCGGGCTACGACGACACGCGCTTCTTCCCCGTCTCGCTGGCGACGCGAACGGAACTCAAGCGCGTTTACCGACTCGATCACCCGGTGGTGCTGGCGCTGGGCCGCATGGCCCACAACAAGGGCTTCGACCTGCTCATTCAGGCCATGCCCGTCGTGATGCAGCGCATCGAGGACGTGAAACTCGTGCTCGCCATCGGCTCCACCGAGCCGTCAGCGCGGGAGAAGGAGCAGATCGCCGAGCTGCACGAGTTGACGCAGAAGCTCGGTATCGCGGACCGCGTCATTTTCCGCGACCACATCCGCGATGATGAACTGGCCGACCACTACCGCGTCGCCGACGTGTTCGCCCTGTCCAGTCGCTACGAACCGTTTGGCATGACGGCCGTGGAAGCGATGGCCTGCGGCACGCCGACCGTCGTGACCACCGAAGGCGGCTTGTGGGAGCAGGTCGCCTGGGGGCTGGAGGCGATCTATGCCAACCCGTTCGACGCCGAGGCCTTCGGCCACGCCATCGTTTCGATCCTGCAGCATCGCAAGCTGGGTTCGCAGCTTGCCAAGTATGGATCGCAGAAGGCGCGGGCCCGCTTCACCTGGTCCGGCATCGCGCAGCAGATCCTGACCCGGCTGCAAAGCCTGCCCCTGCGCATCAAGACCGCCGAGGCCTATGTCGAACAGCCGGAGGAGTCATGGTTCGAAGAGCCTTACTTGTCAGCGACCTAGACGGCACACTCCTGGGCGACGACGAAGCGCTGGCGCGGTTCGCCGACTGGTGGACTCGGCGGCCATTGCCGGTGGCGCTGGCTTATGCGTCCGGACGGTTCTTCGATTCCGTGGTCGACGCGATCGGCGCCTCCGCCCTGCCGGAGCCGGACGCCGTGATCGGCGGCGTGGGAACCGAGCTCCGCGCGTTCCCATCCGGCACGACGCTCTGGTCGCCCGCGGAAGTCGTCGACGGCCGGTGGGACGTGGCGGTCATCCGTAGCGTACTCGCCGGCATCGAGGGCCTCCGGCTGCAACCCGACGAATTCCAGTCGCCTTTCAAGGTAAGTAGTTACCTCGAGGATGCCGACGACGACGGTCTGGACCAAGTGAAGCGGCGGCTTGCCGATCGTGGCGTCGCCGCTGATATCGTATACAGTTCGAATCGCGATCTGGACGTCCTGCCGGCCGGAGTCAACAAGGGGTCGTCCGTCGAGCGCCTGGCCGATCGGCTCGGCATTGACCCGGCCGACGTCGTCGTGGCCGGCGATACCGGCAACGACCTGTCGATGTTCGAACGCGGATTCCGCGGCATCGTGGTGGCCAATGCTCAGCCGGTCCTGCTTTCGCTGACCGGCGAGAACGTTTTCCACACGAAAGCCGCGTACGCCGCGGGCGTGCTCGAGGGCGTGAAACACTGGCTGGCGGAGACGGCGACCGCGCCGAGGTAACATGCACCTGCTCGATCAGACCTTTCAAAAGGCCGTCGAAGTTCTGCGGATGAACGTGACCGAACGCGGGTTCAGCGCGTGCAGCCTGGCGCACGACGACGACCCCGGCAGCAACTACCGCAGCGTCTGGGCTCGCGACTCGGCCATGACGTTGATGTGGTCGCTTCCGCTGGGCGACGAGGAGTTGACCGGCTGCGCCCGCCGCTCGCTGGAGACCATCCTCGGGGCCCAGTCGCGCGACGGGCATCTGCCGAACTACGTGGACGTGGCCAGTGGCGAGCCGCAGTTCGGCGGGATCGGCAACATCGCGGGCATCGACTCGGCCCTGTGGGTCGTCATCGCGGCCTGGAACTACGTCAAGGTCACCGGCGACACAGAATTCGCCCGGCAGCATTTCGACAAGATCCACCGCACCATGAAGTGGCTGCGCGCCCACGACTCCAACAACTGCGGGCTGATCGAAGTGCCGGAGGCCTCCGACTGGACGGACCTGTTCCCGCGTTCCTACAACGTGCTCTACGACGAGGTGCTCTGGTATCGGGCAAACGTCGATTTCGTCGAATTGCGAGCGCTGAACGGCCGCGACGTGGACCGCTACATCAACCGGGCCGCCCGCATCCGCAAGCTGATCAACGATCAGTTCTGGCCCACGCCGGAGTCGCTGCAGCATTCGACCGAGTCGTTCTCGAAAACGCAATTCACCATGGGCCGGGCGCGATACCTGATCGCCCAGATCACGCCCTTCGGCTTCAGTTGGCGATGCGACGTACTGGGCAACATCATCGCGTCGCTCTACGGCGTGCTCAGCGACGAGCGGGCCGACCGCGTCCGCCGCTTTCTGCGGCAGGTGTCGATCGACCATCCGCATCCCGTCCGGGTTCTCTACCCCGCCATTCACCCCGGCGAGCCGGACTGGCGCGACTACTTCCTCGTCAACCTCCAGAACCTGCCGCACCACTATCACAACGGCGGCATCTGGCCGTTCGTGGGCGGGCTTTGGGTGCGTTTTCTGGATCGGCTGGGCCAGCACGAACATGCGGAGAAGGCCCTCATCCGACTGGCGGAGGTCTGCCGCGACGGGGCCGATCACGAGTGGGAATTCAACGAATGGGCCCACGGCCAGACCGGCCGCCCGATGGGCAAGGCGTACCAGGCGTGGAGCGCGGCCTCCTTCGTCGCGGCCTACCTGCGATTCCAGGGAAACACGTCCATCGAGGTCGCGGAGAAGGGACCGGACGAGATCGCCCAGCGCCGCGTGTCGGGCCTGTCCTCCAGCGTGACGAACGGCTCAGTAGATCTCGACGCGCAGGCGGCGCCGCGTGAGGACGAATGACGCGGGGAAACCCGCAGGCCGCCGCCAACAGCGCCGCAGCGGCCGATCCCGCGACTACTTTCCGATCCCCAGCCGCTTTACCTCGTCGGTCACGTCCGGCATGGCGCCGTGGCGGCCGGCAACGATCGCGCCGACGCTGTTGGCGAACTCCGCCACGTCAGGCAGCGTCCACCCCCACAGCAGCCCGCAGACCATCGCGGCTGTGAAGGCATCACCGGCGCCCACCGTATCGGCAACCTCCACCGGCCGGCCCGGTGCATCGGCCACTTCGTCGGCCGCGTGAAGCGCCGAGCCCCGCTCCCCCCGCGTCACACAAACCAGCCGCAGGCCGAAGCGCTCGCGAAGGGCGCGGGCGGCGGCGTCGATCTCGGTGACGCCCAATCCGAGCAGCCGCGCCACCACGGGGATCTCTTCATGATTGAGCTTGACCACGTCGCACCGCCGCAGCGAGGCCTCGATCACCTCGCGCGAGTACCACGGCGGCCGCAGGTTGACGTCATACACCCGTAAGGCGCCCGCTCGCTGACCCGATACCCGGTCCAGAACGCGCTGAATCGTCGCCCGCGACGTGGGACACCGCTGCGCCAGCGTCCCGAAACAAATCGCCGCCGCACCGTCCACGGCCGCGGTCAGCGAATCGTCCAGCGCGAGGTAATCCCACGCCACGTCCTCGTGAATCGTGTAGGCCGGGCCGTCGGAGCGGGTCGTGTCAACCGTGACCCACCCGGTCGGGTGATCGTCGTCGCGCTGAATGCCCTGCGCCGACAGCCCGTACGCCTCAAGCCGGCCGACAAGCCCGTCGCCCGCCTCATCCCGCCCCACGCGCGTCACCACGCGACCGGTCATCCCGAGTTGCCCGGCATGAAACGCCACGTTCGCCGGCGCGCCGCCCGGGCGGCGATCGTCGCCGAAGCAGTCCCAGAGGAGTTCGCCGATGCCGACGATGGTGTGGCGTTCCATGATCTGCTTTCAGCCGCTCCCTTCGCGCTTGCTCCCGTACCCGCCGACGGCGCTGCCATCGAAGCTGCGCAATCGGCGATGAGCATTGGGGCGGTCGCTGAACAGAGTCAGCTGTACGGTCTGCGTCGGCGCGGCAGTCCGCCATATCCGACGTATCCGCAACCCGCGCTTGACGCCTCCCACCCGGACCCTATCATAACCCATACACCTTGGATGCTGGAGGAAGCGGGTGAGTAAACGACGTCGCCAATCGAACGGCCAACTGGTGCTTGATCTGACCAACCGCAATCTCCGCCGGAGCCACGATCGTCGCAGCCTGACGAATCCCGACATCAGCGGCGGCGCGTATTCGGCGGGCAATGCTACCATCTGTTTCGGTAATGCAGAAGATTTCTATGATCTCTGGCCCGAACCGACCTGCATTATCGCCGACGGCCCGTATGGGGTCAACGGCTTTCCGGGCGATGAGAAGAAACCGTGCGGCCTCGACGCGTGGTATCGGCCCCACGTCGAAGCGTGGTCACGGCGGGCCACGGCGGAAACGACGCTGTGGTTCTGGAATACGGAGGTCGGCTGGGCGACGGTGCATCCGGTGCTCGTCGCCCACGGATGGGAGTACCGCTGCTGTAATGTCTGGGACAAGGGCATGGGGCACATCGCCGGGAACTGCAACACTCAGACCCTTCGGATGTTCCCTATCGTCACGGAGGTTTGCGTCCAATACGTCAAGGCACCCCGGTTTCCGGTCAACGGTCACTCGGGATCGATGCAGGATTGGCTGCGCGCCGAGTGGCAGCGGAGCGGTCTTCCCCTGCGGCTTTCCAACGTAGCCTGCGGCGTCAAGAACGCAGCGACACGCAAGTACCTTACGGCTGACCACCTTTGGTACTACCCACCTCCGGACGCTTTCGCCGCGTTAGCCGATTACGCCAACAAGCGCGGCGATCCAACCGGCCGCCCATACTTCAGCGACGACGGTCGCCGACCGATCTCGCGGCGTCGCTGGTCGCGCATGCGCGCCAAGTTTTATTGTGAGACCGGAGTTACAAACGTGTGGCGAGCGCCCCAAGTCGCCGGCTCGGAACGCATACAGGGTGAACGCAACGGCATGCGATACAAGTTCAAGAGCCTTCACGGGAGCCAAAAGCCCCTCGCGTTCATAGAGCGCCTCATTCGGTGTTGCACAGACGAGGGAGACGTTGTATGGGAGCCCTTCGGCGGACTGTGCCCCGGGGCAGTCGCGTCCCTGAAACACAAACGGCGATACGTCGCCAGTGAGATTGTCCCCGAGTTCTTCATCGCCGCAGTTGAAAGGATGGCGCATGTCGACGCCGAAGGCTCCATCGCGATCTGAGCCTGCTTCTTGGGAGCATTACAAACTCTTCAGGCATGTGAAGGAGGCCATCCGCGCCATTCCTGACTATTTCTCTACGCCAACCACCATTGAGGGGATCCACACGGCCGATCTGTTCACGCTGAATTCCGCGCTTGGCGCGATGATCGAGGACCAAGTTGTCGCGACGCTCAATAAACTGCGTCCCATGTGGGATGCTGAGGACAAGTACCAGGCGTACAGCTTCATACGGCAGGCGCAGACCTTTCCGGACGTTCTTCTGCGAAAGTCAGAGAACGGCGCTGACATCCTCATGGGAATCGAACTGAAGGGGTGGTATCTTCTCGCGAAGGAGAGGATGCCAAATTTTCGCTTCGTTGTGAGCGCCGACGCCTGCAACGAGTGGGATTTGATTGTCGTCGTCCCATGGGTTCTCTCGAATGTTCTCTCCGGAACTCCGGTTGCCCACCGACCGTACATTGAGCTCGCGAAATATGCGGCCCAGCAACGCAACTACTATTGGAAATATGAACGTCAGACATCCACCGATAACGAGATTACGAGGGCAGGAGGTATCAAGCCCTATCCCGCGAAGGGCGACCACATTTCTGATAAACCGAAGAGTGATTCCGGCAACAACTTCGGGCGCTTGGCCCGTTATGACATCATGAAGCCGTACGTTGCGGCCATGCTCGACCTTAACGTACGAGGAATCCCGGTCAAATCGTGGATCAAGTTCTTTTCCGAAAACTGCTCGCAGTCGGGATGAGGCACCCTACGGACAGTCCACAACCTCGCTGAACTCCGGACATTCCACGACCGACACAACGTGCCGACCGGACTGGCCGCGCCACTTGAACTTCGCGCGGCCGGCGTCGTCGATCGTCAGAATCTGCCGGTCGCCGTTGTTGTCGAGCGTCAACTCGGTCCCTCGCGCCAGGTTTGACTTCACCCTGGCTTTGAGTTTGCCGCCGTTGCTGCAGGCCACCTTGAACCTGCTGATGGCGTCGCACTCGATGCCGCCTTCGCACTCGTCGGGCACGCCGTTGCCGTCGTCGTCACGGCTGCGGCCGGAGGCGATGTCGTCGCCGTCGTGGAGGCCGTTCTCGTTGCAGTCGATGTCGATGCGGAGGAAGTAGACGTCCTGCTCGCCGTTAAACGTGGCGGAGTAGGCCAGGCCGGCGCCGAGCGCGTCGGAGAACATGCCGGTGTAGTCGCCGATTTTGTTCTGCCGGGGCCAGCCGATGCGGCTGTTGAAGGAGGGTGTGACCTGCTGGTTCTTTGACCAGGTCGCCCCCGCGTCGGTTGACCAGGCATAGTAGACCTCGGACTGCTCGGGCGGACCGTTGCGCGTGTCGTACCAGGCCGCGTCGAGCCGGCCGCTGGGGGCGATGGACAGCACGCCGAACCACTGCCACGCGGAACCCGGCGGGTCGTCGTTGACGCGGACCGGCGGCGACCAGGTCCGGCCGCCGTCCGTACTGCGGGCGAAGTGTACGTCGTAAGGGTCGTTGCCGGTCGGATCCAGCGAGCTGAGCAGGTAGACGTTGCCGCGCGTGGGTCCGTCGGAGCGGTCGGAAACGATCCAGGGCTGGCCGAGGATTCCGCCAGGGTTGGGAGTGCCTCCGATGCGGATGGGCGCTCCTGCCATGTCCACGTCGACGGATAGTGGAAACGTCGGCGTCTGCTCGCGAAACTGGGCGTCGGTCGACGCCGCCACGGTAAACCCGCGATCCACGAGGTACAGCTTTCCGTCGACGTCAACGTCCAGCGTGCCCCAGACCGTCATTTCGATCGGAGCGCTGATCCGCGTCGGCCAGGTTTCGCCGCCGTCGGTCGATCGCGTAAAATTGTCGAAAGCCGACCATGTCATGTAGAGATGGCCACGGCCGGGTCCGTCGGTCGTGTCGACGGCCAGCCACTGCTTGTCGATGAAAGCTGCGTTGATCTCGATCGGCCCCTCCCACTTCACGCCGCCGTCGGAGGATTTGAAGAGGCGCACGCCGGGAGCGTTGTTGCCGATGGCGGAGTAATAAAACACTCCGTCGCCGTCGGCGACGAGTACGGGATCGCTGCCGAAGCGTCCCGGCCACAGCGATCCTGGAAACGTCCAGGTCCGCCCGCCGTCGGTGGTGTAGCCGTAGCCGGACTGCCGAAAGTCCGATTCGATCGAATCAAACTGCCGCCAGCCAATGACGATGTTGTCCGGGTTGAGCGGGTTGACGGCGATCGACGGCTCATTGGCCGCGTCGCCGACGATGTTCATGCCGTTCTCATCGACGTTGACCTGCACGCTCTCGAAGCCGTCGAACACGACCCGCGCCGGCGGTGACACCACGCGCACGGCCGGGACGATCCACGGGTCGGACGATTCCTCACCCTGATCGTCAACGAGGATCGACACCGGCGCGCCACCCCCCAGGCCGGTCACGATCTCGACACCGCCCGATTCCGCCCCCATCGCGGGACAGACAAATGACACCCAGACAGGAAGCACGGCGATATGCAGCGGCCGAAAGGCGAGCGTGAGCATGAGTTGACCCTCCCTTATGCTGTGACCGGCCCCATTGTACCGATCCGCAGGTCGCAACTCCAGACCGATGCGCCGCGAACCCGCGAACCCCCACTCAGTTGAAGCTGTGCTCTGCCGCTGCTGACAGGGTGCGGCCGCCAGCCCGCCATCCGCCGAAGGCGCAGCGCCGCCCGCTCCGGGCGAACGTCCGCCTGACAAGAACGGCTCGACAGGGGCGGGCTTTGACCCTCAGGGGCTGCGCCGCGCGTCGATGCGTCTAGGTCGTGAACTGGAATTCCGGCGTCTCCAGCCGCTGCTGCGTGGAGCTTTCGCCGTCGTGGGAGAAAAGCATTGTGTCGTCGTCGATGCGGGCCTGAATGTGAACCGGGCGATTCCAGATGGACTGGATTTCCTTCAGCGTGGCAATCGCATACTTGATGTCCAGGTCCACGCCGATGTGCTGATGACCGAGCAGCAGTTCGCCCCGGTTGCGGAAGTTTCCGTCCAGAACGTAAATGTAAGGCTGCATGTGGTTGGTCAGCATGAACAGCATCTGCTTTTTGATTTTGCGGAAGTCGCGATTGACGATCACCATCTTGCCGGTGTTGGGATCCTGGCGGTAATGGTAGAGCTTCTGATCGTCCACGAACTCCGGCGTCAGGAATTCGTCGATAAACGTCAGGTCGTTGTGGATGGCCCGCACTTCATAGATCTTGGCCCGCCCCGGAGATTCCCGGCCGACGACCCGCCCCTTCGGCGCCTTCTCCCGGCCCCACGCCCGCCGCGCGGCCATGTCGTCGCACTCTTCGTATTCCTTGCCGTATCGCCCGGTGTTCCAGCGCTGCTCGATATCGCGGAACAGTTCGATGCCCAGCTTGTACGGATTAAGCCGCCCCGGCGACGTCGCCAGCGTGCCGGAGTGATGCTCGCAGTACGTCACCAGTTCGTCCGCCTGCAAGACGTAGTTCGTCATGATCGTGGAATGCCAGTAGCTGGCCCACCCCTCGTTCATGATCTTGGTCTGCCCCTGCGGCGCGAAATAGTAGGCCTCTTCGCGGATCATCGAGAGGATGTCCGCCTGCCAGTCCGGCAGCGGGGCGTTCTCCAGCAGAAACAGCAGGATGTCACGCGACGGCTTGACGGGAAAGCGCGTCACCACGTCCTCGGCCGTCTTGCGGCGCCGCTCGCGCTCCTCCACCAGACGCTTGGGCGGGTTGATCCAGTCTTCCATGTAGCGCTTGGCCGGGTAGCGCGTGGCCTCGTGTTCCAGCGGGTGCGGCTCCTCGGGCCGCTTCTTCTCGCGTACGTCCTCGCGTCGAATGAACACCGAGTGCGGGTCAATGAGATTGTCCAGCGCCAGGCACGTGTCGATGAACGACTCAATGCGGTCGATGCCGATCCGGTCCACGTACCGGCGGACGCGGGTGGCGTGGTTCGCCATCTCGTCCATCATCTTCCGGTTCGTCTTGCTGAACCAGACGTTGTTCTTGAAAAAATCGCAGTGGCCGTAGACGTGCGCGATAACCGTCTTGTGATCGACCAGGCCGTTGTCGTCCAGCAGATACGCATAGCACGGATTGGTGTTGATCACCATCTCGTAAATCTTGCTGAGGCCGTAGCGGTGCTGCTTGCGCAGCTTCTCGAACTCCATGCCGAAGCGCCAGTGCGGGTAGCGCTGTGGAAAGCCGCCGTAGGCGGCGACCTGGCTGATCTGCTCCGTCGAGAGCAGTTCGAAAACCGTCGGATAGAAGTCAAGCCCCTCGCGCCGCGCGTGGTCGGCGATAATCTCGGCCTGTTCGGCGATCTCGTTGGGTAGCGTGCGGATCATGTCATGCCGCCGCCGCGCCGATTACCGGCCGGCGGAAAAGAACGTCTTGATGCTGTCGTAAATGTCGTCCTTGGTGTTCACGCGGCTGGTAATGACCGCTTCCTCGTCGGACAGGTGCTCCTGGATCACGTTGATGAAGTTGCCGCTGCCGTAGGCACTGGCCACCTGGCAGTAACCGAACATATTGATGGACGGCAGCAGGTTCTCGCGCACCATGCGGCAGCATTCACGGCTGTCGGACTCACTGCTGTTATCGCCGTCGGAAAAGTGGAAGACGTAGATGTTCCACTCGCTGGGCGCATAGTTGTTCTCGATGATGTCCTGCGCCAGGCGGAAGGCGCTGCTGATGCGCGTACCCCCGTCCTCGCGCAGGTGAAAGAACGTCTCCCGGTCCACCTCTCCCGCACGAACGTCGTGAACGATGTAGCGACTCTCGATGCCTTCGTAGTTGCGCCGCAGCCACGCGTCGATCCAGAAGGCCTCCAGCCGGACGAGTTCCTTCTGCTCGCGCCCCATCGAGCCGGACACGTCCATCATATAGATAATGACGGCGTTCGACTGCGGCTTGAGCACCGTCTTCCAGCTCCGGTACATCTTGTCGCGCCGTTCGAACACGATGCGCGGGTTGTCCGGATCGTAGACGCCGCTCATGATCTGCCGCCGCAGCGCCCGGCGGAACGTGCGCTTGAAGTGCCGCAGCGACTCCGGCCCCGACTGGCGGATGCCGCTGTACCGATCCTTGTGCGACGTAATGTTGTGCCGGCCCTTGGGCTCGATGCGCGGAAGCTGCAGCTCCTCGCCGAGAATGTCCGCCAGTTCGTCCAGGCTGACCTCGACCTCCAGGATGTGTCGCCCCGGGTCCGTCCCGCCCGGCCCCACGCCCTCGCCATCGTCGCCGATCTTGTCGCCGGGGTTCGCCTGCCCGCTGCCGACGCCCCCGTCGTTGTTGTCGCCGTAGCGGAAATGCGGCGTATCGATCCCCGGAACCGGGATGCTGATCAGCTTCTTGCCCTCGCGCCCGAGCAGTTCGCCGCGCGTAATGAACTTGCGAAGGTCTTCACGGATCTTGCCCGTGACAATCTTCTTGAAGCGGCGATGGTCTTTGTCGATCTGCAACAGCATGGCAGGCTCGCCGATCAACTCACTCGGCGTCTCAACTCCTCAAGGCACTCATAGACGTTCGGCTCGGGGTCCGCCCACAGCCACTCCGCCCGCACGGCGAATCCGGGACAGCACGTCGACGCGACCCAGCCTTCTGCGTACGAGCCGATTTCATTGCCCGCCGGGACGTCGATACTGACCCGTCTGAGCATGGGGTCCACGATCCAGTACTCACCCACGCCCGCGTCGCGATAGCAGCCGCGTTTGTCGTTGCGATCATAGCTTCGCGTACTGGGGGACGCGATTTCGATCACGAGGTCGGCCGGACCGACAAGGCGATCGCTCTGGATCCGCTGTCTCGACGCTTCCGCCAGGTACATCAAGTCGGGCTCGAATTTGCGCTTCACGCCCAGATCCATGGTGAACGGACCGCTCCGGACTGTTCCCAATCGTTGCTGCGCCACGTGCATCGTCAGCAACGACTGAAGCAGCGTCTGTGCTCGGGCGTGAAGCTCCGATACCGGCGAATGCACCACCAATCTCCCGTCGATCAACTCAACAAATCGAGAATCGCCGCTCGCCTCCTCCCAATCCTCGCGGGTCGCACCGTGGTGCACATTAAGCAGCGTCGCTCTTGGTTCGCCGGCACTGTCGATCACATCCGTGGACATGCTGCCTCGCCTCCCCCCCCCACTATGGCTGTCGCCGCTCCAACTCCGCAACGCACGCGCGAACGCCGGGCGACGGCTCCGCCCACAGCCACTCGGCCCGCACCGCGAACCCGGGGCAGCACGTCGAAGCCACCCACCCTTCGACGTACGAGCCGACCTCCTGACCGGCCGGCAGATCCACCGTCACTCGCTTGTCGCGGGGGTCGATCATCCAATACTCCCCAACGCCCGCGTCGCGGTAGCAATCGCGCTTGTCCTCTCGATCATAGACGCGCGTACAGGGCGAGGCGATCTCGATAACAAAGTCCGGGGGGGCATCAGCGACGCCGCTCGCGCACCGCTCCTTCGTTGCCTTGGAAAGAAAATAGAGATCGGGTTCCAGCCTGCGCGCGGGCCCCAGATTCACCGGGCGCGGGCCGCCATACACGATCCCCAGGTCATGACATTCGACGTACGTTGCCAAGACCGTACTGAGCACGCGAAACGCCCTCGCATGGTCCTCGGAGACGCGCGAGTGCAGCATCAATCGGTCGTCGATCAGCTCGACGAAGCGCGTGTCGTCAGCCGCCTGCTCCCAATCCTCGAGCGTGGCGCCGTAATGCATGGACATAAAGGCGTCCGTGATGAACTGGGCACGGCTCATGGGCGGAACGTACAGTTCAACCATGAATCAGTCTTCCTTCTTACTGTCCCCCCGGGCGAAAATGCTCGCCACGTAGTTCAGCACGTCCGTCGCGCTCGTCTCATTATAGCCGAAGTACTTGATCAGCCGCTGCTTGACCACGTCGATCTTCGCCTGCGTTTCGTCGTCCACGACGCCGGACACCACGTTCTTGAGCTTGATCGTATCACGCTGATCCTCGAACAGCTTGAGTTCGAGCGCCTTGTGCAGCCGGGCGTTCGTTCGGTAGTCGAACATCTTGCCGTCCAGCGCCAGCGCGCCGATGTAGTTCATGATCTCGTGGCGGAAGTCGTCCTTGCGGCTGTCGGGAATGTCGATTTTCTCTTCGATCGACCGCATCAGCCGCTCGTCCGGTTCCTCGTCCCGGCCGGTGTACTTGTTGCGCACCTTCTCGTGCTGCGTGTAGGCGCGAACGTTCTCGATGTAGTTCGAGCACAGCCGCTTGATCGCGTCCTCGTCGGCGCTGATCGCCCGCTGCACCTCCGACTTCAGAATGTCTTCATATTCCTCGCGCACAACGCTGAGCAGTTCCTTGTAACGCTTCTTCGTGTCCTCATCGTTGATCAGGCTGTGGTGCGTCAGGCCGGATTCCAGCTCGTTCATCACCATGAACGGGTTAATGCACTTTTCCTGCAGCGCCTGGTCGCTGACCAGCGAGTTGCTGAGCTTGTCCTGGATATACCGGGGGCTGATCCCCTGCATCCCTTCGCGACCCGCCTCTTCGCGCAACTCGCGCACCGAGTCCTCGGTGAAGTTCGGAATGCTCTTGCCATTGTAGAGCTTGAGCTTCTGCAGCAGCGTCAGCCCGGCCTTCTTGGGCTCCTCCAGCCGCGTCAGCACGGCCCACATCGCAGCCGTGTCGATCGTATGCGGGGCGATGTGGATCCCGCGGATACGCTCCTTGTTGAAGTCTTTCTGATAGATCGCCACCTCGTCATCGAGTCGAATGTTGTAAGGCACGTCGATCTTGATCGTACGATCCCGGAAGGCCTCCATCAGTTCGTTGGACTGGAGCTTGCGGTATTCCGGCTCGTTCGTATGCCCGATGATGACCTCGTCGATGTCGGTCTGAGCGAATTTCTTCGGCTTGATCACGTGTTCCTGCGACGCCCCGAGCAGGTCGTAGAGGAACGCCACGTCCAGCTTGAGCACTTCGATGAACTCGCAGATGCCGCGGTTGGCGATGTTGAGTTCTCCGTCGAAGTTGAACGCGCGCGGATCGCTGTCGCTGCCGTATTCGGCGATCTTGCGATAGTTGATGTCGCCGGTCAGCTCGGTCGAGTCCTGGTTCTTCTCGTCCTTCGGCTGGAAGGTGCCGATGCCGCGGCGGTCCTTCTCGCTGAGAATGGCGCGCTTCACGCGGACGTGACCCATCACCTTGCGCCAGTCGCCGCCGTACTTGACCAGCAGATCGTCGAACATGCGGCGGCAGAACGGATCCAGCGCCCCTTCGATGCGAATCTGCTCGCGCTCCGACCGACCTTCGTTCAGCGCCGCCAACACGTCCGGGCGGGCGTCTTCGGGCACCAGTTTCAGCGGCTCCTCCAGCATCGGGCATTCGTGAACGTGGTCCCGGCCGTGCTCGTCCGGCACGTGCCAGCAGAACGTAAACAACGCCCCCTCTTCCAGCTTGGAGTAATACTCCAGCCCCTTCTTGAGCAGCCGCGTGATCGTGCTCTTCGACGATCCGACCGGCCCGTGCAGCAGCAGGATGCGCCGTTCCGTACCGTAGCCGTGCGCGGCCGACTTGAAAAAGTCGACGAGGTTCATGAGCGGGCGCTCAAGTCCATACACGGCGTCCTTCCCCTTCCCGATCGGATCGGAGAAGAACTTGTACCGGATGTAATCCTGGCGGAAGCGCGTGTAGCGCTCCGAGCCGAAATGCATGATCATGTCGTAAACGCGCTGGAACGCGTTGCGGGCCACGGCCGGCTGGCGGGCCGCCAGGTCCAGGTAATCCTGGAAGCTGCCCTCCCAATGGTGCTCCCGGAAGCGTTCCGCGTCGACGCGCTTGTCGATCAGTGCCAGTAGATTGTCCGCATTGGCCATCACTGAATCTCCCTATCCGGCCCGGTGTGCAAGCGCTGCCGCTGACCCACCGATTGCGTAGTCTCCAACGTCTCCGGCACGGTTCCCGCGCGGAGTGTCGATCCCCCACCATATTCGTCAAGGTGTCGTGCGGGTCGTGCGAACGGCGCCCGTTCGGGACGCTTTCGGTACATGCTAGGACCGCAGCGCGCTCGAGTCAACGTGTCGGGCATGTAAGCCATTCTCCGACAACCCCTTGCGCAAGTTCACGACGAAGGGCGCAGCAGCGACGGGCAGGCTGCATTTCAGTCTATCGGTCCAGAGGGGGGCAAAGTGTGCCTCAAATCCGGCCACGGAAAACAGCAGACGACATCCTCCGCCTCCAAGGCTCGCGGCCGGCCCTCGGATGGGGATTCCAACTAACCCGGTACGGTGAAGCGGTCCGGAAACGTCGAAACGTCGATCACCGGGTAGCCCGCGTCGAGCCGGCCGGTGCTGGCGTAATTGGCCCGCAGAATGGCGGTCTTGGCAGAGAGGCTGTTCTCTTCGAGTTCGCGCCCCGGCGCGGACCCCCACCGCACCCGGCCGCCGGCGCGGTCCGTGGCCAATTCGATGTGGCTGCGGTGCGCGTCCTCCCGACCATCGTAGTTCCGCACCAGGATCGCAGTGACCTGCGGAAGGAACGGCTCACCCGCAAGAGATCGAACCAATCCGATCCCTGCCCTGAGATCTTCACCCGGCCAGGGCAATCCGGCCGGCGGGGCGCTCAGCATGACGCCCTCGATGGTGATCCACGATTCGTGATAGGCATAGACGCCAGGCAGGCGCACGTGCTCCGCATCAACCAGGTAGTAGCTGGAGTCCTTGTGGACCATCGCCACCGGTGTTCGATAGTCGCACGTCACTTCGAACGTGCCGTCGACGTTGCGCCGAACGTGGTGCAGCTTCCGCACCCAGCCCGATCGGCCGACCACGTCAGCAATCCGCTGACACAGGTCGTCGGCCAGCCACGGTTCCGCCAGCAGCGGGTGAAGCGACGTCATCAACTCCCGGCCGGCCAGTTGCTCGATCACGGGGGGCAGGCCCGGAAATGCCACACGCTCGGCGGGCAGCCGGCGCGCCATAAGCACCGCATCCGCGTGCCGATCGAGCGCCACGGCCGCGAGCACGATGCAGGCAACGGTCACTCCGACCGCCAGGCCGCGCAAGAGCCACGGGCGACCGGGCCAGGCCGCGAGTCGCATCGCGACCGACAGGGCCGGCGCCGTTTCGGCGGTTTTGCGTTTCCTGGAACGTCTCGACATGGCACCCCGCGTCACCCCGAGGGAGACGGCAATCGTCCGGAACCGATCCGTGTGCTGGCTGATTCAGAACCCGCGGTCAGGCCGCCGGCGCCACCGCTAGAGCCTGCGTCTGCGTGCGCCCTTCCAGCGACAGGTCGATGATCCGGGCACAGAGCGCGTCGAAGTCGATACCCACCCTCGCGGCCGCCTTCGGCAGCAGGGAGTGGCTGGTAAAGCCCGGAATCGTGTTGATCTCGAGCAGATGAGGCTGAAACGTCTGCCGGTCGACCAGCCAGTCCGCGCGCGAAAACGCCCGGCAGCCGAGGTGCCGGTGGGCGCGCACACTGAGCTGCTGCACATGCGCCAGCAACTCCTCGGGCAGATCTATATCGAAAAGGTACTGTGTGTCGTCGTCGAGGTACTTGGCCTCGTAGTTGTAGAACGGGCGTCGGGTGCGAATCTCGATCACCGGCAGGGCCTCGTCGCCGAGGATCCCGACCGTCAGTTCCACGCCGACCACATAACGCTCGACAAGCGCCCGCTGGCTTCGCGCCAGCACGCGGTCGATCGCCGCGTGAAGCTCGGCGACGGTATCGGCACGGATCACGTCGACGCTGCTGCCCGACGCGACAGGCTTGACCATGCACGGCAGCGGCAGGTCGGCCAGATCGCCGGGCGACACGCCCTTCTGCACCACGCGGAAGTCGGGGGTCGGAAGACCGTTGCGGGCAAAGATCTCCTTGGAGCGAAGCTTGTCGAACGCCAGCGCAGACGCCGCCGCGCCAGAACCGCAATAAGAGACGCCCAGGTCATCGAGCAGGCGCTGAACCGTGCCGTCCTCGCCGAACTCGCCGTGCAGCGCGATGAAGACGAAGTCCGCCGGGCGTCGCAGGGCCGACAGATCCTCGGGGCTGACATCGCACAACGAGACGCGGTGTCCCTGTCGGGCCAGCGCCGCGTGAACGGCCTTGCCGCTTTCCAGGCTGACTTCGCGTTCAACCCCCGGCCCGCCCGCCAGAACGGTGATGTCCATCGCCTCGCGCGTCATCGTCGCTTCGATGGCTCCGCCGGCGCCGCTCCACAATCCCACCTCAACCATCTCGCTCTGTCCTCCATGACCGTTAGTCCACAAGGTCGTCGAAAGCCGTTGCATCCTGCGCCTTCTGCCGTTTCCGGCCTTCTCCGATTCGACTGTCGCGCGCCGCCGCCGATCCACGACCCGACGCGTCCTACCACACCACGACTTCCATCTCGAGTTCCACGCCGAAAGCCTCCCGCACGCGAGCGCGAACCGCGTCCGCCACCGTAAGCACGTCGCTGGAGCGGGCGCCGGCGCGGGTGACGATGAAGTTCGCGTGAACATCGGATACACACGCTCCGCCGCACGAGAAGCCCTTCAGGCCGGCGCCGTCGATCAACGCCCCGGCCGACTGCCCGGGCGGGTTCTTGAACACGCACCCGGCGCTTCGATCGCCGAACGGCTGTGACGTACGCTTCATCTGCCAGATGTCGTCGTGCCGACGCAGAAGCGCGGCGCCGTCACCGGGACGCAGCGTCATCTCGACTTCGACCACGATATCCTTACCGAGGTTAGCCCGGCGATATCCGAACGCAAGCGCGGTTGCATCACGAACCGCGGTTCGGCCGCCCTCGTCCACAACGGTCACCCGCGTGATCACATCGCTGATCTGTCCGAACCGACCGCCGGCGTTCATCGCCACCGCCCCGCCCAGCGTGGCGGGGATGCCCGCCAGCGTCTCCAGGCCCGCCAGACCCTTGCGGCAACAGACGCGCGCGAGGCGCATCAGATCGACGCCGGCCCCGGCCGTCACGCGGCCACCCTCAAATGTCGCCCTGGCGAAGACGCCTGTGTTGATGTGGGCGACGACGCCCGCCACGCCCTCGTCGCGAACGAGCACGTTGGCGCCGCGGCCCAGCACCCGGAACGGCAGGTCGTTCTCAAGCGCGAACCGGCGCGCGGTGGCCAACTCCTCGACCGTGGTCGGCGTCACGAGGTAGCGCGCCGGCCCGCCCAGCCGGTACCACGTCAGCGGCGCCAGCGGAACGTCGTGCTTAAACTGCGGGGCACAGTCGCGCAACCAGACCATTCGCTACCTTCCACACATCGCCTGCCCCAAGCGTCAGAACAAGATCGCCCTCGGCGGCGTGGCTGGCAACGTGTTCCGTCACCTCATCCAACGTCGCCATGTAGCGACCATTAACGCCGCGCTCGGTCATCCGGCGCACGAGTTCCGGCGAACCAACCGTCCGCTCCGTCGCCTCGTCGCCGCGGGCGTCGTACACATCGGGCACCAGCACTTCGTCGACGCCTCCGAAGCTCGCCGCGAACTCATCGAGAAGATACCGCGTCCGGCTGTACTGGTGCGGCTGAAACACCACCACGGTCCGGCGGTGGGTATATGCACCCTGGGCCGCCTGGATCGTGCAACGGATCTCCGTCGGGTGGTGGGCATAGTCGTCGATGATCGTAACACCGCGGCTCGATCCGCGTAAGGTCATCCGGCGTCCCACGCCGCGGAACGTACCCAGGCCCCGCACAATCGCCTCCGCCGGCACGCCGGCGCCGTCCGCCACGGCCGCGGCGGCCAGCGCATTGCCGACGTTGTGCAACCCCGGAACGACGAGTTGGACGTCAAAACGGCGGGCGCCGCCATAGTGAACGCTGAAGCCATAGCACCCGGCTATGCCAATCAGGCCCACGGCGTTCCAGTGGCCGTCGCCCGCGATCGTAAAGTGCTCGACACGACAGCGCGCCGCCTCGGACGCGCGGCGGGCAACCAGGTCGTGTCCGTTGCACACGAGCAGGCCGTCCGGATGAAACCGCCCCGCGAACGCGGCAAAGGCATCGACCAGCGCCCCGAACTCGGTGTAACAGTCGAGGTGGTCCGGCTCCAGGTTGAGAATGGCGCCGTAGAGCGGATCGAACTGAAGAAACGAGCGGTCGAACTCGCACGCCTCCACGATCATGTGCGGCCCGCGGCCGAGCACGGCGCTGCCGCCGATCTGATCGCAGGCCGCGCCCACCACGTGCGTGGGATCCAACCCGGCGGTGCGGAAGACGTGCGCCACCATGGCGGTCGTCGTGCTCTTGCCGTGCGTGCCGGCGATCGCGACGCCCTGGCGCTCGCGCATCAGCAGCCCAAGCAGCTCGGCATACTTGAGGACGCGGACACCGCGACGCCGCGCCGACACCAGGTCGGGGTTTGACGCCGGAATGGCGGCGCTGACCACGACCAGATCCGTATCGGGCGGCAGGTGCGCCTCGTGCTGATCCAGATAGACGCTGATCCCGCGCGCGACCAGCGAACCGGCGCCGTCGAACGGCTGTCGGTCGGAGCCGCTGACACGGGCGCCCAATGCCGACAGGACGACGGCGGCGCCACTCATACCGCAGCCACCAATGCCGATCATGTAGATGTTCGCGCCGAGGAAGGAGAACCTGGGCTGGGACTCGACGTTCATAACGCCTCCACGACCCGCGGAGCGGTCAGGCCACGACCGGGCGTCGCGCGGGGGTGCGGATCCTCGCAACGAGTCGGCCGACGGGCGCGCCGATGAGTTGGCGAGCGCAATATCACCACTATCGGGCCGCGACACAGCTTTTCTCCATGCAATCAGATGCGATGCGTGCGTCACGTGAACGGATGCGGCGCAGCAGCAGATCGGCGACCGCGTCCGCGGCGTCCGGCCGCGCCATGCCGGCCGCGGCGCGCGCCATGGCGCCGCGCCGATCTTCGCTGCCCGTCAACTCGCGTAGCGCATTCAGCAGCGCCGGTCGCGTCAACGCGGGGTCGATGCGATCCACGACGACCTGCGACGCCTGGGCCGCGGCAAACACTTCCGCGTTGGCGTATTGATGTCGATCGCGCCCGTACGGATAAGGGAGCAGGATCGAGGCGCGACCGGCAGCGGCCAGCTCTGCCAGCGTCGAAGCGCCGGCGCGGGTGACGACCAGATCCGCCGCGGCGAAGGCCGCCGCCATCTTCTCAGTGTAGGCAAAGACACGACAGGGCACGTCTGCGCGCGCGAGCGCGGTCCGAACGGCCGCTTCATCGCCCGGGCCGGCCACGTGCAGCACCTGCCAGTCCGTACAGCCCTCCCGAAGGAAGTCCGCCAGCCCGATCATCAGCCGGTTGAGCGAAGACGCGCCCTGCGATGCACCGGTGACGAGCAGCGTGCGGCGCGCCGGATCGAGGTCGAAGACCCGGCAGCCCTCGATGCGGTCCATGCAGCCGAACTCCGACCGCACCGGGCATCCCGTGACCTCGATGTTGCAGCTTCGCGGAAAGCTCGCCCGCGACGCCTCCCACTGCACGAACACTTCGGTAACCCAACGGGAGAGCAGGCGATTGGCACGCCCGGCCGCCACATCCGGATTGAACAACACGACGGGAACACCTGCACGACGGCACGCCGACACCACAGGGATGGTATGAATGCCGCCGGCAGCATACAGGATGTCGGGCGGCGATTGCCGGATAGCCGCAGCGATGTGCCGATCTTCGCGCCACAGCCGCAGCGCACCCGGGGGCCAGTCCCAGGGTCGCTTCACCGCCAGCGGACGCACGTCCACGACGCGCCGCGGCCAGCGGGATCCGACGATCTGCGCGTCGATCGCCTTGCCCGTGGTCAGGAACGTACAGGCCACCGAGGGCGACCGCTGCTGCAGCGCATCCGCAACGCACAGCGCCGGATACAGATGACCGCCGCTGCCCCCAGCCGCGAACCAGGCCGTCAACGATCCAGCGTCAGCGCCCCGAGCGATCATGCGACGTCCGCCTCCCCGACTTGGGAGCGTCGCGCTACCGCCACGAGCAGCCCGCAGGCCGCGCAGAACACGACCATGCCCGAGCCGCCGGCCGAGATGAAGGGAAGTGAGATGCCCTTCGTCGGCGCGCAGACCGTCACCACGGCCAGGTTCATCGCCGCCTGCAAGACGATTGTCATCGTCAGCCCGAACGTCAGCAACCGCTCGAACGGCGATCGCGCGTGCAGCATCACGAACAGACCCGCGATCGCCAGCGCCGCGAACAGCGCGATGACGATCACCCCGCCGAAGACGCCCGTCTCTTCGCAGATGACGGAAAAGATGAAGTCCGTCCGCGCCTCGGGCAGATACCCATACTTCTGAATCCCCGCGCCCAGCCCGCGCCCGAACCACCCGCCGGACGAGATCGTCGCCAGCGATTGAATGGAGTGATACCCGAGACCCTGCGGGTCCGCCCACGGATCCCAGAACGCCGTCAGTCGGTTGATCCGGTAGGTCTCGCGGAACAGCAGCACCGCGAACCCGCCCGCGCCCAGCACCGCCGAGCCCGTCAGGTGGACAAGACTGCAACCGCCCACCAGCAGCATCAAACCGCAGACCGCCGCAATGAGCGCGGCCGTGCCGAAATCCTCAACGCCGACCAGCGCCACGAACCCGCCAATCAGCACCGCCGCCGGGCCGAACACGCCCGTCAGCGATCGCCGCAGCGACTCCCGCGTCGAGAGCCACATCGCCAGCCAGAAGACCAGCGCAAGTTTGACGATCTCCGACGGCTGAATCCCCAGATCGACCCCGGCGACCGACAACCGCAACCACCGTCGCGAACCCCCGGCGGCCGTGCTCATCCCGGGAATCAGCACCAGCGCCGAAAGCGCCGCGGCCAGCGCCAGCCCCAGCCACGCCGCCCATCGCACCCGCCGCGGGTCTCCCAGAAGCCACACCCCCGGTCCGTATCCGACGGCAAACATCGCAGCCAGCCCGAGAACGGCAAAGATGGCCTGCCGCCCGAAGGCCGTTTGCCACACCGTCGCGCTCAGCAGCGATCGGTCCAGCGAGGCATTGGTCGTCGCCACGGCGACCAGCCCCACGCACATCAACGCCGCCACGACAAGAGCGACCAGTTGACCCCGAGTGGCGGGTGCGATCGCAGAACTGTCTGACATGACCGTCATCCTTGACCTGTTCGCGCCGGCCGCTGTCACCGCAATTTGAGCGTCGCCAGCGCCAGAGCGGCGCACATCGCGGCAACCAGCCAGAAGCGTACCACCGTTTGCGCTTCGCTCCAACCGCCCAGATGAAAGTGGTGGTGGATCGGCGCGCATCGGAACACGCGCTTTCCGCCAGTACGCTTGAAGTAGCCCACCTGGATAATCACCGACAGCGCCTCCACCACGAAGACGCCGCCCGCAATCAGCAGCAGCAATTCCTGCCGCGTCACGATGGCCACATAGCCGATCAGCCCGCCGAGCGGCAGCGACCCGGTATCGCCCATGAACACCGCCGCCGGATGCGTGTTATGCCACAGAAACCCCAGCGTCGAGCCGCACACGCAGCCGCACATGACGGCCAGTTCGCCGGTCTGCGGCACATAGGGAACCAGCAGTTTCGCCGCCAGCGCCTGCGTTCCCGCTACGTAAGCGATCACCACGAACACCACGGAACACAGCGCCACGCAGCCCGACGCCAGCCCGTCCATCCCGTCCGTCAGGTTGACGGCGTTGGACGTGCCGGTCATCACCAGCACCGTCACCAGCATGAACGCCGTCGCACCCAACTGAAAGCCCGGCTTGTAGAAGGGAACCGCCAGGATGCTGTAGGCCGGAACCTCGTTCCGGATCGGCGCCACCGCGTAGTTTTCCGCGCCGTAGTCGAAGACAAACCAACCGATCACCACGCCCAGCCCCACCTGAAACAGCAGCTTCTCGTACGACTTCAACCCGTCCCGCCCGCCGTGACGGCGCTTGGCCGTCAGCTTCAGCCAGTCGTCCACCGCACCCACCACGCCCAGCCAGAGCAGGCACAGCAGGCCCATCAGCACATAAAAGTTCGCCGGATCGGCCAGCAGCAGCGTGGATACCGCGATGGCCCCGATCATCATGACGCCGCCCATCGTGGGCACGTCGCTCTTGGAGCGCATCAGTGCGTTGAGCGCATCGTGGTCAAACTCCGGCCGGTCGCCCACCTTCCATCGCGTCAGCAGCCGCGTGACGGACGGACCGATCAGCAGCACCATCAGAAAACACAGCAACGCTCCCACGCCGGCGCGGAAGAGCGCGTTCTCGTAGGCGTAGTGTCGCCCGCCGGTCAGGACGTGGAAAAGATGATAAAGCACGCCGCATCCCTCATCGACATACCGCGTGCCAACGCTCGACCCCCGGCCAGGTGCCGTAGCGAATCGCGCGACGCGACGCCCGCGCTCGTCACATCCCGACGCCGTCACCCTCCGCCGTGCCGGTAAGCTGGTGCGGAGCGTCGCCGTCATCGGCCCAGGGTCTTTCGTCGAACCGGGCATCCTGACCGTCGCCCGCCGCACCGCCGGATCCGAGCACGGCGGATACCACCGTCTCCAGCCGCATCGCCCGCGAGCCTTTAATGAGTATGGCATCTCCCCGGGCCGCAAGCTGCAACAGGTGCCGGGCGGCGGCGTCGCTGGTGTCGAACGACTTCACCCGCGTCACACCCGCCCGGCCCGCCGCCGACGCCGCGACGCCGGCCAACCGGCCCACCGACAGCAGCACGTCGACGCCGCGCTTCGCCGCGTAGGCGCCGATCTCCGTGTGATACGCTTCAGCCGCAGCGCCAAGTTCGAGCATGTCGCCCATGACGAACACGCGCCGGCAGCCGCGGGCGATGGCGAGCACGTCCAGCGCGGCCCTCATACTGGACGGATTGGCGTTGTAGCAATCGTCGATCAGGAGCAGGCCGTACCGCCGCGTGACCGACATGCGATGTTCAGCCGCCTGGAACGTCCTCAACCGCTCAACGATCGCATCCGCCGAAAGACCCATCCGAAGCCCGACGGCGTACACCATGCCGGCCAGATTGGCGAAGTGTACGCCGGGCAGGTTCAACCGCGCAAACACGCAGTCATCGAACAGGATGTCCGTCCCGGTCTCGTCTGCGTCGATGACGCCCACCCGCACGTCGTCGCAGCCGCCGCTGCCGACCCCGCACATCAACCGCGGCGCCTCCGTGTGGCACCGGTTTTCAACCGGTGTCTGGGTCTGACTGTGGCACCGGTTTTCAACCGGTGAAGCCGCCTTAGCCTCAACACCACTGCCCGCATCACCTCCGACATCGACGCCCGCACCCACCCTCGCCCCGCCGGCCGGCTCATAGTCACTCGGGACCTCACCACGAAGCTCGACGGATTCCGACGGAACCACCGCAAAGCGGCCCTGACGGGGACAGCCATCCCTTTCCGCCCCGCCAGAGCCGACAAAACGCAGAATCGACCCCTTCTCCCGCGCAATGTCGCTGATCGAACCCAGCCCGCCGACGTGCGCGTGCCCGATCGACGTAATGACGGCGATGTCCGGCGCCGCCAGTGCCGCCAGCGCCGCGATCTCGCCCGGCGCGTTGGTTCCGATCTCGACCACCACGTATTCATCGCCCGCGGAGACGCCCAGCAGCGTGAGCGGCACGCCCAGGGCATTGTTGAAGCTCGCGGCAGCGGCCGACCCGCGACGCTCGCCGGCCAGCACGTGATGGATCATGTTCTTGGTCGTGGTTTTACCGTTGCTGCCGGTCACGGCGATTACGACCGTGCTCCGCGACATGACGCAGCGGCGATGATGCGATGCGAGTCGGCCGAGTGCCTGCAACGGGCAGTCCACGGCGATGCACCGCGCGTGCGTCACCGGGCTTTGCGAAGCGAGCCACTCCCGCGATACCAGACACGCCGACGCGCCCCGCGCCAGCGCCCCCGCGACGTAACGGTGACCGTCGTCCCGCTCGCCTCGAATCGCGACGAACAGATCGCCCGCTCCGCAGGTTCGAGAATCCGTTGAGATTGACCGAATCATCCATCCACCGGCCGACGGCCCGGCCCACGCCCCCCCCGCGGCCGCCGCAACCTCGTCGATGGACATCGGGATCATGTTCGCCAACTCCGGCCCCGGCCTTAGGCCGTAATACACGTCGCCGACCCAGGC
This sequence comes from uncultured Phycisphaeraceae bacterium, assembly GCA_964648365.1. Taxonomy (GTDB): domain Bacteria; phylum Planctomycetota; class Phycisphaerae; order UBA1845; family UBA1845; genus SURF-32. The sequence continues at coordinate 53,577 of CAZYLK010000009.1, forward strand.
GCCGGCACCCGCAATCCCAGTCCCAGTGCGTCTCGCGCTTGACGACGGTCGTCGAAGTCGCGCCGCTGCGTGCCGATGATCTGGTAATCCTCGTGCCCCTTGCCGGCCAGCAGTATCACGTCACCCTCGCGTGCCTCGGCAATCGCCAGCGCGATCGCCCGGGCGCGGTCCGGCTCCACCAGGATGCGACACGCGCCGTCCGCCCGGACGCCCGTCATGATGTCGGAGATGATTCGCAGCGGATCCTCCGTGCGCGGGTTGTCGCTGGTGACCACGGCGACATCCGCGCCGGCACAGACGGCACGCGCCATACGCGGGCGCTTGGTCCGGTCGCGATCGCCGCCGCACCCGAACAGGCAGATCAGCCGCCCGCGCGTCAGCGGTCGCAGAACGGACAGCACGTTTTTGAGAGCGGCGTCCGTATGCGCGTAGTCCACGTAGACGTGGAATGGATGATCATTCGCGGAGACGCGCTCCAGCCGGCCCGGAACGCCGGCCAGACCCGTGACGCCGGAGCGGATCGCGTGGACGCCGATGCCCAACGCATCAGCGGTCGTCGCAGCCGCGAGAACGTTGGCCACGTTGTGAAGGCCGATCAGCGATGTTGTCACTTCGAGCGGCGCGGCCAGGCCGCGAACGTGAAGCGTCATGTGGGTCGCCGACGATGCCACGACCTCCGCCGATACGTCCGCGCCCGAATGCCCGCCGAACGTACGCACGCGGGCCCCGCGGCCGCGCGCGGCCTCGCCCATGCGCGGTCCGACGGGATCATCCGCGTTGATGATGGCGACAGAGCCGGCCGGCAGTTCGTTGAACAGACGCCGCTTCGCCGCTTCGTACACCTCCATCGAGCCGTGATAGTCGAGATGATCACCCGATAGATTCGTGAACACGGCCGCCGAATAGGCCAGACCCGCGACGCGCTGCTGCTCCAGGGCGTGCGACGATACCTCCATGATGGCCGCCGTGGCGCCGGCGTCTCTCGCCTGCCGCAGCCGCTGGCAGACTTCCAGACTGCCGGGCGTTGTCAGCGCCGCGGGCGTGGTAGAAGCGATCATGTCGTACTCGACGGTGCCGAACATGGCCGGCGCCTCGCCGCTGGCGCGCAGGATTGCGCGCAGCAGATAGCTCACCGTCGTCTTTCCGTTCGTGCCGGTCACGCCGATGAGGCGGAAGCCGGCCGCCTGCTCATCGGGCAACCCGTAGTAAGCCGCCGCCAGCCGCGCCAGCGCGAGCCGGGCATCCGGCACGCGCAGTCCGACCACGCCTTCAGGAAGCCCGACCACCGGGGCTTCCGCCACGACGAGGCTGGCGCCCGCAGCCACGGCCGCGGCGATAAACGCGTGCCCGTCAGACTTCACGCCTCTGACGGCGACAAAGCACGAGCCTGCCCGAACGGCGCGCGAGTCATCCTCGATGGACGTAACCTCAAGGGAATGTTGACTTAATGGCAGATCAGCGTGAACGCCGGCCAGCGCGAGAAGGCGGGAGAGCGCCAGGGGCGCCGCGCACCGATTGAGTGGGGGAGTCTTCATCGGTCTCCGCAATTGTAACAGAAGTGTTAAGTTCTTCCTACGAAAAAGTTAGATTCAGCCTGCAACGGCGCGCCTGTCAGAGCGGCGTCGCGACGAGTGCGGACGGAAGGGGATAACGCAACAAAGATTTCACAGGAAGCGACTGAGACACAACCTCCTGCTGAACACAAAGTTATATCGAATTGCTTATCATCGCTGCGCCAGCGGCGCGCCGGTGCGATCCGGCGGCGTGCCCAGATAGCGGAGCGACTGTTCGAGGATGCGACCCGCGGCCGGGCCGGCAACAGCCCGCCCGAAATGGGCGATCTTCTCATCGGGTTTCCGCACCATGACCAGCACCGTCAGCCTCGGAGCGGACACCGGACCGGCTGCCAGAAACGAACTCACGTAGGCGCCGCGCTCGTAGCCCCCGACCCCGGGCACCTGGGCGGTGCCGGTCTTGCCCATCATGGTGTAATCGTCGAGCCGCAGATTGCCGTCGGCACCGTCCTCCACCACCGCGGGGAGGATGTCCTCCGTGAATTGCGCAGCGACCTGAGGCGGCAGCACCCGCCGCACGGGAACCGGCTTCTCGCGCGACTCGACGACCGTGCCATCGGATCGGACGAGGCTGCGAACCATGCGGGGACGCAGCAACGTCCCGCCGTTGACGATCGCCGAGAAGGCGGTGATCAACTGAATCGGCGTCACCGCCAGCTCCTGACCCATAGGCACTGACGTCGTCGTATAAGTGTCCCAGTCCTTGAGCGCCGGCACGATGCCTACGCTCTCGCCCGGGAAGTCGATGCCGGTCAGATCGCCGAAGCCGAACGAGCGAACGATCTGGCACTGCACCGGATTGCCGAGTCGCTCGCCGATTTTCCCCATCCCGATGTTGCTGCTGTGAACGATGATGCCCTTCAGGTCGAGGTTGCCGTTGGGGTGCGTATCGTGAATGAGCCGCTTGCCGAACCAGTGCTTGCCGTCATGGCAGTAGATCTGCTCCGTCAGGCTCACCGCGCCGACGAGCAGCGCCCCGGACGCGATGAACGGCTTGAACACGCTGCCCGGCTCGACCGGGTCCGTCAGCGCCCGGTTGCGGCGCAGCTCCACGGCGTAGTCGCTGTAATGATTGGGGTCGAAGCCGGGTCGGCACGCGAGTGCCAGCACCTCGCCGCTGAACGGGTCCATCACGATGCCGACCGCCGACTCGGCGCGAAACTTCGCCCGTGCCGCGTCCAGCTCCGTCTCCACGACGCGCTGAATTTCGCTGTCGAGTGTCAGGATCAGGTCGCCACCGTCGATGGGGTCGACGCGCTCCTCCCGCCACCACATCGGCTTCCGCCCTGCGCTGCGGATCACGCCCGACTCGCCGTCCAGGCCGCGCAGGTGGTCGTCGTACAGCATCTCGATCGCTTCCAGCCCGATGCGGTCGCGGCCGACAATGCCGAGCACGTGGCACATCGAATCGCCGAGCGGGTAATTCCGAACCTGGTGTTCGCCGATGCCGACGCCGTCTTTGCGCAGCGGCCTGAACGATTCCGCCTCGTCGTCGTCGAGGTGGCTGGCGAGTTTCAGATAGCGCGAGCCCTCGGCCGCCCGGATCCGGGCGGCAATCCACGCCGCATCCTCATCCAGCCGCGCCGCCAGTTCGCGCGCCAGACCGTCAACGTCGACGACCTCGCCGGGATCGACGAAGATCTCATTAAGCGCGCGCGAGCCCGCGACGCATCGCCCGCGTACGTCGTAGATGCAACCGCGCCGCGCCGGCAGCACCACCCGGCCGCTCTGCTGTCGCGACGCCAGGTTCCGAACGCGAGGATCGTCGTCGAGTTGAATGTAAACGAGGCGCCCGATCAGTCCGCCCAGGCCGGCCAGGACGACCGACAGCGCGATCACGGCCGCGCGCCGCTGAAAACGGACCAGTCCGGCGTCGTCTGCGTACATGCGTTGCGCTCCGCGCGCTGCGGCGCGGCGGTCGATCGTCCCGCGCCGGTTCGAAGCCTTAACCCAGAAGCGCCGGCCGGCCGCCCGGCGCAGCGGTCATCTGGAAGCCAGCCGTGCGGCCGAGGCCTCGCCGCCCCGCGCTGCCGCAAGCAACTGGATCCGCGCGTGCAGCCGGTCCGGCGCACACAGGCGGGCAATGGCGACCTGCGTCCGCCAGATATCGCGCCGCAGTTCCGCGCGGCGGTGATACGTCGACACGACCGACGACCCGACCCGCGCCTGCTCGGCGCGCATCAGGACCGTCGCCAGCGCGATGCCGCCCAGCAGCGCGATCAGGCCCAGGCACCGCGTCAGCCTCACGGGCGTCGCTCCCGGGCGTCCGCCAGCGCCGCCGCGGGCAGGCGAATGCGAACTCCGTCCCGGATCTTGTCAGGATCGGGAAACTTATCCTTGTTCAGCTCATAGATCTCCCGCCACCGACCGGCATCGCCAAGCTGCTCGCGGGCGATCGTGACGTAGCGGTCGTCTTTCTGGACTTTGTACCAGCGGTACAGCCCCGCATCGTCCTGTGCGGCCGCGGGCGGCGCGCTCGTCGGTGTCCGCGGCGGTTCGCGTACGGACGTGGGCGGTGTCGCAGGCGCCGACTCCGGCAAGGCAGGAAGCGTCAGACGCTGACCGACGCGGATCGCGTTCGGGCTGGGCATCGCGGACCGGTTCGCTTCGTAGATCGCCCGTACGACACTGGCCGATTTACTTCCGTACAGGCGACCGGCGATGCCGTACAGCGTGTCGCCGGGACGTACTTCATAGACCTTCGAAGGGCTTGTGCCGCCGTCGACGCGGGCTGGTGCAGCACCGGTCGGCATGGCCGCGCGGAGCGTCTCGATGGACGTCGGGGTCGGAACCGGCCCGGGCCGGACCGGCGCGACGTCAGGCCCCAGCGGGTGCTGCGTCGCGGCGCTCGAGGCATCCGCCGTGCGAATCGGTTGCATGGACGCGTCGAGCCCACCCGTCGGAACTGTGGTCGCGGGAGCGTGCGCCGGGACCGGGGGGGGCGTGTCCTGCCCCGCCGCCTGCTTCGGCGGCGGCGCCGTCGGGCCGGCCGCGCCGGCAACCGGGGCGGGCACGGCGCCTGCCGGCGGGCTCACGGTCGTTGCGGCCGGCTCGTGGGAGGCCGCGACCGCTTCGTTGCGTGGGGATGTGACGCTCGGTCCCGAACCGGGTGCGTCGATCTGCCGCGCCGGCCGCTGCGTCAGCGCGGGCGGCACGGGCGCCTGCTGCCCACGGTTGGTCAGGACCAGGGTAAAACACACGATGAACCCCAGCCCGACCACCAGAGCGATTTTGGTCTCCTGCGCCATCCTGGTTACCCCCGCGCGCGTACTAAAAGAGTTCCTTCCACCGCCCGCATGGCCCTGTCATTATCGAGCCGCGCATGGATGCGCGCTCACTTTTATTTCACACATAATAAGACACGCACGACGATCACGCTCACGCTTGCTCCAGCCGTCGAGCCACCCGCAGCTTCGCGCTGCGCGATCGCGGATTGGCGTCGCGCTCCGCGGCGCCGGCGATTACGGGCTTCTTCGTGACAAGTTCGTAGATCCCCTCGTTCTTACGCCGCTGGAAGTCCTGCTTGACGGCGCGGTCCTCAACGCTGTGAAACGCGATGACGCCGATCCGCCCCCCGGGCCGCAGCATGCGCGGCGCCGCGTCCAGCAGCGCCGCCAGCGCGCCCGTTTCGTCATTGACGGCCATGCGGAGCGCCATGAACGTCCGCGTCGCCGGGTGAATCTTGGAGCGGCGCGACAACGGATCCACGTGCAACGCCCGGGCGATGACGGCAACCAGCCGCTGTGTGGTCATGATGCGCGACTCGCGGCGTTCGTTGCAGATCGCCCTGGCGATCTTACGACTCCCCATCTCGCCAGCGTTGAAGTAGAAGATGTCCGACAGCTCGCGCTCGCCCAGCCGATTGATCAGGTCGGCGGCCGTCGTCTTCAACGTCGGATCCAGCCGCATGTCCAGCGGACCGTCGTCCATGAACGACAGCCCCCGGGAGGCGTCCTCGATCTGGGCGGAGTTCACCCCCAGATCGGCGAAGAGCACGTCCACGGCCGGCAACCCCAGCGCATCCAGCGCCGCCGGCGCGTCGGCGAAGTTGCCGCGCCGCAGCAGCACGCGACACCCGGCCTCCGCCAGGGCGCGCTCTGCCGTCTCCAGAGCTGTCGGGTCGACATCCGTGCCGATCAGGGATCCGTTCCGCCCGACACGCTCCGCGAACAATCGCGCATGCCCGCCGAAACCCACCGTCAGATCGAAGACGGTTTCGCCGGCACGCACGTCCAGATGTTCCAACACTTCCGTGGTCAGAACGGGCGTGTGTCCGTCGCGGGCCTCAGACAATCGCGGGCATCCGTAGTCCAAGCGGGGGGGGCAGGATGCGTCCCTGCTCGCGCCTCCCCCAAGGACGGGACACGCTGCGCGGCTCTCGCCGCCGAGGGGAACGAACCGGAGTCCGTTCACCGGCTGTGCAGCGTCCCGCCGGAACTCGCAGCACCTCAAAGCCTCCCTGCTTCGCGGCCGCCGCTGCGATACCATCCGGTGGCAACCCTCGCACTCCTGCGCGGGGCCGCCCCGGCCGATTCAATCAGGCCTTGCCGCCCGGGGTCGCCGGGCCGGGCATACGGAGGAAGCCGGACCAGTTCGGCCACTCCTCCCCATCCCAGTCAATGCTGTATTTCTGCTCGAAGGCTTCCCGCGCCCACAACTCAAACCGACTCTTGCAACCGAGGATCGTGACCTCTGTCCCCAACCGCGCCTTTCGCACCAGCCGCTCGGGAAGCACCACTCGGCCCTGCTTGTCGATATCAATGAACTGCGTCGAAGAGTAGAACTGTCGTTCGAAATGACCGCTGCGTTCGTCCGCCATCGTCTCGGTCGCCATCCGCTCCGCGAGGGCTTCAAAACCCCGCTCGGTAAGCACCCACAGGCTGCCGGGACATTCGCCCAGCGAGACGTACAGGCCGGCCCCGTCCCGCTCCGCGTCGATCGCGGCGCGGAGCTGCGATGGAATCTGAACACGATTCTTCGCATCGATACTGCGTTCGAATTGGCCGGTGAACGGTCGCATTCGTTTGAACCGCTGACTTCCATTTCGTGGGAGACACTACCACTGACGACCACTTCGATCAAGGCTTTTTTTTGAAGAATTCTCACGGACCGTCTCCGCCTGGCGGCGACAGCGTCGCAAGTCCCTACGGGGCATATCGATGGAATCGATGAACTGCCGTGCCGGGGGGCGGCAAAATTTGCCGATGGTAGGCAGGTGTTAGCCATGAGCGGTCGAGTCTGACCGCCACGCCGCGGCTCAGCGACCGCAGGTTCCCTCAGGCGCGGGGTTCCGCAGCCGGACCGGAG
>CAZYLK010000009.1:60557-62328 GCA_964648365.1 uncultured Phycisphaeraceae bacterium
GCGGCTCAGCGACCGCAGGTTCCCTCAGGCGCGGGGTTCCGCAGCCGGACCGGAGCATTCGTCTCGAAGCGCGGCGGCCCGACCGGAGCGGCGGTGATCGCTGAACATGGTCTGCGGATCAAAGTCGTCCGGCGGCGCAATGAACCGTCGGCCGCACTCGGGGCAGCAGGGTCCGGGGAGGTTGTCGATGCGGTAGCCGCACTTGCGGCAGCAGCGGTCAGCCCGACGATCCGCGGCCCGCGTCGACCGCCGCAGCCCCGGGCCGAAGATCAGAAAGATGAGGATCTGCAGCGCCGCCTCGAACGCAAAGACCACAACGACGGCCATGATGACCACGCTCGGCGACACCGCGCATACTCCGATACCGACTGAATCAACTCGGTATTGACGGATTATAGCACGCGACCCGGGCGGCGCAATCACCGGCAACCCGCCCGACCAGCACGACCAGGACCACCAGTGTCGCCGGCCGGATTCTCTTCAGGTCGCGGCCTCAACCGTCACCGCGCGAGGCGTGCTTTGCGCGTCAGTTGTCGCCCGCGCCGAACAGCAAGGGCAGCAGGACGACACCGGCCGGCATGGCGGCGAACATCCACGCGTTGGATGACGAGTCCTGCTCAGCGGCGGCCAGCGGCAGAAGCAGCAGGACACCGGCAACGACCAGGCGGGTCGGCAAGCTCCAGCCGGCGATCCACTCGTAAAATGCGAGCATGCGCTCGAAGTGCAACATCGAGGCTCTCCTTTTCTCCCCGCAGGGAAGCGGCACGATGTTACGAGCCCAGCGTCGGGCCGGTCGATGATAATCGGCGGCCGGTTCTGGAATGGTCGCGTGTCTGGTTCGCATGGCGGCGGCGAGTGGTTGATCGCACGGCCACCCGCCTTCTGTCACTTGCGCACGCTCGATCCACGGTTGAAGGGCGTGGGCCCGCCGGTAAGATAACTTCCCTATACCGCTCGGTGATGCGCATCCATGAGCGCTCGGGCGGCGGCGGGACCGGTATGGGTGATATGACGCCCGATCTTAAGTTGACTGCACGCGGCGGGGAGCGGCATTTGACTTCCACGACCCTCACGGCCGGCACTTCGCCGCCGCCGCGCGTTGTGGCGGTCGCCCGCCGTAGCCGCAGTTGAGCCACTCGCTGCAGTCGCGAAGTGTTCCGAATGCGGGTGGCCGATCGCGTTCGAGATCGTGGACTTCCGCGTCTCCAGAAAACGAATGTTTCTCGCGGCGGCCGGACTGTGCCTGGTGAGTGGCGTGTTGCAGCTTCTCGTGGGATCCTGGCTCAACCGCGTCGCGGCCGCATTCTTGGCTTTCGCCGCCATCGCTAATATTCTCACAGCAAGAAACCGACCCGTCGCTGGCATTGCACTGTCTGAAGCCGGCGTACACATCTACGGCCTTTGGAAGCGGCGCAAATACGATCCTGTCGTCCCGTGGGAGGCCGTCCGGTCGATCATGCACCAGGGGGGCCAAGTGAAGATCCTCGGGGATCAAGGCAGACCGCTCTTCATCTGCGACCAGATCCACCTCAATCGCCACCGCGAAGCCTTGGCGTGGCTGCTCAGCTTGGGCGCCGCGACGAGAGCTGACCGAACACCCACCCTGATGGAGCGATACCGCGCTGCGCTGGCGTGCGAACGCGCGCCGATCACACCAGCACGCGCCGGTTGTAAACCACCCACTCAATCAGCAAAAACGCCAGCAGCCCCAGGAGAAACCACGGCCACGCCGGGTCGTTGACTTCCATTGACGTTGCCTGGGCGGTCTTGG
>CAZYLK010000010.1:0-11412 GCA_964648365.1 uncultured Phycisphaeraceae bacterium
GGGTTGCCGTACGTCTGCGAGCCGAGCGGCGCCTTCCACTTGATGTTCTTGCCCGTCTTGATGTCCCACTCATGGGGAATGCCGGTTTCCTCGGAAACCATGTTGCGGTCCGGCGCGCCGCCCCACATCAGCCAGTCGCCCTTGCGCGACTGAGCCTCGGCGGGAGCCGTCTGGCACAGCACGGCGAGCGCGATCAGCGCCGAGACGCTGCCTCCACTCCTACGAAGAGACTCGCTCCTGGTCGGAATCACTGTCATATCACAACCCTTCAGGGATAAGTTCTCGATTTCTGTCCTTGCCACTGACACAGCCGGGAGCGCGCGGGACATCGCCGGCGCTGCCGCTGAGGCTACTTGTGTACCTTGAAGTTGTCGAAGAAGACCTCCGGTCCGTCGCTTTTCTCCGTGGTGCCCGGGCTGTAGGCGTAGACGCCGGCGCTGCCTTCCGGGTGCGGGAAGGGATCCTTGAACTCGATCGTCCACGCCTCCGGCTCGTCGGCATCCCGCGGCCACACCTTGCCGCGCAGCATCGCCACGTCGCCCTGGTGCGATACTTCGAACTTCATCCGGTACCACTTGTCCGGCTCGAAGGTGAACGGCACGTCGTGCTCGATGCGGGGCACCGGATCCCAGGCGTCGATTCTGAGCACGTTCTTGATCCCCATGACCAGCAGGCGGTAGCGGGAGTTGATCAACCCCATGTCCGGGTCGAACCGGTTCCGCACCGTCGTTCCCAACATGTCAGCTTCGACGGTGTAGCCGCCCGCGATCGGCGGCGTCGCATAGCCGCGGATGCGCATGAACGGCGGGCTGGGCGCCGACTTGGATGCCACCTTGTGCAGCACCTTGGCGCCGTCCTTCTCGGCGATGACCGCCTTGCGCGTCACGCCGATCCACCCCGGCGGCGACTCGCCCGGCGCCATCCCGTCAAAGGACTCCTCGATCGGAAGCGTCGGACTGACTCGGACCCGCGCGCTGGCCGTCATGTCGTTGAACTTGGCCTCAATGAGGCCGGCGCTGAACCGGTTCTCCGTGGCCGCCACGAAGGAGCCGACGTTGAGAATCGTCCCCGGAACGCCCTTGAGCTGCCACGTCGGCTGCGCATCTGCGACGGCGACCTCGACGCCCGCGTCGTCGTAGAACACGGGCTTGAACATAACGACTTCGCCGGGCGCCAGCGTCACGTCAGCCGGCCGGAGCATCATCGTTTTCGCCGCCGCGGCCGCGCGCTCTTTCGGCATGGCCGGGATCGGCTCGGACTCCACCTTGGCGTCGCGCTTTCCCAGGCAATAGGTGCCGTACCGCGTCTGAAAATAGACCCGGCCGTCGGCCATGACGGGCGAGCCGAAGATCTCGTCGACCAGCCCGTCGTCGCGCTCAAACGTCTCCGTGTCCAGCGTCTCGGCGTGGTCGCCAGCGTCCTTCAGGATGCTGAAGATCCCGTTCTGTTCTCCGTAGTAGATGATGCCGTCGCGGGTGACCAGCGGCGAACCCTTGCCGACGCGACCGACGCTGTGCTGCCAGAAGCGCCGGCCCGTCTTCAAGTCGAGCGCGTACATGTTGGCGGCGTTGTCCACGACGTAGAGCCGCCCGTTGGCGATCGCGGGCGAGCAGTAGCCGACCGTCTTGTCATCGAAGCGCCAGACTTCGCCAGACTTGGTGATATCGCCGGTCTTGGAAGCGTCGATGCAGACGACGCGGCCCATGCTGGTGTTGTCGATGTTCTCCTCGCTGTGCGCGGCGTAGACGAATTTGCCGTCCGCCACTACGGAAACATTCAGACCCCGCTTACTCAACTCGAACGTCCACACCTTCTCGCCGGTCCGCGCCAGCAGGCCGTACACGTTGCCATCCGCGTTGCCGGCAATGAGCAGTCGGCGACCGTCGATGACCGTGACGACCGGCGTCGAATAGGTCGTATCCTCCGGCGATCCGCCCGGCGCCGCCCACCAGAGCAACTCGCCGTTGCTTTTATCAAACGCGGCATAGCGGTGCGACGGCCGCGCATTCGCGCCCCACGTCGAGGACAGAAAACTGATGATGACGCGGTCTTCGTCGATGATGGGCGTGTGGGAGCGGCCCCCGTAACCGCTGACGCGACCGAAGTTCTCGGTGAGCGCGCTCTTCCACAGCATCTTGCCGTCGCGATCGTAACAGAACAGGTCGCCGCCCGTGGTATGGACAAACACGTTGCCCGTTGCAGGGTCGCCCGCCATGGCCGACCATCCAACGCGATTCTCGACGATGTCCGTCAGGTAGACGTTGAACCGATCTTCCCAGACGACCTTTCCGGTCAGGGCATCCATACAGACGACGCGCTCGCCGGACGTCAGTCCCGCGCCGACCGGAACATTGGCGTACACCCGGCCGTTCAGAATGATCGGCGTCGTACGCCCGCCGATTGACGACTTCCACAACAGGTTCTCGCCGGACGGCGACCATGTTTTGACGATCGCCGTTTCCCGAACCAGGCCGTTCTGCTCCGGCCCGCGCCAGGAAGGCCAGTCCGCGGCCCGGGCGGCAGGCGTCGCCGCCAGCAGGACCATCACGAAGAGTCCAAACATACGTCGGTTCATGCATACATCCTTCGACTGCGTCACGCGGCCCGGGTCCACTCCGTCGCGGTGATACGCGACGTTGCCGGATTGTAACGCGCCTGCGCCGCCTCATCCATCGGCGCGGACCACGCGACGGGATTTCATCTCGAACCGCGGCAGCGACCCCGTTGGCGCCAGATCCACCCGCGCCTTGAAATGCAGGCGGTTGCGAAGTTCGGTCGAAAGCCGCTGCGCCACGTCCTCGCCATCGACGCCCGAGGCCACTTCGATCTCCAGTCGCAGATCGTTCATCGACCCCGTCGTCTCGACACGGATCCGAAACTCGGCGATCTCGGGCAGGTCGCGCACGACGCCCTCGATCGCCGACGGAAAGACGTTGTTGCCGCGGATCACCAGCATGTCGTCCGCCCGCCCGGCGATCCCGCCCTCGATGCGGGCGAAGTTGCGCCCGCACGCGCACCGGCCGCGCGTCAGCCGCGCCAGGTCGCCCGTGCGGTATCGAATCAACGGCATCGCCAGCCGGCCGAGGTTGGTCAGCACAAGTTCGCCCTCGCGCCCATCCGGCAGAACCTCGCCGGTCGCCGGGTCGATCACCTCCGCAATGAACTCGCTCTCCATGACGTGGAGGCCGCCGGGCGCCTCTTCGCACTCGAAGCCCCACGGGCCGACCTCGGTCATCCCCGCATGGTCGAAGACGCGAGCGCCCCACGCGCACTCGATCGCTGCCCGGGTCGCAGGAATGCTGCCGCCCGGCTCGCCCGCGACGATCAGGCCTCGAACCGGCGAATCCACCAGATCGATCCCCTCCTCCGACGCAACCTCCGCCATCCGCAGGGCATACGTCGGCGTGCAGCAGATCAGCGTGACGTCGTTGTCGAGCAGGAATTGAAGCCTCGCCGTCGTCGTCATGCCGCCCGCCGGCAGGCAGAGGTTGCCCAGCGCCACAGCGGACTCGAACGCACTCCAGAACCCGATGAACGGGCCAAACGAAAAGGGGAACAGCAGCCGGTCGCCCGCATCAAGCCCGGCCGCGCGGAAGATGATCGCCCACACGTACTTCCACCACTCCCACGTTTTGGCCGTATCCAGCCAGCGCAGCGGTGTGCCCATGCTGCCGGAGGTCTGGTGCAGCCGGACGTAGCGGTCCAGCGGTTCCGTCAGGATCGAACCGTAGGGTGGGTGGACGCGCTGATCGTCCTGGATGTCCGCACGGGTCGTCAGGGGGAGCGAGGCCAGGTCCGCGGCCGTGTCCGCCGGCGCCATCGAGCCGAACCTGGCGTTATAGAACCTGCTGTGTTCGCACACATGCGCGAGCAGCGCAGCGAGTTTCTGCTGCTGAAGCCGCGCCAGCGGGTCGGGCGAAAGCGTCTCATCGTTGTGATTGTAGAAGGCCATGAAGATTGCCCGCGCGCCGTCAGGCCGGTCGCCGGTGGAAGCTGCCTCGCGGGCCATGCGGCGGCAAAGAGCGGCACAGGAGTCACGTTATTGAGGACTACCTTAATCGAAATGGCCGCGTCCGGGCCAGTTGACCCGGGAGCCGGCGGAACGCCGCCGCGTAAAAACCTGTCCCGCCGCGGAATGTCACAACCTGTCGCCAGTCGCCGAGGCCCGCTTGCCGCTGGCGTCTCGACGGTGGTAACATGCCGGCGGTTTGCCGGAGAATCCGGGCCAGGCTCCGGACGGCGCGTTCCGCGAGGCGCGGCGCATTTTCCGTCCGTCGGCGCTGCCAGCGGCTCGGCCCCCGTCGCCATTCGTGCGTCGACGTGATTTCGACGACGCCCCATCCGGAGTTGCGCTTCGTATCGACGAAACCGGGTCGCGCCGCGGCTCATGGCTATCAGGAATAAAGGAGTGTTGTCGATGTTGAGTGTTTCAAGCTGCCGTTCCACCGTCCGCCGGGTGATTCCCGCGGTCGCCCTGTCCCTGTGCCTGACGGTCGCCGCCGCGGGGCAGTCGCGCGTGCTCATCGCTCAGGACGATCCCAACCTGCCCAACCGCTTCACGGTCAACTTCCCGCCTGAGTTGGGCGGCCCGCAGACGGCCGACATCCGCTCGACGACGTTCGTGCTGCGGTTCGACGAGTCGGCCGAGGCGGCCAGTATGCAGTCGTACTACCAGGACGTCGATCCGCTCAACATCGGCGGGTTCAGCACCGGCGACATCTCCGTCAAGCTCGGGTTCGGCAAGTCGGGCGGTGAGTACAACGAAACCGGCCCCAACGAGGCGATCTTCGTGACCAACCAGCCGTTCGACATCTTCTTCACCGGCGACCTGCGCATCTTCGGCATCGAGTCGCCCTTCAAGACCGAATCCAGCGCCGAGGGGCACGTCCTGTTCGATTCGAACAGCACCGGCACCATCGCGTTCGATTGGGAAGGCGACGGCGAACTCAACAACCCGCGCGATCCCGAGAACCCGTTCAAGTTCACCTACCAGTGCGAAGTGAACTCGAACTTCGTCGAATCGACGGCGTGCGACAACATCCGCAAGATCAAGTCGCGCCGCTGCCAGAAGGGTAATGCCGAAATCGTCGTCGTCGGGCGCGGCAATCTCGATGGCGAGTACGTTGCGCTGGACGTGGACAACGCACCGGTCGTCATGCAGTTCAACGGCCGCAAAGCGAAGGCGACCGTCCACGGCGTTCAGGGCGGCCAGAACGTCCGCCTCATCGCCGAGCGCGACGGCTGCCAGCCGAGCGTCAAGCTCTGCGACTAGATCGCCGCGACACGATGCGTGGCACGGCCATCCTGGCCGTGATTCTTGTGGCCGGCTGCACCACCCCTGTCGGATACGTTTTGCGGCCTGACAATGCACGGTCTGGAAGACCGTGCCACGGCATTCACGGTCTGGAAGACCGTGCCACGGCATTCACGGTCTGGAAGACCGAGCCACGGCATTCACGGTCTGGAAGACCGTGCCACGGTATTCACGGTCTGGAAGACCGTGCCACGGTATCCACGGTCTGGAAGACCGTGCCACGGCATTCACGGTCTGGAAGACCGTGCCACGGGAAGACATCCGCCCCATCTCGGCAACGACCGGGGTGGGGCGTTTTTTTCGTTTCTGGAACCGCTGAGTCACCATGAGGGTCGCATACCTGGCAGCCGGGGCAGGCGGGATGTACTGCGGAAGCTGCATGCGCGACAACCGCCTGGCCGCCACACTCATCGCCCAGGGCCGCGACGTGGTGCTGATTCCGCTCTACACGCCGCTGCGGACCGACGAGACGGACGTCAGCGGCGCGCCGGTGTACTACGGCGGCCTGAACGTCTACTTGCAGCAGGTGTTCCCGCCGCTGCGGCTGTTGCCGAAACTGGCGGATCGCGTGCTCGACGCGCCCGGCGTGCTCCGCTGGGTCGGAAAGTTCTCCGGCAGCACCCGGCCGCAGGCGCTGGGCAAAATGACCGTCTCGGTGCTCAACGGCGAGCACGGGCGGCAGCGTAAGGAGCTTGAAAAACTCATCGTCGGCCTGACCGAACTTCGCCCGGACGTGGTTAACCTCGCCAACCTGATGTTCATCGGCATGGCCCGCCGGATCCACGAAGCGACCGGCGCGGCCATCGTCTGCACGCTGGGCGGCGAGGACATCTTCCTTGACCAGTTGCCGCAGACCCATCGCGGACGTGCGTTCGACCTGATCGCCGAGCGCGCCGCCGACGTGGATGCATTCGTCTCGGTCACGCGCTACTACGCCGATCATGCCGCGACACACTTCCACCTGCCGCGCGAGCGGGTTCACGTCACGACGATGGGCATCCGCGTCGACGAGTTCGTCGAAGCGGCGCCCGCACCGAAGCCGTTCACGATCGGCTATCTCGCCCGCATCTGCCCCGAGAAAGGGCTCGAACCGCTCCTGGATGCGTTCATCGCGCTGCGCCGCGGCGGCCGCGATTGCCGCCTGCGGATTGCCGGCTATCTCGGTGCAATCGACCGGCCCTACTTCGAGCGCATGCAGCGCAAGTGGCAGGCCGCGGGCGTCGGCGACGCCGTCGAGCATCTCGGCGAGGTGGATCGGGCGGGAAAGCTGGCGATGCTGTCGTCGCTGCACGTGCTGTGCGTGCCGTCGGTGTATCCGGAAGCCAAGGGGTTCTACACGATCGAAGCGCTCGCGTCGGGCGTGCCGGTGGTCAAGCCGGATCACGGCTCGTTTCCCGAGATCATCGAAGCCACTGGGGGCGGAGTGCTCTACAATCCCGCTGACGGTGAGGCCCTGCACCGGTCCCTGGCCGAGTTGATGGACGACGAGCCTCGCCGTCGGGAGACGGCCCGCCGCGGCCGCGACGCCGTGCGAAGTCTCTACACCGACCAGCGCATGGCCAGTCAGGTCTGGTCACTGTATGAGTCGCTACAGTACACAAGGGACCAAGCGCGCCAATCCGAACCTCGACCGTAAGGGAGGGGCTGGCGGGTCGCAGGACGACCGCTTGGCCGCCAAGGCAGTGTCAACGCGCGAGCCGCTCCCTCACGGTCGCGGTTCGGATTCCGGCACCGGTTTTCAACCGGTGTCTTCCATGCGAGTATCAACCCACCATGCTCGAAGCCAACGCCATCGCCAAGTCCTTCTCCAACCGGGGCGAGTGCGTCTGCATTCTTAAGCATGCCTCGCTGACCCTCGAACCCGGCGACGCGGCGGTCATCATGGGCCCCTCCGGCTCCGGCAAGAGCACGTTCCTCAACATCGTCGGCACGCTCGAGCCCCCCACGGACGGCACCGTGCGCATCGGCGGCGTCGACCCGTTCTCACTGTCAGAACTCGAACTGGCCCGATTCCGAAATGCGCGAATCGGGTTTGTCTTTCAGGAGCATCATCTGCTTCCGCAATGCACCGTGCTTGAAAATGTGCTGCTGCCGACATTGGCCTTCGCCCGCTCCGCAAAAGACCCACAGCTTGCAGATTCACCGGTTACAAACCGGTGCCACACCCAGAGCCCCGGCCCTCAGGCCGGGGTTTCCGCTTCGACGAGCACGTCCACCATCGACTCTGATCTGCCATCTCGTGCCCGCGCCCTTCTCGACCGCGTCGGCCTGTCACACCGCCTCGACCACCGCCCCGGCGAACTCTCCGGCGGCGAGCGGCAGCGCGTCGCCATCGCAAGAGCCCTGATCAACCGACCGGCGGTGGTGCTGGCGGATGAACCCACCGGCAATCTCGATCACGACACCGCCGAACGCATCGCCGAGCTGCTCGTCGAACTTCCGCCCGAACAAAACGCGATCCTCATCGCGGTGACGCACAGCGACGCCCTCGCCGCCAGGTTCAAACAACGGTTCGACCTCGTCGACGGCGGCCTGCAAAGGAAGGCGGTCTGATGGCCGGCGACGGATCGACACCTGCATCGCGGGGGGGGGACACCGACTCAGCCACCGGTCGTGCGGGCGCATCGAGACCGGACGAGCCGAAGGTGTCCACGTCCGGAACCGCTGCGCCAACCGCAAGCCCGCGAATGTCCTCCTTCCAGCTCGTCTGCGCGACGGTGCGCCACTACGCCGGCGCCAACGCCGCCATCCTGCTCGGCGTCATCGTCGGCGCGGCCGTGCTGACCGGCGCGCTGCTGGTCGGCGACTCGATGCGCGGCAGCCTGCGGGCCATGGCGCTGGATCGCCTGGGCAACGTCGATGCAGTGCTCGTCTCGAACCGGTTCGTGCGCGAAGCGCTGGCGGGAGATATCGAAGCCGACATGCGATCCTCCGGGGTGGCAAACGGTGCGAACACGCGTGCGAATACGCATTTGACCACGGCCCCGATCGTGATGGTACGCGGGGCGGTAACCCGCGCGGTGCGCAGGACGCTCGTCGGCGGCGTGAGCCTCCTAGGCATTGACGAACGCTTCTGGGCGCTCTCCAGCGAGCCGCGGGCTTCAGCCCGCGCGGACGCACCGGCGCAGCGCGGCACGCAAAACGGTGAGCCCACAACAACCGACGCTGGCCAGCATCCGGACGAAGATGCAATCCGGCTCGCAGGCCGCTCCGTCATCCTCAACCAGACGCTTGCCGACGCGCTGGGCGCAAAGCCCGGCGACGACGTGCTGATCCGAATCGGCAAAGCCGCCGCCGTCTCCACCGAGACGCTGATGGGCCGCCGCGACGACGCCACGGCCGCCCTTCGTCTGACCGTGCAGTCGATCGTGCCATCCACAGGGCTGGGCGCATTCAGCCTGAATCCCGCCCAATATTCGCCCGCCAACGCTTACGTCCCGTTGGAATTGCTGCAGCGGACGCTGGGTCAGGAAGGACGCATCAACGGCATTCTGGTCGCCAAGTCCCCTGACGACCGCGGCGGCCACGTGCGCGACCCACGCGATGCCGATTTGCTGAACGCCGCACTGAAGAAACACCTGACGCTTGACGACCTCGGCGCGCGCCTCCGTACGAGTCCCGAGCGTGGCTACGTTTCGCTCGAAGTCGACTCCTTCCTGATGGACCCGTCGATCGAAGCCGTTGCGATCGACGCCGCAGCGTCAGCCGGCGCGCAGCCCAATCGCATCCTGGCATACCTCGCAACGTCGATCCGCAAGGTTCCGGCGGGCAACGATGGGGATGTCGGTGCGGCCGACAGCGATTCGACCCGTGGCCCAGGCGCCGAGGGCACGCGGCCACGATGGCGCAAGGCCGGCCCCGATGACATCGGCGGCATCCCGTACTCGACAATCGTCGGCGTTGAGAGCGCCGTTCTGACCTCGGGCAACTTTCACGCCGCAGACGGATCGCCCGTCGAGTCCGGCATCGACCCGAACGGCATCATCCTCAACGAATGGGCCGCCGACGCGCTCGATGCCAAACCCGGCGACCACATCGCGTTGACGTACGACGTCTCTACGACGTTCGGCGAACTCGAAAGCCGCGTCGCCGAGTTCACGCTGCAGCAAGTCGCCCGGCTCGAAGGCGGCGCGGCCGACCCCGGCCTGGTGCCGCTATACAAAGGCATCACCGACGCCACACGCCTGTCTGACTGGGATCCGCCTTTCCCGGTGGACCTCGGCCGAATCGGCGACGCCGACGAAGCCTACTGGGATGAACATCGCGCCACGCCCAAGGCATTCGTCTCGCTCGACGCAGCCATCGGCTTGTGGGCAACTCAGGAAGACCGCTTCGGCCGCGCGACCGCCGTGAGGCTGACGCCGCCCGGTGAACCGTCCGCATCGGACGCCTCAAGCGCGGGCGAGACGCCAGACGCGAACGAGTCGCCCTCCACCGAGCCGCGCGATGCGGACGAGTCGCCCTCCATCGAGCCGCGGGCTTCAGCCCGCGCGAACGCACCGGCTCAAACCAATGCCGCCAACTCGCTCGACGCCCTCGCCGCCGACTTCGAGCGAACCTTCCTTGACAAGCTCGACCCCGCCGCCGTCGGCCTGACGTTCCAATCCGCTCGCGCCAACGCGCTCCAGGCGGCCACCGGCTCGACCGACTTCGGCGGCCTGTTCATCGGGTTCAGCTTCTTTTTGATCATCTCCGCCGCGCTGTTGGTAGGGCTTCTCTTCCGGCTAAGCGTCGAGCGCCGCGCTGCGCAGGTGGGACTGCTGCTGGCGACCGGCTTCCCCCCCCGCCGCGTCGCGCGACTGCTGCTGGCGGAAGGCGCGGTGCTGGCCTGCATCGGTTCAATCATCGGCCTGCCCGGCGCCTACGGTTTCGCCTGGCTGATGCTCACCGGCTTGCGAACGTGGTGGTCGGCCGCGGTCAACGCGCCGACGCTTACGCTCCACGGCACGCCGACAAGTTTCGTCATCGGTTTCGCAGGAAGCGTCATCGTTGCCGTCGGCTCGATCGCCTGGGCCTGCCGCGGTTTGACCCGCCGCTCGCCGCGAGCGCTGCTGGCGGGCGTCGTCGGGGAGCCGGTGTCTTCACAGCGCGGCTCACAAACGGAGAGCGACCCGGCGCATGCCCGTGACAACCGCCGCCCGCGCAAACCCGTCATCGCCGTCGCCAGCCTGACCATCGCCGCCATCCTCGCGCTCGCCGCGGTTTTGACCGACGCCATGCCCAAGGCTGGCGCCTTCTTCGGCAGCGGGTCGCTGACGCTCATCGGCCTGCTCATGCTGCAAAGCTGGCGCATGCGCACGGCGCAGCCCACCGCCATCCGCGAACCGGGCATGTCCGCCGCCATCCGCCTCGGCCTGCGCAACGCACCGCGCCACCGCGGCCGCAGCCTCGCCACGATCTCGCTGATCGCCTCCGCCGCCTTCCTGATCGCCGCGCTCGGCGCCTTTCGCGTAGACTCCGTCGGCGACGTGACCAACCCGGACAGCGGCTCCGGCGGCTATACCTGGATTGCCGAGTCTGCTGCGCCGATTCCGTTCGACCTCAACACCCGCGAAGGCCGCGCGGCCGCAAACCTGACCACCGACGCGATCGCCGCGCTCGACGGCACGACGATCATCCCGCTGCGCCTCCGCCCCGGCGACGAATCAAGCTGCCTGAACCTCTACAAGCCCACCCGCCCGCGCATCGTCGGCGCGACGCCCGCCATGATCGCCCGCGGCGGCTTCGCGTTTTCATCGACGATGGACCTGCCCGGTGGCGAGGTAGACGACGACAACCCCTGGACGCTGTTGAACCACGCCTTCGACGACGGCGCGATCCCCGCCATCGGCGATGAAGCCGCGGTGATGTGGCAGATTCACTCCGGGCTGGGTAAGGACTTTCCCATCACCGACGAGCGCGGCCGCGCGCGCACGCTGAGGTTCGTCGCTTTGCTGAAAGGAAGCGTCCTGCAAAGCGACATCATCGTCGCCGAGCCGAACTTCACCGCGCTGTTTCCGTCGATCAGCGGGTACGGCGCTTTCCTGATCGCGCCGGACAGCCCAGCCGCGACCGATGACTCGACCACACGGCAAGCCGTGGGCGACGACTCCTCCGGA
>CAZYLK010000010.1:11512-58924 GCA_964648365.1 uncultured Phycisphaeraceae bacterium
AGCCGCGACCGATGACTCGACCACACGGCAAGCCGTGGGCGACGACTCCTCCGGACGGCGAGCCGCGGGCTTTAACCCGCACGGACCCGACGGCGCAGAACCAGCGACCCCCGCGTCTGATGCCGGCGACGCATCCTCGATGCCCCCCCCCGACGACCTCGCCGCCCTCCTCGAATCCGAACTGGCCGCGTACGGCTTCGACGCCGCGCAGGTCGCGGAGCGCCTGGCCGATTACTTCGCCATTCAGAACACGTATCTATCCACGTTCCAGGCGATGGGCGGGTGGGGCCTGCTGCTGGGTACTTTCGGCCTGGCGGCCGTGATGCTGCGCAACGTCTGGGAGCGCCGGCACGAACTGTCGCTGATGCGCGCCCTCGGCTTCCCGCGCTCGCGGCTGGTCGCGATGATCCTCGCCGAAAACGCACTGCTCGTCGTCGCCGGCCTGGCCACCGGCGTGATCTCCGCGCTGGTCGCCATCGCGCCCCAGATCGCCGGACACGCCGCGTCGGTTCCGTGGGTCTCGCTGACGTTCATCTGCGGGGGCGTCTTCCTCATCGGTATGACCGCCGGCGCCATCGCCGCCCGCTCAGCCGTCCGCGCACCGCTGCTGGCCGCGCTGCGCGCCGAATAACATCGCGCGGGAAGCGCCGCATCAGCCATCGATGCCGCGTGGCCTCCTCTACGCAAATCGCCGTGCGCGATTCGTAGCCACTCCACTTCCGACGGAATCGCGCAGGCTACTAAGAGCCTGCGGCTCGGCGCGGGCGCCGCATTGCCCACGGTCACACATCTGCGCGTCGGTCATTCTTCATCCGCTCCGCCACAGGCGGACTTGCAGCGTTCGCCATTCGCCGCATTCGCCCCTCTTCATTCGTTAATCGCTATTCGACATTCGCTATTCTCCGCCTCCCCCCCCCGCCATCTGGCGTGAAACGACCCAGTACAACCCGGCGGCCGCGACGCCGCAGAGCACGCAGCCGAGCCACAACGCCTGCCCGCCCGCGTGTCCGAGCACCGCTCCACCCAGCGGCGCGCCCAGCGCCATGCCCAGCCCGTGGCAGACCGACATCACGCCCATGTACCGCGCCCGCAGCGCCCGCGGCGCCATGTCCGACACGATGGCGAAGATAAACACCGCCTGCATCATCTCGCCGAGCGTCCACACGCCAATCGCCGCGGCGAACATCGGCGGCGATGTCACCAGCGCCTTCATGCCGAAGCCCGCGGCGGTCACCAGAGCCGCCATCGCCACCACGCGGCCGCGATGGAACCTCGGCAGCCAGGTCGACAGCGGCACCTGAAACATCACGATCAGCAACCCGTTCAGCCCGATCAATGTTCCGTACACGTCCTCCTCGATGCCCAGCTTCCGCAGGTACAGCGGAAACGTGGACATCGCCTGGCTGTAGACCAGCGACACCGCCAGCGACGCGGCCGACATCGCCACGAACGCCCGATGCCGCGCCATTATCGTCAGCGCCGTCAGCAGCGGCACGTGCGGCTCGCGTTCCAGCGGCGTGTCGCGGCCGGTGCCGGCGCCGCCATCGGCTTCGGACGAAGTCCCCAGCGCGACCGCCGCATCCGTGACCGTCGGCGCCGTCGCTGCATCCGACGGCGGGGTGTGCGCGGCCGGCGATATGCGCTCGGCGGGCAGGCGGCCGTCGCCGGGGCGGGCGGCATCCAGCGCCCGCAGCGATGCAGCCGACACGCGCCGCCGCCCGGGCAGCGTCTCTCGAATGAAAAAGACGATCAGCAGCGCGTACAGCGCCATCGTGCCGGCGTCGATCAGGAAAAGCAGGTTATACGAACGCTTGGCCAGGTGCCCGGCGAGCGCGGGGCCGATGGCGAAGCCGAGATTGATCGCGATGTAGGTGAGGCTGTAGGCATAGGGCCGATCGGCGGGCGCGACGAGGTCGGCGATCATCGCCTGACCGGCCGGGCGGTACATCTCCGCCACCAGGGCGAAGACAAACACGCAGCCGGTGACGCTCCAGATGCTGGTCATCCGCGACAGCACCAGCAGCATCGCCGCCCCGCCGAACAGCGCGGTCAGCATCACCGGCCGGCGGCCGAGCGTGTCCGCCAGATGCCCGCCGATGACCGCCGCCAGGATCGCCCCGAACCCCAGCGCCGCGATCGGCAGCGTGGCAAGCTCCTCCCGCACGCCCAGATGCTTGCTGACGTACACGGCCAGCATCGGCACGACCATGGTCCCAATGCGATTGATAAGAACCCCGAGGCAGAGGAGCTTCACGGCTCGGGGCAGTCGTAAATACGGAGCAAGCATGGGCGGCCTGTTTACCGCCGGGGGCCGCCTGCGGCCAGTGTCGGGAGTTGTCGAACTGCTGGTCGTCATGACGGCGCCCAGGCGGGCGAAACGCGCGCGAGCAGTCTCCGCTTCGTCCGATTACTCAGAGACCCATCGGCTGGATCGCACAGCAACGCACGGCGTTCTGGGATCATGTACGAATCCTGCTATACTGGCAGGCGGCCGAGCCTTGATTGTGGAGTGATTGCCGATGTCGATTCGATGGGGTGCAATGGTGCTGTTCGTCTGTATGTTGGGCATCTGCGCCGCGCACGGACAGATCGCGCCTGAGATACATCCGGCTGCCTGGGCCAGGCTGGACGCCGAACTGGCGCGTACGTTGGACGCCGCGGGACGCGACGCACAGATTCCCATCGTCATCGTTCTCCGTGAACAGACGTCGCGCGAAGCAATCGCCGCGTTGGACGCCCCCCCCGGGATCGCACGGCATGCGGCCGTGATCGACTTGCTCAAGACGACGGCCGCAGCGTCGCAGGGTGGCGTCCTCGCCGTGCTGAAGAAAGCGGAGTCGGTCGGAAACGCGGGCCGCGTCACGCCACTGTGGATCAGCAACGTGATCGCGGCGGAAGTGACACCGGCGGTCTTGCTTGAGCTGGCGGCGCGGGAAGACGTGGCGCGGGTGCGGCTGGATGTACGCATTCTGCGGGGAGATTTCCTCGGTGCGCGCGATCGCGGGCCGTTGATGAACGAAGGCACGCTTGCGGCGTCCGCATGGAAATTAGAAGTGCCTGCGTACGGGCCGGATCGACACGCAGCAGCAACGCTTGCGCGATCCGTCGATAATCGTCGCGCTGAACCCGGCACGCTGGCCGACATCCAGTGCGGCCTCGAACTCGCCCAGGCGCCGCGTGTGTGGAACGACCTGGGCATTACGGGCGCCGGCGCGGTGGTGTGCATCATCGACTCCGGCTGCTGCATCGACCACGCCGATATCCGCGACCACGTGTGGACGAACCCGGGTGAAATCCCGCACAACAACATCGACGACGACGGCAACGGCTACGTCGATGACATCCACGGCTGGAACTTCGCCGACGGTAACAACAACCTCACCGACCGCGACGGACACGGTACGCACGTATCCGGCACGGCCATCGGCGATGGCACCAACGGCCGGCAGACCGGCATGGCGCCGGACGCGGACTTGATGACGCTTCACTGCGGCGCGGGCGATTCGTTCGAGTCCACCGTATGGCTGGCCATGCAGTACGCGGTGGACAACGGCGCCGACATCATCAGCGGCAGCATCGGTCTGCTGCACAACCGCAACCCGGATCGCTCCACGTGGCGGAACGTGAGCGACAACACCATCGCCGCGGGCGTCG
Source organism: uncultured Phycisphaeraceae bacterium (assembly GCA_964648365.1). Classification (GTDB taxonomy): domain Bacteria; phylum Planctomycetota; class Phycisphaerae; order UBA1845; family UBA1845; genus SURF-32. Next base: position 15,167 of record CAZYLK010000010.1, read on the forward strand.
TGGTGATCTACGCCGCCGGCAACGCGGGCGATCGCTACGCGCCCTTCGACAACGTCGCCACGCCCGGCGACGTGCCCGACGTGATCACCGTCGGCGCGACCGACTGCACCGGCTTCTATGTCAAGTTCTCCAGCTTCGGACCCGTCACCTGGCAGGACGTGGCGCCCTACAACGATTGGCCCTATCCCCCGGGCCTGATCAAACCGACCATCGCCGCGGCCGGCAACGACGTGATCTCCACGTCGAACGACTGCGCGGGATACACGATCATGAGCGGCACGTCGATGGCCACGCCGCACATCGCCGGCGCGGCCGCGCTGATGATCTCCGCCAATCCGAACCTCGATCACGTGACGGTGAAACGCATCCTGGAGGAGACGGCCGTCGACAAGGGCGATCCCGGGCCCGACAACATCTACGGCGCGGGCGTGGTGGATGCGTACGCGGCGGTATCGGCGTCGATGGGCGGCCTGGCCTGCGACGAGGTCAAGAAGATCTCAGCGAAGTGCAAGCAGGGCAAGCAGCAGATCGTGTTCAAGCTCAAGACGAAATCACGGCAGGAGCTACAGCCGGTTGTCCTGTCCGTCACCGACCCGGACGGCCAGTCGACTGAAGTCGAGTCTACGCTCAAGAGCAAGAAGGCGAAGTTCAAGTTCAAAGGCGGCGGACGGGGTGAATTCAGCTACCGTTTGATCAACCCGCGCTGCAAAGCCTTCGACGGCGTCGTCGATTGCTGATCGACTCGCCCAAATGTGTGGCACCGGTTTTCAACCGGTGATCTTCAGTGTGGCACCGGTTTTCAACCGGTGAATCCACCGGTTACAAACCGGTGCCACATCGGATTTCACCGGTTACAAACCGCTGCCGCATGACAGCAAAGCCCCATCATTCCACCGGCACCGGCGGTTTGAAGTTCCACTTGCGGGACTGCGAGAAGAACCGGATCGGGTTCGCGTAGACGACATTGTGGATCGTCATCTCGTCATGCCCGCGGGCGCGCATCGTGCGGATCAGGTTGGGTACGTTCATCGGGTTGCTCGGCCCCCAGTCGCCGGCCGAGTTGCACATGATGCGCTGCGTGCCGTACGTTTCGATCATGTCGGCGCTGCGTTCGGGCGTACATTTGGTGACCGGGTAGAGCGTCATGCCGACCCAGAAGCCCGCGTCCAGCGCCGGCCTGATCGTATGTTCCTCGACGTGGTCGATCAGCACGCGCTCGGGCTTGATCCGCCGATCCGCCTGGAGGATGTCCAGAATCATCCGGGTGCCCTTGTACTTGTCCTGCAAGTGCGGCGTGTGGACGAGGATCAGTTCGTCCGTCTTCATTGCCAGTTCGACGTGCGCCTCGAACGTCGTGACTTCGTTGCGCGTGTTCTTGTTAAGCCCGATCTCGCCGATGCCGAGAACGCCGGGGCGGTCGAGGAATTCAGGGATTAGCGCGATGACCTCGCGCGACAGCGCGACGTTCTCCGCCTCCTTCGCGTTGATGCACAGCCAGCACATATGGTGGACGCCGAACTGTGCCGCCCGCTTCGGCTCGACCGCGACAAGCTGGCGAAAGTAATCGTGAAACGAGGCCGCCGAGCCGCGGTCGAAACCCGCCCAGAACGCCGGCTCCGACACCGCCACGCAGCCCGCCCGCGCAAGCCGCTCGTAGTCGTCCGTGATGCGGGAGATCATGTGGATGTGAGGGTCAAGATAGTACATGGAGCGTTCCTCAAAGTACGTGAATGCGAAGCGAGAAGAATGTCGAGTAGCGAATGGCGGAAGAGGGAATAACGGATGGCAAATACCGAGTAACGAATGCACAGAAGCTGCCCACCGCCTTACAGCGGCTGAGAAGGGGGCGTTGCGTTTCTGTCATTCGACATTCGACATTCGACATTTGCTGTTCGCCATTCGCCATTCGTGATTTCCTCTTTCGCCACTTCTTCATTTCCATTCAGGATCGTACGGGTCGGAAAAGACCATCTGCACGCGGCGGGCGCGATCACCTTCACCGTCCAGCAGGAGGCCCAGTGCCGTGTGCAATCTAGCCACGCGCGGATCCGCCGTCGCTGCGGCCGCGTCCGTGGCGCCGGTCATGCGATCCAGCGCCGCGGCCAGATCCAGAACGCGGCGACGCATCTCCAGAAAGTCTCGATCCAGGTGCTGCGTTGCGGAAAGTAGCGAAGGCATGAGGCGCGCTCCAAGGGTCGTCATCGAGATATCGGCAGCGCCGCAATCCCGCGCCGCCGGCCCTGTCGACCCCCGCACGACAGGGCGAAGCCCACGCGACGCTACGCTACCCCATTCATGTCGCGAAGCGCCCGCGATCTGGCGTTCGCACGTCGAACCCGTCTGGCTCCGACAAAGTGTACCCACCGCTCGCGTGCGTGGCGACAGCACGGCCGTCGGACCGCCGGGGGCCGCCCGTGGACGCAGAGACGTTTATCCAACCCCGATTTACCGCCCGCGCCCGTACTCCCGCCGGGGCGCCGGTGGCGCCGGGGCATCTGTCACGCAGCTTTTCCCTGCAAGCCGCGTGCCGTCCGGCGGCCCGGAAGCCCGCTCGCGGAACCGCCTGCTCGACTTCGAACCCGACCGACCCCGGCTGCCGGGCTGGTTACGTGCCCCGTCAACTCGAGCCGCCGTTCCGAACCTGCCGGCCCCCGGACACGCACACCCCTGCCAGCGCGCAAGAATAAGGCGCGTGACGACATCCGTCACGCGCCCACCCCCGCTGACACGGGAGTTTCCCCGCGTCAGCTCTGCGACGCCTCATTACGGTGTGGCGCACGGCGCCACGTCGCGTCAGTTCGCCAGGTTGACGATGGCGCCCTGACACGGAACGTATGTAAGCACGGCGTTGATGTTGTCCGCCATGGCCCGCGTCGAGAAATGGGCGAAGGAACCCTCGCCGGATAGCGAGGTCGACGTGCTGAGGCGCAGGTGGATGGACAACCAGTCACCCGGCTGGGAATCCAGATGGGCGGCCGCCTCAGTGAACTGCTTCCAGGGGATGATGTCCTGAACGCTCATCTGGCCGGCACACGGACCGATGAATCGCAGCCCGGCGAGATTCATCGTGAGCGACTCGCCCGTCACGTCGTTGTGCAGGATAAGCTCGACGCCAACGTCCACCTCGGCGTTCTGGCTGATCGTCACGTCGTAGTGCAGCCCGGCGGCAGCGGTCATCACAGCCACGGCTCGGCGCAGGACCGCCGTCGAGCGGTTGTCCGGGGGAACCTGCAAGAACTGATAGAGGTCAAGCTCGGTTCGTCCACCGGCCGCGATCGACGGCGTGTCGTTCGACGCGGTCACGCTGGTCCGCAGTTCTACCTGACGGTCGACGCCGGGCAGGTCGTCGGCCCTCGGCGGATCAAACCCGCGCGTCTGCGGAGCGAGCTGCGCGCTCGCGGAACCCTCCGCCACGAATTGCCCGTCGCGGCCCGGGTAGATGTTGAACTCCCAGGTCCACCCGTCGAGTCGGTACTCAAAACCGCCGTTCACAACGCTCGGCGTCGCGGACGTTGTAAACTCCGGAATCTCGAGTGTCGGATCACCCGCGTTCAGATTGGCCATGTCGACCGGAGGGACATCCATGGTCGCGTCGCGCGGGGCGATCTTGGCCTGCTGCACTGCAGTCGCGTCGAAGTGCGCCGCCGTCTTGTCCGACGCAATCGCCGTCTTGTCCACGTAATCCGCAGTCTTGTCCTTGGTGTTCGCGGTGCGGTCGGCCGGATGGGTCTTATCCGCGACCGCGCCGGAAGCCAGCGCGAAGGCGACCGCGATCCCCGCAGCCACACTCCTAAGGGTCATGGATTCGGTCCTGCCATACCGGTACATCGAAATACTCCCTTCTTTCCACAGTTTGTGGAAGGTTGACTCGGGACGCCGGCGCCGACACTCGAAGCCGGCATCGCGATGACGTGTTGTCCATCCGGGGTGTTATGCGGCCCCTGCGTGATGGCAAACGACGGGCGCCTGTGCGGGCGTGCGCGCCGGCGGAGTTGTGGCGATTTGTGCGCGTGCGTGGTTGTATTCGAGCCAGCGCGCTATAAGAAGGAACGGGAGCCTCGGCGACCCGTGCCCGTCCGGCCTGCTACGCCCCCGCCACGAGCTTGAGCAGGTACGCGCAGACCAGCGCCGCATACGTCCCCAGCACATAGCCCAGGATGGCCAGCAGCACGCCGACAGGCGCCAGCGCCGGATGAAACGCGCTGGCCACCACGGGCGCGGACGCCGCACCGCCGATGTTCGCCTGCGACCCGACCGCCAGGAAGAACACCGGCGCCTTGATCAGGTAGCCCACGATCAGCAATGCGGCAACATGAAAGAACAACCAGATGAAGCCCATTACGATGTAGGCCGGGGTCCGAAGAATCTCGTGCAGATCCGCCTTGGCGCCGATCGACGCAACGAGCAGATAGAGAAACACGGACCCGACGCGCGAGGCGCCGGCGCCCTCCATCTTTCGCAGCGGCGTAAATGACAGCAGTACGCCGAACGTCGTGATCAGGACTACCGTCCAGGTGAATCCGGCCAGGATGTGCTCCCCGGAGCCGGCAATCTCGAACAGCGGCGGGACGAAACCGCGGGCGGGGATCACCGTCGCCAGCCAACTGAAGCCGAACCCCAGCGCCGCCAGCACCATCAGCTCCCAGGTCTTGGGCGGATGCAGCACGGACGCCTGGTAGTCGCTGATCTTCTTCTGCAGGGCGTCGATGGCGCTGACGTCGGCGCCGGTCCACCGGTCGATCGCCTCCCGCCGCCCGGCGAGGAAGAACAGGCACGCCATCCACACGGCCGCGACCACCGTATCCACGACGATGATCGGCCCCATCATCGAGTCCGGCGTCTGCACGAAGCCGGCGTGCTGGATCGCCGTCATGTTCGCCCCGCCGCCGATCCAGCTTCCCGACAAGGCCGCCATGCCGCGCCAGGCGTCTTCCGGCAGCCCCTGGCCCGTTAGCAGACCCATCAGCGGATTGGTGACCGCCAGCGCGATCGGCGCACCGATGACTACCCCGGCCGTGCCCGCCAGCATCATGATGACCGCCTTCGGACCGAGGCGGGCGATGGCAGGAAGATCCAGCGACAGCGTCAGCAGCAGCAGACTGGCCGGCAGGACGTAGTTCTTGATCCATTGGTACAAAGGATACTTGCCGCTGCTGGGAATGACGCCGGCGCTGGAGAGAATCGACGGAACGATGTAGCAGAGCGCCAGCGCGGGAACGATCTTGAACACGCGCCCCCACCGCGGATGCGCCTCGGCCGACAGAATCAACGCGAGCACCGACAGAAGGACCACCAGCACACCGACGGGATCCTGGATCAGGGTCTCCCGCGCGGCCGCGTCCGCTTGCGCCACCAGATACAGCATGGCGGGCATCGTAGCGGCCACGTCGGGTCGGGCAACCAGGCGGCCTCGGGCCGGGCAGAGGAGGTGGCCCACCGTCCGTTCGAGGCGTGGCACCGCCGCCGGGGTGGTTCCAGGGTTATTCCCCCGCTCGGCAGGTCGGCGTTACCATGAATGCATGAGCATGGAAGCTGGAGGCGACTCGGCGTCGGCACGCTGGTCGGGCAAGGCGCTGTTCGCCATCACCGTCTGGGGCGCCTCCTTCGTCGCCACGCGGCTGGCGCTGCAGACATTCACGCCCTATGGACTGACGGCCACGCGACTGACCGTCAGCGCCGTGGCCATGCTGGCCCTGGCGCGCTGGAGCCGGCGGGCCATCATCCCGACTTCGGACCGTCGCGTCTGTGTGCTGCTGGGCGTCATCGGCGCCGCTCATCTGTTCATCCAGGCCCACGGACTGATGCACACGTCGGCCGTGCGCACCGGCTGGATCATCGGGTTCATCCCGGTCACGATCGCCGTCGGTGCGAGGATATTCCTGAAGCAGCGGCTCTCGCGCGGCGCGTGGCTCGGCGTGGCAATCGCTACGGGCGGCATTACGCTGATCATGCTGCAAGACGTGCGCGAGTTCGCCAATGCGACGGTCGGCGACATGCTCCAACTGACGTCGTGCATAACGTGGACGGCGCACACGCTCATCAGCGCCGGGCCGGTCAGTCGCAACGGGCCGATGACCATCACCGCGTTCGTCACGGCGCTGTCAGCACTGGCGATTGCGCCGGTCGCGCTGGCCGGCGGGCCTGTGCTGGCGGATCCACTGAACTTGACTGCCGTCGGTGCGGTCCTGTTTCTGGGCGTCATCTGCGGCGGAATCGCTCACTACTGCTGGTACTCCGCGCTGACGGAGCACGGCGCCGCCCGCACCGGGGCCTATCTCTACCTGGAGCCCTTCGTCACGTGGATCGTGGCGCGACAGGCGCTGAGCGAGCCGGTTGGTCCGCGTACGGTGATCGGCGGCTGCCTGATCCTCGTCGGGGTCTACGCAATCTCGCGCGCCCGACGGCGTATGATGTAGCGCGTGAGACACGCCGCAGGGCCGCCCGGGCGGTGAGCGAGCCCGGCTCCGGCTTCGATTCCGTGATTTCAACAGCGCGTCGACGGTGACCGAAGCGCGTCGCGCTTCTGCAACCGGTTGCTGGACGCCATGCGAATCGCTCGCGCTATCGCCGCCACCAGGATTTCTTTCCGCGCCCGTCCGTTTCGTCCTCGCTCTGCTGCTTTCTGACCATGTCGAGCAGTTCGCTGATCGGCTTGCCCGCGTTGATGCGACGCAGGGCGCGGACGCGTTTGGCCGTTTCCGGATCGAGCGTGGCCATCACGGCGCTGTCGTTGTCCGTCGAACGGCCGCCGGCTTCGGGTTCGACTGATCCCGACTCGGCGGCGGGGGCGGAAGTCAGGGAATCATCTTCCAGGTCGGCGGCGGCATCGACTTCAGAGGCGGCACTAGCCTCAGAGGCGGATTCAGCCTCTGCGCCATCCAACGGCGCCATCGGCGCGACGCTCGGCGCCGGGGCGTTTTTGGCCCGCATCATCTCTTCGCGTGCCGCGGCGGCCGCAGCCTTCAAGGCCGCCCGCTGACGATCATCCAGCCCCGAGGCATGGCTCTGTTCTTCCTCGGCATGCTCATCATCGGCAGCCTCATCCACAGGCTCGGTCGGCGGCTCGTCAGCCGGCGGCTCGGAGGCAGCCGCGACCGAGCCCCCGCCGGCCTGAAACTCCGCCCAGAACGCACCCACAGCAACGGCACAGGATTCGCGCTGCGCCAGCAGATCGCCGGCCACGCCCGCTGACGCCGGTGGCGGCTGCGGGACGGCCTGCGGTTGGGCCGCCAGTTCCGCCTCGCGGGCGCCGATCTCCTCCAGCAGCGCGTTCGTCTCGGCTTCGCGCTTGTCCAGTTCCGCCCGCTGGCTCTCGACCCACATGCGCTGCGTCTGCAGTTCGTGCTCGATGGCCTTCTTCTCGTCTTCCCACTCCTGGTTGCGCACCCGGATCTTCTCGCGCTCGGCGTTCAGATCGTTGCGCAGCGTCTGCACGTCGCGCGACGCCTCGTTGGACTCGTCGAGCAGCGCCACCCGCTGCGATTCGATCTCCTGCAACCGCGCTTCGAGTTCCGCCTCCCGCGCCTTCGACCGTTCTGCCAACTCGTTGATCTGGACTTCGCGCTGCTGAATCTGCTCGCTGCGCTGATCGAGTTCCCGCGACGCCTCGGTCAACGACGCGTGGCGCTGTTCCATCTCGGCGCGGGCCTGCGCCGTCTCCTGCTGCATCCGGTCGACTTCCGCGCGCTTGCGGTCAAGCTCTTCGCGAACAGCGGACTCGCGCTCTTCCCAGGTGGCCTTGGCGCCTTCGACGGCGCGTCGCTGCTCTTCGAGCGCGGCTTCGGCTTCACTGCACCGCTGCTGCGTCTTCTTGAGGTGTTCCTCGAGTTCCTGGATTTCGCGGCGACGGGTGTCGGCTTCATTCGACGCCTGGTTGATCTCGGCCTCGCGGCGGGCCATTTCCTGCGTGCGGTCGTCCAGTTCGCGGGCACGCTTGTTCACATCCTTCAGCGCCTTGCTCAGCTCGCGCCGCTGCTGTTCGACTTCGGTTGCGTCGGCGGAGAGTTCACGCTGCTGTTCGCTGGATCGCGCCCGCAGCGAATCGAGTTCCTCGACCATGCGGTCGAGTTCCCCGCGGCGCTCGTCGAGCTGCGCCGCGCGCTGCTCGACGCCGGCCTTGTCCTGGTCGATCCGCTGCCGCTCGGAACGTAGCTCGCGTTCGAGCGCGGCAATGGCGTTCTCGCGATCGTCCAGCGTCGCCTGCGTCTGGGTAAGCGCCGCCTTTCTTTCGGCCAGTTGCTGCTCGCGCGCCGTGGCCGCTTCCTCGCGCGCCGCCAGCGCCTCGAGTTGCTTGTCGAGTTCGGCATGTTTGGACGTCAACATGCCGCGATCGGCTTCGATCGCCTGCTGGAACGACTCGCGCGTGCGTTCGAAGACGTCGCGGTCGTTCTGGAGGGACTGCCGCCGCTTCTCCAGCGCCTTGTCGCCCTCGTCGATGCGTTTCTGGCTGATGTCGAGTTGTGCCAGCGCACGCCGCAGGTCGGACTCGCGATGTTCGATCTGTGAGCTTCGCTCTTGCAGCTCCGCGCGCAGCGCTGCCACCTGCTCACGCTCGGTCTCAAGCTGCGCGGCCAGCGTGTCACGCTGGTCCTCCAGTTCGCGCTGCTGCTGCTGCAAGCGAGACAGCGCCTCCGCGAGTTCCTCCTGCCGCAGATCCAGCTCGCCCGATCGCTTGCTCAGCGCGGTGCGGCCCGTTTCGATCTCATCCGCGCGGGATTTGAGTTCCGCGTCGCGCTCGTCCAGTTGTGCCAGCTTCTTCTGCGCCCGGCCTTCCTTGTTCGTCAGCGCCTGCTCGCGCCGCTCCAGTTCGGCCTGCGACTCATGGACGCGGTCCCATTCGGCCCGCAACTCGTCCGCCTTCACTTCAACGGCGTGCCGCTCCTCGTCGACGCCGCGGGTGCGGTTTTCGAGTTCGGATTTCTTTTCCTCCAGCGCGTGTCGCGCCCGCTCCAGTTCGGCCTCGACGCGTTCGACCCGGCCCTCGCGCTCCGCCAGACCCTTCTGCAGCCGGTCGATTTCCGCCAGGCTCTGTTCCAGCTTCTGCTGGTCCGCCTCGGAACAGTTCTGCGACTGGATCAGTTCGTGCAGACGGGTTTCAAGTTCGGACTCTCTTCGTTCGACCTCTTCATCAAACGCCTGCCGACGCTGCGCCAGCTCCGCCTCGGCCGCCGCCTGCCTCTGCACGGCGCCCTCGAGTTGTGCCTCTCGTTCCTTCAGCGCAGACGCACGCTTGTCGACCTCCGCACGCCGCGTCGCGACCTCTGCTTCCTTGCGCTCGCACTCGGTCCGCGTCTGCTGGATCGCCGCCTGCGCCTCTTCCAGGGCATCGGATCGCTCGGCGAGTTGTTCTTCCTGTTCCCGCAACCGTGCAGCATGCGCGTCGATCTGAGCCCGGCGCTCTTCGAGACCCCGCTCCGCTTGCGACTGACGGCCCTCCAGGGCCCGGGCCATTTCGTCGATCTGCTCCGATCGCTCTTCAAGCTGCGCCTGCCGCGCTTCGAGCGCTTCCCGCTCTTGCACCAACTCTTCGGCGCGCTCCTCCAGGTCGGCGGCTCGCGCGGCCAGATCCTGCGCCTTCGCCGCGACCTCCGCGTCGTGCCGCTCGATCCGCTCGTTCAGCGACGCGCGCTCGACGCCCAGCCGGGCCAGGCCGGTCTCCATGTCGGCCTGCCGCTTGTCGAGTTCGACCTGCGCCTCGGCCGCGGCAGTCTCCCGTGCCGTCAGCGCTTGAGCATCCGCCTTGAGCTGGGCCGCGCGGGTCTCGATCTGGCGCGCCGATGCCTCCAGTTCCTGCGAGCGACGATCCAACTGGGCCTTGGCTTCGGCCGAACGCTGATCCAGGCCCGCGCGCTCGGCCTTGAGTTCGGCGCGCAGCTTCTCGACGTCGTTACGCTCATCCGTCAGCGCGGCGAGTTCTTCCGAGGCCGCCTGTCGCTCAGCGGCCAGGGCGGCGCGTCCGCTTTCGAGTTTCTTTTCGTGCTCGATGAGAGCCGCCTGTCGCTGCTCTAACTGCTGCGACAGACGCTGGAGGCGTTCGGCCTGCGACGTGAGTTCAGTTTCGCGTTCCGAGAGTTCCTCGTCGCGCCGGTCAGCCGCCGCGTCGCGCTCGCTGAGGCGGCCGGCCCGGGTGGAGACGTCCGCGGCCTCGCGGCGGGCGTCGTCCTGCCACGTCTCCAGCGCGTTCCAGAAGCCGTCCAGCTTCGACTCAAGGGCATCTACGGCCGCGTCGACGTGTTCGAGAATGCCGCCGAGCGAATCTGTTGATGACATGGCTGTCGTCCGCTTCGATCTTCAGCGGTCGAGGCGCGCGGCGACGCGCCCCGACCGCCCACTCCTGGTTCTTTTCCCGACCGGCGGCTGTGGGTCAACAATGTCCGAGTCAAAGTCTACGATTCGACGCGTACGCCCCTGTGACCCGATAACGCCGAACCCGCCGGCATGCGGCACTCGGACCGGATTCAGGCGTGGGCCCGCGACTTCCCTCTTCCTGCGCCCGGTCGACCTGCTTGAGCGGACGGCGACGCCGCGCCGCCCGCGACCGGGCGCGGCCCCGCCCTGACGGTCACGTCCCATATCAAGGTGCATTCGTCGTCCAGGCGGGATTCGGCCGCGATGACAGAGGCGGCATCTAACGCAGCGCCGGGCGCTGACCGACCAATATATTGTAGGTTCATACAGGATCCCGGAACGTCCCGGCGTTGCTTTGTCCTGCGCGGGGATTCCGTCGTCAGTGGGGGTCGGACGGTCGTGGCAACATCGCCGAACAATGCGCCAGCCCGGGATCCGGCGCCCCCTGCCGTTCCCGAGCTTCCCGCACTGCGCCTCCACGCAGACGAGGCGTTGGAGGCCATCCGCAAGACCCGGGACGATCTGCGCATTCAGGTGGACAAAGTCCGCCAGATCGAAAGCCAGGTGCTCGCCGAGCGCACGGCGATCGAAGCGGAACGCCAGGCGCTGGCTGAGTCGCAGGCCACGATGGAAGCCCGGCGGGCCGAGTGGACGGGGAAGCTGGAAGCGGATGAGGCCGGCCTTGTGGCGCGGCGGGAGGAACTCGAGGCACAGGCCGTCGAGATCACCGCCCGAGCCGATGCGATCGAGGAACGCGAGGAACGGCTCCAGGCGAGGGAAGGCGAGCTGACCAGCCTGATGCGGGCGGTGCAGGACCGTGAAGGCGCGCTGCAGAAGATCGAAGAGAAGCTCGCCCAGGAACGCAAGACCACAGAAGCGCTGCGCAGCACCGTAGCCCGCTCCGCCGACGAACTGAGCCAGAAGCAAAGCGAACTCGAACAGCAGATGGCCACACGAGCGGCAGAACTGGACGACCGCGAACAGGAGATCGTGGCCGCCCAGGACGAGCTGGAGCGGGACGAAAAGGCCATCGCCGCCGGGCGAACCGAACTGGAACGACGCGAACGCAGCCTCAGCGACGCACAGAAACGCATCAAGGACGCAGAAGCACAGATTCAGGCCGCGGCGAAGGACCACGAAGCCCGGCATCGCGATATCGAAACACGCAGCGCCCAGTTGGCGGCACAGGAGGCGGAGACCCGCCGCCACGCCGCCGAGGTCAATCACGTGCGCGACACGGTCACGGCGCTTCAAAGCCAGTTGACGCGAGAACTCGCCGAAGTCGCCGCGCAGCGTGAGGAACTCATGCGCCGGCTGGGCGCAGCCCCACCGCCGGTTCACACGCCGCCGCCAGTGGCGATTCCGCAGGTGCCGCAGGCCGCGGCGCCGGCCAGGACCGAAGAGCAGAAAGTCGAAGACGAAAAGGCCGGGATGTTCAGGAAACTCCGACGTGACGCGAAGCGAAAGGCGATCGGTGTGTGACAGGTCACGCCCGGTTCGCCCAATGGGGGCGATAACCAGCGGGCAGGTTCGCGGGCACGGCCGGAGTTGGCGCCGGCACGAGAGAGTCGGCGGTCGGTAGAGGATCAATCACGCGATGGCACTGAAACTGTTCACACGACAGAAGGAAGCCACGAACGCGCCCTCGCGTCCGCCCTCCGGCCCGCCGCAGGCCTCAGCGCCGAAGAAGGTCTCGTTCGAGCCCGCCGCCGAGGAGGTCTATCCCGACGATCCGCTGCTGGCCATGCTGCAGATGGAACGATTTGCCGTGCTCGTCCACGACCGCGAGGTCACCCGGCAGCACGCCGACGGCAACGCCATTCTCGAAGAGGCCGTCCATCACCTCGAAGACCGGCTCGCACTGGTCCCGAACGGGATCGTCAACGTGGCCCGCACACTCAGCGCGCAGCCGGGCGACGAGGAGGAGGATGCCGAGGTCAAGCCGTATCTGCTCGCCATCCACACGATCACGAACGCGCAGTATCAGAAGTTCGTCGACGCGGGCTGCTACGAGGATCTGAAGCTCTGGCCCGAGGACATCTGGCCGCACCTGATCGAGCTGCACGACCAGACCGACCGCCCCGGCCCGCGTTATTGGCGCGACGGCCGCCACGATCGACGGCTGTCGGATCATCCGGTCGTCGGCATAAGCTGGTATGAGGCCCGGGCCTACGCCAAGTGGATCGGCCAGCGCCTGCCCACCGAAGCCGAGTGGCAGATGGCGGCGAGCTGGCACATCAAGAGCAGCGCCGACATCCTGCGGCGATTCCCCTGGGGCGATGCGATGGACGCGACGCGCTGCAACATCTGGCTCAGCGGGCGCGGCGGAACCTGCCCGGCCGGGGCCTATCCGGACGGCGCCGCGCCGAACCGCGTCTTGCAGCTTATCGGAAACGTGTGGGAGTGGACGTCCACCGAGTTCCAGATCGCCGACGAGGACGGCAATGAAGTGTTCGGCGAAATGCCGATGTACACGATCCGCGGGGCCGCGTTCGACACGTACTTCGAGGCGCAGGCGACCGCCGAATTTCGCACCGGGCAGATCTCGCTGGCCCGGGCCCATAACGTCGGGTTCCGATGCGCGATGGATCTTTCTCAGGCGGTCTGGCTGAACGACTGACGGAGCGAACCGACCCGTGGCGACGACGCTGACACTCCCGGCCGCGATGCCGTGCCTGATCTGCGAGACGGCCAACAAGCCGGACGCCGTGGTCTGCACCAAGTGCTACGCGCCGATGGCGCTGATCCACGAGGCGTACGTCCAGCAGCGCGAACCCTGCATCGTCAGCATCATCGGCGACAGCAACGTCGGCAAGACCGTCTACCTGGGTATGTTGCTCGACATGCTCACCAAGCGGGCGGGCGACTTCGAGGCGGTGCCCAAGGGCGCCTACTCCGTCAACTTGCAGCATACGGTCATCAGCTACCTGGCATCGCGCAAATTCCCGCCCAAGACGCCCACGGAAGTCGACCAGTGGCACTGGGCCTACTATCAGATCGCCAAGAAGCGCGGCACGAAGCTCTACGACCTGGTCATGCCGGACATGGCGGGCGAAGCGCTGGCGGCGGAAATCGCCGCGCCGAAGACGTACACCGTCATTCGCAACCTGCTGGACAAAAGCGCCGGCGCCCTGCTGCTGGTGGATGCCGCGGTCGCGGCCGCAGGGTCGCCGCAGCCGGACTTCTTCGCGCTCAAGCTGCTGAGCTACCTGGACGGCGTCTTCGCCAACAAGCCCGGCCAGCGCATCGATGCGCCGGTCGGCATCGTGCTGTGCAAGGCCGACTATTGCCCGGACAGCTTTGACGATCCGCGCCGCTTCGCCCACACGAACCTGAACCGCGTGTGGAACCTCTGCGAGACGCGCTTCACCCACTACGAGTTCTTTGCCGCAAGTTGCGTCGGCGCGCTGGGCTACGGGCAGGACGACGAGGGCAACATCATTCCGCATCCATTGCACGTATCGCCGCGCGGCATCCTGGAACCGTTCGAGTGGATTCTATCAAAACTCTAAACGTACTCGGTTCTGGCGCGACGGCGGGTCGTGGGAGCGTCGCCAACCGGGCGGACGCCACGGAGGTCGTCTTCGACCAGGCCATCTTCACCTCCGTCCGCACGCCGATGGGCGAGGGGTATCGCATCATTGCGGCCTCCGCCGGCCTTACCAGCGACGAGAAGCAGGCCATTACGACGCACGCGCCGTCGCATGACGCGCTGTGCGAGGAGAGTCCTGAGGCCCTGGGCATCGCGTGCTATCCGCTGCCCGGCGGGCGCCTCTGCATCGCAACGACCTGCCGCGCCGGCACCGAGCACACCGGCCGCGGCAAACGCATCTACACCTACAGCCTGATCGTCGATGCCGAGGGCTTCGCCGCATTCGGATACAGCCCGTTCGCCATCATCCGCGCGGCCGAGGCGCTGGAGCTGACGAAGCCCAGGCTCAAATCCAAGGAAAAACTGCCCACCGTGACGCTGGCCGTGGACGCCGGCCGAGGCGCAACTGCCGCCGGACCGATCGACGCCACCGGTGAAGGCCGCTGGCTGATGAACGCCGTCTGGGGCGTGATCCACGGACGCAAGTTCGTCGCGTGCGCCCCGGGCGAAGTCGCCGGCGCAGCCGAGATCATCTGGAACGCCCTGCCCGGACCGTTGCGCCTCAGCCAGTCGGTATCGGCTGGGCTGAAGTTCTCGGTACAGCGCTGCTGCGATCTGAACGTGCTCTCAGCCGCGGCCCACGCACCTCTGCCCATGATCCCGGACAGCTTCGCGCTGTTGCGCCCGGACGGATCCATCGAAGGCGGATCGGCCGACGACTGGTTCGGCAGTCACACCGCATCCGACGCCGCACGAGACGATTCTGACTGGATGCGCTACATCGCCGCCTGCTGGTCGCGCGGCGACGAAGCCCTGCTGGCCAGGCAAACCGCCCAGCCCTTCGAAGACTGTACGCCCCGCGGGCTTGATCGCGTCGGCGGCCTGTTCCTCTGCCTGGAGGAATGTCGCACCGCGGGCGTCGCGCGACTCCTGGCTATGGCCGACGAATACGTCGACCGGACCGCCAAGGGCGTCGAGGGCCGCATCATCGATGACCTCGTCGCCGACGTGGGCGCCGGCCTGTTCAAGTGGTACGAGCGGGCGTCGATCGATCAGTTGCAGCAATACTGGATGCGCGTGGTCGAACTGTGGAAGCGCTCACAACTGGCATGCGCCTTCGCCTGGCCGCTGATCGAACGCACGCTCGACCGCATCGTGCGCCTCGATCCGCCCGGCGCGGCCACGATGGCCCTGTCCATCGCCCGCCTGCCGCACGACACGCTTCCGGACGGCGCGCACGAGAATCTGCTTCAACGCACGCTGGAGCGCCTCATTGCGTGGTGCGACGATCTGCCCGATGACCGCGTCGATGAAATCCGCCTGCTGGCCGACCAGTGGCAGAATCAGCGACCGGACTGCCCGGTGGTGCTGCGGCTGACGGCGCTCGACAGACTGGCGCCACCGCAGGCACCCGCACAACCTGACGCAGGGTGATTCGAAAAGGCACTGCGCCTACTGCGCTTCCAAGCGCCGCTTCAACACCGCCAGTTCGCGTTCCAGTTCAGCGATTCGCGCTCCGACTTCCCGGCTCCATTTGGGGAGTTTCTTGATGGCCGCGTACTGCCGTCGCGCGTCGGAGATCGGGACGGCCGGCGCGCCCAGAACTTCCGCGCCGGACGGAACGTCGCCCGCGACGCCGGACTGGGCGCCGATGCGGGCATTGTCGCCGATGGTCTGATGGCCGGCGAAGCCGACCTGCCCCGCGATGGTCACGTGACGGCCGATCGTGACCGACCCCGCCACGCCCACCTGGGCGACCAGCATGCAATCCGCCCCGACGCGGCTGCCGTGACCGATCGCGATCAGGTTGCTGAACTTCGTGCCCGAGCCGATCACCGTCTGTCCCAGCGTCGCCCGGTCGATCGTACACAGGGCGCCGATCTCCACGTCGGCCTCGATCACCACGCGCCCGACCTGCGGGATCTTCAGCCACTTGTCGCCTACCGGGGCATAGCCGAGGCCGTCCTCGCCGATGACGGTCCCCGCGTGAATCACGACGCGATCGCCCAATACACAGTCGTCGTAGATCACCACGTTCGGGTAGAGCACCACGTCATCGCCGAGCCGCGCTCGCGGACCGACGAAGCTGCCCGGATACAGCGTGACGTTCGCCCCGAGCCGTGCGTCCGCACACACCGTCGCGCCGGCGGCGATGTGCGCGTTCTCGCCGATCACCGCGGTGGGGTCGATCGCGGCCCGCGGATCGCGCCCCCAGCGCGGGTGCCGCCGGTGGCCGTGGAGCACGATGATCGCCACGGTCACGGCCGCGTAGGGATCGTCGCAGCGGATCGTGGTCAGCCCGTCGGGCGCAACAAGACCCGGCTTGACGATCACCGCCGTCGCCCGTGTCGCCGGCAGCAGGCGGGCATATTTTTCGTTGGAAAGGAAGCTCACGTCGCCGTCGCCCGCGTCTTCGAGCGTGCTGACCGAGGTCACCTCGGCGTCGGCGCCATGCAGGACGGCGGGGAATCCGTTCGTTGTGATCGTCTTGCAGAGTTCGGACAGCCGCATCGGTTCTCGCACACAAGGGTGGGCAGACTCGAGAGGACGTCGCCGCGGCGCTTGACCGCGCCGTCATGCTCAACGAACACGGAACGCGCTCGCGCCGCGCGTCGGCGGCATTCTAGAAGTCCCGCGGAAGCGGTGTCAAACCGCGGCACGGACCGTTCCTCCGAGCCGCGTGGCTTCAGCCCGCGCGACGACCCGCACCGTCGATCGTGCTCAACGCGGGAACGCACGATTGCCCAGGCGGCCAGGCTGGAGCCCGGCGTTCCCGGGGTCCGCGGCATTCCATCGCGCCGCCTGCAATAGACGGATCGCGCCCGCTCGCCGGAGAAGCCCCTCGTCAGCAAGCGCACGCGACCGTCGGATCACTGCATTGGAACGGAAACAAAAAGGATGCCGCACGGCCCAACCTCATCCGTCGGAACACCGGCCGAAGCTACGACCCAACGCGCACCTCCTTTCATCACTGTCTCGCGGCGGCCGCGCCGTGCGGTCGCGTGCGGGGCCATGCGGCATCCGGAGGCCGGCGTTCCGTGTTGTCAAACGCCCGTTTCGACGGGCGATTCAGATCTGTCCTGCGGGCACTGACGCCTCCCCAGACGCAACGTTTCCCGCATTCCAGGAAGACACCGGTTGGAAACCGGTGCCACACTCTTCAGACACCGGTTGGAAACCGGCGCCACACTCATTCAGACACCGGGTGGAAACCGGTGCCACAGATGCCAGAGGCGCCACACCTTTCCGCAACGACTCACGTCGCCATCGACGCCAGGCGCACGTCCTCCGTGCGTTCGTCTTCCTCGATCTGCTCAAACTCATCGCTGAGCAGTCCGTAGTGCAGTTCGTCGTGAAACGCGCCGTTGCGCCACTTGGATCTGCGTGAGCATCCCTCGCGCACGAACCCGGCTCGCTCATAGACGCGCACGCCGCGGGCGTTGAACGCGTAAACGGACAGGTTGATGCGGTGCAGGTTCAACTCGCGGAAGGCGTAGCGCGCCATCAGCCGCACCGCCTCGGAGCCCAGCCCCAGGTTCTGGAACTCCCGTCCGATCACGATTCCAAAAACCGCCCGCCGGCTGACGGAGTCGATCTGGTGCAGTCCGGTGACGCCGACCAGCCGATCGTCCGCCGCCCGTACGATGCCCAGCACGAGATCGGTCTGGGACTTGTACAGGTTCTCGATGAACTCGGTCTCACGCACGACGCTCATCGGATGGCAGCGATCGAGCGTGGCCCAGTTCTGCGGATCGTTGAACCACTGCGCCACGATCGGCGCATCGGATGGCTCCAGCGCCCGAAGATAGATTCTGTCACCTGTGTAGAACCGGCTGCTCATTCCGCTGTCTCCCTCCGCGCGCGGACCCTCCGCCCGCGCCGCTCACGCTGTCTCGGCGTCACACACGTCATTCCATGAAAAAAGCCCCGCGGAGGTCTGTCTCCGCAGGGCTTGCTTGAACGCTTGTGCGGTGCAATCCCTACGGAGGATATCCGGGGCACGTATTCCGGACGACCATCCACGACATGAATACGCACGGGCGCTGAACCGCGCCGGCGTGCGTCGAGTCATGAATAAGCTGGAACAGGGCCAGAGATTGCATCGCGAAAGTCACCTTCACAAAAAAGGTTCCTTGAACATCAACAGTATAGCATGAATTCTCGGGCGGTCAAGTCCGGGGGGGAAGAAGCGGAAGAAGCCACGGGGCCACAAGGGGAGCAGAGGTACGGAGGCGCGACGGGGAGGAGAGATACGAAGGCACGACGGGGAGGAGAGGTACCCAGGCACGAAGGCAGGAAGGCACGAAGGCACGAAAGGGAGGAGAGGCACCCAGGCACGAAGGGGAGGAGAGGCACCCAGGCACGAAGGCACATAGGCAGGAAGGGGAAGCGCGTTTGCCTGCGCCGCGAGCCCCTCAGAGCCCCGGCTTTCAAGCCGGGGTGCGGGCGAGCAGGCAGCGAATACGGTCAGCGCCCGGGGGGCATGAACGCGGAGCCACGTGGCGCGGAGGCGCAGGCGACAATAGGCGAAGAGGCACGGAGGCGAGAAGGTAAGAACGTAACAAGGTAAGAAGGTAAGAAGGTAAGAAGGTGGACGGACGAGTCTTCCCTTACTCCCTTACTCCCTTTCCCCCTTTCCCCCTTTCCCCCTTTCCCCCTTTCCCCCTTTCCCCCTTTCTCCCTTTCTCCCTTTCTCCCTTTCTCCCTTTCTCCCTTTCTCCCTCACGCCCTCACGCCCTTACACACCATTACGCCCTCACGCCCTTACACACCATTACGCCCTTACGCCCCTCACACCCCGCGCCATGCTACAGGCCCATCTTGATGGCCAGTCCGCACAGGAGCAGCGCTGCGCCTGCAAAGGCGTGCGTGTAGCGTTCGAGGCTGGGCAGATTCACGCGGGTCAACCCGTAATACGCGACCGTCACGAATGCGGTCATCGTCGCCAGCGTGGCGACGGCGAAGACGAGGCTGACGGCCACGATCCCCCACCACGTGTGTGCCGCGGCGGGAACCATCAGCAGCGGGATCAACGGCTCGCACGGACCGAAAATGAAAATCGTAAACAGGATCCAGCCGGTCATGGCCGGGCGCACTGCCGTCTCGACGCCGCTCGAACTCGGTGTCGAACGGAGCGGCGCCGCGCCGCCGTCAGGTTGGCCGCAGGCAGGCGAAGAGGCGTGGACCCCGGCATGGTGGACGTGAACGTGCTCGCCGTGATGCGTGTGCTCGTGGGCGTGGACCGTTCCATCCGCGTGAACGTGTACGTGCGCATGCGGCTTGTTGCGGATGGCCCGCCGCACGCCCCACACGAAGTACGCCAGGCCAAACCCCAGCAGCAGCCAGCCCGCCAGCCCGCCGCGGGCCGACTCGAACAGCTCCATACTGCCGACCGCCCAGCCCAGCGCGATGCCCACTCCGCCGATAGCCACGGACGACAGCACGTGCGCCAGGCCGCACGCCCACACCGTCAGCAGGGTGCGGCGAAACGACCAGCGGCCCGCCTTCGACATGGCGATGAACGGGACGTAGTGGTCCGGCCCCATGGCCGTGTGAGTGACGCCGATGATCACGGCCAGCCAGATGAGCTTCGTGATGGTTGCTTCCATGCGGCAGTTCCCCGGAGGTTGATCGGACTGTTACCGCCACCGGCTGAGGTTGCAAGTCCTGTGCCGACCAGCGGTGCGCCCCACCTGCGCGCTACGGACTCGCTGCCCAAGACGGCTCCGAACGGCCGCTCCCCCCGCGCATTTGGTCGGGCGAGCCGGATGACACACCCCCTACCGCGGCCGCGGCAGGTCGAACACGTCCCGCGTACGGGAATACGACAGCCTGCCAAGGCGGGCGACGGCGTCGAGCTTGAGCGGATCGCACAGGCCGTCGTCGGCCAGCACCGCGTCGTCCACGTGAATCGCTGCGATGCGTCCGAAAACCACGTTGCCCGCCCCCGGCTGGTCGCCGAAGCTGACGATCCGCTCCAGGCGGCACTCGATGTTGACCGGCGACTCCGCCACCAGCGCCGCCCGCACGTGCAGCGCGGCCCGCGGCGTGAAGCCGGCGTACTCGAACTCATCCACCTCCGGCGGCAGCGTCGCACTGCTCTGGTTCATCGGGTCGGCCATGGCCTGCGTAACCGCCGCAACGACGAACTCGCCCGTCTCCTCGACGTTGCGAAGCGAGTCCTTCTTGCCCCCCTTCGACGGCGTGCCGGGGCAGAACATCACCACCGGCGGGTTGGCCGAAACCATGTTGTAGAAGCTGAACGGAGCGAGATTGCGAACGCCGTCCTGCGAAACGGTCGACACCAGCGCAATCGGACGGGGCACGATGAAGGTGACGCAGAGGCGATAGACGTCCTGCCATGAACGGTCGGCTTGAGTCAGATCAAGAAGCATGACGCAGATGTTGTAGAGGGCCGTGACGGAATTGACAAAGGGACGAGGCTCGAAGACTGGCGACGGCCGGCGTCAGCCGATTTCCCTCACCGCGGCGATGGCAGCATCAACGTCCGCGGCCGACACATCCAGATGCGTCACGGCCCGCACGCGCTGCGGCGCGGCCGGCAGCATCCACACGTCGCGGGCTTTGAGCCTCTCGCACACCTGCGCGGCCGTGCCCGCCTCCGGCGTGACGTCGAAGTACACGATGTTCGTCTGCACGCCTGCCGGGTCGATGACCGCCCACGGCCGCGCAGCCAGCGCCGCGGCCAGGCGGCGGGCATTGGCGTGATCTTCCGCCAGGCGTTCGACGTTGTGATCCAGGGCGTACTCCGCCGCGGCGGCGAGAATACCCACCTGCCGCATAGCGCCGCCGAACATCTTGCGGAACCGGTCCGCCCGCTCGATCCGGTCGGCGCTGGAAATCAGGATCGAACCGACCGGCGCCCCCAGACCCTTGGAAAAGCACATCGAGATTGTGTCGAAATGCCGGCCGTAGTCCGCAGGCGACGCGCCGGATGCCGCGCAGGCGTTCATGATGCGGGCGCCGTCGAGGTGCAGCCGCAGGCCCAATTCGCGAGCCGCGCCGCACACTTCCGCAATGGACTCCAGCGGCCAGACCGCCCCGCCGCCGAAGTTGTGCGTATTCTCGATGACGACCAGCTTCGTGCGCGGGAAATGGTTGTTGATCGCCCGCATCGCGCCGCGCACGGCCGCGGCGTCGAACACGCCGCGCTCGCCGGGCAGCAGCTTGACCGAGCAGCCCGACAGCGCGCACGGGGCGCCGCCCTCGTACAAGTAGATATGACTGTGCTCGTGGGCGATGATCTCGTCGCCCGGCTCGGTCAGCGTGCGAATGGCGATCTGATTAGCCATCGTCCCCGACGGGACGAACATGGCCGCTTCCTTGCCGAACATCTTCGCGACGCGCGCCTCGAGCCGGGCGGCCGTCGGGTCGTCGCCCAGCACATCGTCATCGACGACCGCCTCGGCGATCGCCTTGCGCATGCCCGGCGACGGGCGGGTGACGGTATCGCTTCGAAGGTCGATCACCATGGTATCCGTCGCTGGCGGAAGGGAATACACCTGGTGCCACTGCTCTGGGCGCAGTGTTCTTCACCCATGCCGCCCGGGCATCACCGCTGGCGTGGTGCCAGTGGGTGCCACTGCTCTTTGAGCAGTGAGCTTCCCGGGTACGTACGTCCGTCACCCCTCGGCACTGCTCAAGAGCAGTGGCACCAAGTGGCACCCCGCATCACCGCACGCGGTGTCACCGCGTCACGCCTTGCACTGCGCACCGGGCAGCGGCGCCAGCGACTCCAGGTCGCTCCAGTGACGCGCACCGGCGTCACGCCTGCTGGGCGGCGCGCTTCTTCAGGAAGCTCTCCAGCGTCGCAAGCTGATCGCGACGGCGGGCGGCGATCCGGTTGATGACGGCCGCCGCCTCCGGCTGGTTCGCCAGCTTCGCCGCGGCCGCCTCATACTTCTTGAGCGTCGAGCGTTCGTGCTCAATTACGCGCGGCAGCAGGTAGTCCAGTTCCTGAAAGTGCATGTCGGCCGTGCGCAGATCGCCGGCGCGCGGGCGGACGTAGCCGTGGTTGCGGTCGATCAGATCCACCAGCCAGGCGCAGTGCTCGTTCGTCTCGCGGGCGATGCGCTTGACGATCGGATATTCGTCGGCCGACGCCCAGCTTACGAACACGGTCGATTCGCGCAGCCGCTCGATGGCGCTGCTTTGCTCGGCCGCCAGCAGCATGTTGAGGATGTCGACGGTCGGGTTCGGTGTCATGGAGAATCCGCCGTGGAGGCCAGCGCCGGCGGCGCATCGCCGGCGACCCGCGTTACGCGGGTGGGATCAAACGGCCGCGTGGCGTACTTGTCCGTCTGCGTCTTGAGCGGGCCGACCAGGACGAACAGCACGATCAGCAGCGACGCGCAGGCCCCCGCCAGCACGGTGCCGCCCAGCGGCGCCCCGACCCGCGGCCGGCCGTCGTCCTTTAGCGTCATCTCTACCACCAGCCGCATGTAATAGTAGAGGCTGAACAGCGTGTTGAGCACGGCCGCGGTGATCAGCGTCCAGCCCAGCGTGTTGACAATCTGCCCGTCGGGCATGGTCAGCGCCGCGCGCGAGATCGGATCGGCCGCCTGTTCCGCCAGGGCGACGAGAATCCACCACTTGCCCACGAAACCCGCCAGCGGCGGCAGGCCCACCATCGACACCAGACACAGCACCAGCGACACCGCCAGCACCGGAGCCCGACGGATCAAGCCGTTGAAGGACTCGATGTTGTCGTTCCCGCAGTCCCAGTTCACCAGGGCCACGACGCCGAACGCCCCCAGGTTCATGAACAGATAAATGACCAGGTAAGCCAATAGCGCACTGACGCCCGGATGCGGGAAGGAACCCAGTTCGCGGAAACTCAGGTCGATCAGCAGATCGTCCGGGTGAATCAAGACCGCCACCGCCATGAGCATGTAGCCCGCGTGGGCGATGGACGAATAAGCCAGCAGGCGCTTGACGCTGGTCTGCTGATAGGCGGCGAAGTTCGCCCAGGTGGCGGTGATGATCGCCATGATGCCGATCCCCCACGCCAGCGGGCGGATGACCGTCATTGCCTGGGGCGTCGGCACGGCGGAGCAGAACGCGTTGACCAGCCGCCACAGCAGCAGCAGACCCGCGGCCTTGCTCGCGACGCTCAGCCACGTCGTCACCTCGATCTTGGCGCCCTCGAATGCATCCGGGCACCAGAAGTGGAACGGCACGGCCGAGATCTTGAACGCAACACCGGCAAGAATCAGCAGGAGCGCGATGCCTGTCAGCAGCGCATTGCCGCCGGAAAGCGCGTCGATCACGGCGGGCGCGACGGTCGCCATCTCCAGCGACCCGGTCAGGCCGTAAATCAGACTGATGCCGTACAGCATGGCCGCAGCGCTGATCGCGCCGAACACCATGTACTTCAGCGACGCCTCCGCCGCCTTCGCATCGCGTTTGTTGAAGCCGACAATCGCATAGCTCGGCAGCGAGGCCGTCTCGATCGCCACCGCCATCATCAGCAGGTTGGTCGTGCCGGCCATCAGCGCCATGCCCAGCGCGCTGCCGATCAGCAGAATAAAGAACTCGGGCGCGTCACGCT
The DNA here is from genome assembly GCA_964648365.1 of uncultured Phycisphaeraceae bacterium. Lineage (GTDB taxonomy): Bacteria > Planctomycetota > Phycisphaerae > UBA1845 > UBA1845 > SURF-32. The sequence goes on from CAZYLK010000010.1 coordinate 38,677, forward strand.
CCTGATCCGCACTGCCGATCCACCACAAATACGTCACGCCGGCCAGGAAGATCAGCAACAGGAACTTGTAGAAAACCGCGATCGAGTCGACGACGATCATGCCGCCGTTGGGATCGGGCGTCAGGGCGCTCATCGGCCCGTTCGCCTCCACCATGCCGGCGGTGCGAATCACCATCCAGATGGCCGTCGCGATGCCCACCGCCGCCACGGCGGCAATCGTCCGCGCGCCGCGGCCGAGCAGGATCGGCGCCGCCACGATGCCGAGCATGGTGGCGATGAGCGCCAGCTCCGGCGCCAGCCGCGGAAGGTCTCGGGCCGCGTCCATCCCGGCCCAGATGTTGTCTGCTGCGAGTATTCCCACTGCTTGCTACCGCCTCTCGACCCGGTTCGGGTCGAAGGGAATGAGGGAGTGAGGGAGTAAGGGAGTCAGGGAAGAACGAAGTCGACGAACATCGAATTCCGAATTGCCGAAGCTCATCAGTCGCCGCACCCGCTCACTCCCTAACCCTGACATCCGCGTCCTGACACCTGATCCGCGCCCGAAGTACGCTGTCCTCCGGCGCCCATTTCAAAGCACCAATCCCTCTCCGAAGTCTTCCCTGACTCCCTCATTCCCTCACTCCCTTACTCCCTTCCGCCATTCCGCCATTCCGCCATTCTACGACCCGACCGGAGCAACCGCGGCCACGATGTGGTTCAGCGTTCCGGCGCAGAAGTTGAACATCGTGTGCGCGGGGAACAGGCCGAGCACGATACAGAGCACGGCGAACGGAACGAGGATGCCCATCTCGCGGGCGTTTGCTTCGGGGTATCCCTTGTATTCGTCCTTCTCGGGTCCAAGGTACACGCGGCGGATCATCCACAGGATGTACCCGGCGGTCAGGATCACGCCCGCGGCCGCGACGATCGCCATCGGGTAGGCCCACGGCATCGCCGTGCCATGCAGCTGACCCGCCTGGAACACGCCCAGCAGCACCCACAACTCACCGATGAAACCGCACAGGCCCGGCAGACCCAGCGACGCGAAGAACCCGATCGTCGCCATCGTGCCGTACTTGGGCATCGTCAGCCACAGGCCTCCGAAGCGGTTGATCTCACGATGGTGAGCGCGGTCGTAAATCACGCCGACCAGGAAGAAGCACATCGGCGACGAAACGCCGTGGGCGATCATCTGGAACATGGCGCCCTGGAAACCGGTCTCCGTCATGACCGCGATGCCCAGCAGGACGTAGCCCATGTGCGACACGGAGCTGTACGCGACGAGCTTCTTGAAGTCCGTTTGGGCCATGGCGCAGAGCGCACCGTAGATGATGCTGATGACGCCGATCAGCGCCAGCAGAAACGCATAATCATGCCCGCCGGCCGGGAAGATCGGGTAGCACAGGCGCAGGAATCCGTACCCGCCCATCTTCAGCAGCACGCCCGCCAGGATCATGCTGATCGGCGTCGGGGCCTCCACGTGCGCATCGGGCAACCATGTGTGGACGGGAACGGAGGGTAACTTCACCGCGAAGCCGATGAACAGGAAAACAAACATCAACGGGGCGAATCGCACGCCCAGGAGCGTCGTGCTCTCCTTGTCGAAGTGCGCCTGAATCTGCGGGTTCGTGGCCAGTTCAATCAGGTCGAACGTGCCGTGCTCGACGAAAGCGTCGGTGCGGTAGCCGCTGGCGACGAACGCCTGCGACGCCTGGCCTTCCGTCGCACGTGTCGCGTCGCTGATCGCCCGGTCGCTGTAGAAGTAGACCGCCACCAGCGCCACCAGCATCAGCACCGAGCCGGCCAGCGTGAACAGGAAGAACTTGATGGCTGCATATTCCTTCCGCGGACCGCCCCACACGCCGATGAGGAAGTACATCGGCAGGAGCATGATCTCCCAGAAGATGTAGAACAGGAAGAAGTCCAGCGCCAGGAAGACGCCGATCATCCCTGTTTCCAGCAGCAGGAACAGCGCAAAGTACGCGCGGATTCCCTTGTGAATCTTCCACGAGTCGAAGTTCCAGCTTGCCAGGCACGCGAGCAGGCTGACGAACGTGGTCAGCACGACCAGCGGGAAGCTCAGTCCGTCGACGCCGACGAAGTACTCGACGTTAAATCGCTCGCCCGTAATCCAATCGGTCCGGAAGACGTGTTTCAACGCCCCGTACTGAGCGCCAAAGGTGCCCTCCGGATCGCTGCCGCCGTTGATGAACGACGGAAAAAGCACCAGCGAGACCAGAAACGCCAGCACGGTCGCCGCCAGCGCCACCTGTCGCACCTGTGCCCGCGGGACGACCAGGCACAGCAGCGCTCCGATCGTGGGCAGAAAGATAATCAACGTCAGCAGATGATCGCCGAATATATTCATCACACTACTCAAAAGCTATGAGGCCAGGACTCGATCCGTGAGGACGACCACCCTCGCTGTACTCATTCCCGCCATTCGACATTCGACATTCGCTATTCGCCATTTCTTCCTACCATGTCGTCGGCTCGCCGGTAGACTTCTTTCGCCGCTCGAACATCCGCTCGCCCCAGGACGTCAACCGGTGAATGACGATCACGCCGACCAGGATACCCAGCCCGACAATGACCCATCCGACCGATTCGCCGATTCCGCGCATGAACTGGTCTAACCCTTCGGACAGCGATGGATACACAAGCAGACCCATCACGGCAAGCGTCGCCATGCCCACGGCCAGCACGACGTAACGACGAATGTGCCCCGACTGCGGTGACCGCAACGCGGCCGCCAGGTCGTACACAGACTCGCGAACGCCGTGGAAGAAGCCGTCCACGCCGTGCGCGTCCAGCACGCGTCCGGAGAAGTTCGCCAGGCGCTCCGTCACGGCCGCCAGCAGATTGAAAATCGAGTCAACCACGTACGTATCGAAGAACCGGCACAGACCGGCGACCATCAGGCAGCCTTTGACCCATACGAAGTCGTAGATCTCGTCGAAGAAGTACTTCTTCTCGAGCACCATGTGGACGAACGCGACCGGCGGAATGCGGCGGATGCGCTCGGCCAGGTCGAGGCCGTTGCGGTAGACCGCCCAGGCGATCACGAAGCCGACGATGAACGCAAAGCCGACGTAGGTGATCATCGCCGCGTGCGGGTCGTTGGAGTGGTCCATCGCCAGCACGGCGTCGGTCGAATCGTGAGCCACGCCGTCCACGGCGACGACCATGGCAGCGTCCGTCGCCGCCGGCGCCTCACCGCGGATGAGGTCGGGGAATATCCAGTAACTGGCGACGACCGTTCCCACCGCCAGCACCACCAGCGGCATGTACATCAGCGGCGACTCATGGGCGTGGTCATGCACGTGATGATCGCGCGGCTTGCCCATGAAGGTCAGCCACCAGCAGCGGAACATGTAGAACGGCGTGATGTAGGCAGTGGCGATCGCGAGCGCGAACATCCACCACGGCAGCGCCTTCGTCCGGGCGGCAATCGGGTTCTTGAACGTCGAGCCGTGACGGCCGCCGTGCGCCGCCTTAGCGTGCTCGCCTGCGCCGTGCGCCGTTGCTGCGGTCGGCGGTTCGTGAGGCTGGGTATCGCCCGCGTGGTCCGCCGCGTCGTGCGCGGGAGGTTCGAACGACGCGAGCGCCACCGTCGGATTGCCGTCGATATCGCCGACGGGTCGTCGGCGAGCCGCGGGCTTCAGCCCGCGCGGATCTTCCGACTTCGCTGAGGCGCCCATCCTCGGATCGGCTACCGAGCCAGTCGAATCTTCGTGCTCGAGCTTGTCGCGACTGGCGAGCAGAACGTCCGCGCGGGCTGAAGCCCGCGGCTCGCTGTCCGCGCCGGGCATCCCCGGACCGTCCGCGGCGGCATGTTCATCCGCGCCGTGGGTGTCCTGCCCGCCGAAGCCGTGCCAGTTGTCCATGCGGTCAAACCCGACCGCCAGAATCTCGTCCTTGCTGAAGTAACCGCCCAGGCCAAGGTGCATCCCCGGAATGCCCGCGCCGGCGATCGCCAGCACACCGACGAAGAACGTCCAGCAGGTCCACGGCATCTTCGTCCGCAGCCCGCCCATCTTCCGCATGTCCTGCTCGTGATGGCAGCCTTCGATCACCTGGCCGGAGCCGAGGAAGAGCATCGCCTTGAAGAAGGCATGCGTGATCAGGTGGAACAGCGCGGCCGTCCAGGCGCCGATACCCATGCCGAAGATCATGTACCCAAGCTGAGACAGCGTCGAATACGCCAGGCACTTCTTGATGTCAGTCTGCACGATGGCGATCAGCGCCATGGCGGTGAGCGTGATACAGCCGATGGTGGCGATGAACATCTGCGCTTCCGGCGTCAGCAGCCGGAACACGCGGGCCACCAGGTACACACCGGCCGCGACCATCGTGGCGGCGTGGATCAAAGCACTGACCGGCGTCGGGCCGGCCATCGCATCCGGCAGCCACACATGCAGCGGGAACTGGGCGCTTTTGCCCGTCGCCCCGCAGAACAGACCGACGCCCATCAGCGTCACGGCCGCGACGCCCCAGACGCTGTAGCCGAAGAGTCTGGCTCCGGTCTCGGCGTTGCGATCGATCTCGGCCCTCAACTCGGCAGGCGCGCCGGCGAGGTAGTTCGCGGTGAATGTCGTGTCGTGGGCCAGCGGTGTCGCGTGAGCCTTTTGAGCCGCCTTCTCAAACGTGACCGCCGCCTGGTCCAGATCGAACGTGCCGAAGAACGTCACCACCATCATCAGCCCGGCAATGAAGCCGAAGTCGCCGACGCGGTTGGTGATGAACGCCTTCATGCTGGCCCGGGAGGCGTAGCCGCGGTCAAAGTAGTAGCCGATCAGCAGATAGCTGCACAGGCCGACCAGTTCCCAGAAGATGAACAGGAAGAGGAGGCTGCTGGAGACGACCAGCCCCAACATGCTGAACCCGAACAGCGACAGGTAGGCGAAAAACCGCCAGTACTTGCACTGACGATCCACCTCGTCGCTGTGCCCGGCCATGTAGCCGACGCTGAACACGAAGATGTTGGTCGCGACGAACGTGACCATGAAGAACATAGCCACCGTCAGCGAGTCGAGCTTGACCCCGATCGTCAGCGGCACGCTTCCCAGCATCGCCCAGTCGAATCGATAGGCGTTTGCCGTCAGTGCGGCCCGGGTCTCGGGCGTTTCGAACAGGCCCCAGCCGATCAGCACAATCGTCGCCAGGACGCACGGCAAACCCATGCCCAGCACCACGGCAAACCAGCCCGCCTTCGGCTTGCCCAGCTTCGGACCGGCAAAGACCAGCGCCCAGAAGCTGATAAACGGCAGGACGACGGCGACCGCCAGCAGGATTTCGTACTTGTGACTCATCCCTTGAGCGTCTCGCCCCGGTCCACGTCCACCGTCGCCAGGTTCTTGTAGAAGTTCATGCAGATCGCCACCGCCAGCGCCGCCTCCGCGGCCGCCAGCACGATGATAAACAGCGTTCCGATCTGCCCGTCCAGCAGGCCGCCGCGATAGCGGTCGAACGCGACCAGGTTGATCGCCGCGCTGTTGAGCACCAGTTCGACGCCGATCAGCACGCCGATGGCGTTGCGCTTCGTGGTCATCGTGTACACGCCGCTGCAAAACAGCACCGCCGCGACGACCAGGTAATGATTCAGGCCAATCTCAAACATGATTCACGCTGCAACTCTGCCAGCGAGCCGCGGGCTTCAGCCCGCGCGGAGTCACGGATCGACTCGATCCCGCTCAACGCGTCGCGACGGCACCACTCTGCTTTCGCCATTCGACATTCGCCATTCGACATTTCTGCCTTTACTTCTCCTGCCGCGCCAAATGTGCCGCTCCCACCATCACGATCATCAGCAGCACACCCGCCGCCTCGAACGGCACCAGGTAGTACGTCAGCAGCCGCTTGCCAAGATCTCGGACCTCCGGCCCGGCCGCCGCCACAGGCGAAGTCTTCCACTCCGCCCCGGTCAGCAGCAGGATCAGACAGACCAGCAGCGACACGCACACCAGCCCGGCCGCGACCATCTCTCCGCGCTTCGGCTCGAACCGCGCCCAGGGCGACTTGCTGGTAAGCATGACGCCGAAGATCAGCAGGATCAGCACGCCGCCGACGTACACGATCAACTGAATGGCCGCGATGAAGTTCGCCGCCAGCAGAAAATACAGCATCGCCACCGAGCCCAGACCGAAGAACAGCGCAGTCGCCATGCGGACGATGTTCCGCCCCAGGCAAATCGCCAGCGCCGAGCCGATGGTCAGCCCCGCGAACAGATAGAACATCGCCGCCTCGAACGCCTGCCCGTACCACGCGGGCGCCGGCGTCGCGGCAGACGATTGCGCCATCGCGGGCGCCGCGGCGGCGAGCGCCGTGACCGCGACGAACGCAATTCCCAGGCGCCGCAGGCGCGGCCGGCAAGGGAGTGAGGGAGTAAGGGCGTAAGGGAGTAAGGGAAGAGTCAAAGTGGCGGACCTTGTCATGTCGCGACTGACACCGGGCTGACGCGTACGAGTGGACCCGCTTACGTCCACGGCGCCCGCGTCCCCTCTTCTCTTCCCTGACTCCCTCACTCCCTGACTCCCTATTCCCTGATCCGTCTACCCAGCGGGTAGCGGATCCACCGAAAGCGTTCCGACCAACTGCCGCCGCCGGATGAAACCGCCGATGGCGATCACGACGAACCCCGCTGCAAAGAACAGGCCAATCGTGCCGAGGATGTACTTCACCACGGTCGCCACGTTCGCCCACGCGGCGCTGTCCGACGTATCCGCCCAGACCCAGATCGTATTGCCGACCAGCAGCAGCATCGTCAGCGGCAGCAGAACCTGCACACAGGCGTACAGCACCTGGTCGATCCGGATGCGCGGCAGCGTCCAACGAACCCAGAGCTGACAATACAGCAGGAAGACGCACTTGAGCACGAACCACAGCGGCCCCGAGGTCAACGAGTCGCCAAAGGGGGAGTTCCACCCGCCCAGGTAGAGGATCGTGCAAAGCCCCGCGACCAGGAACATCGCGCAATACTCGGCGAAGAAGAACAGGCACCAGCGAAAGCCCGAATACTCGGTCAGAAAGCCCGCGACCAGTTCGCTCTCGGACTCGGGCAGATCGAACGGCGCCCGCTTGCAGTTCGCCAGGGCCGCGATGAAGTAGGTCACGAACCCGGCAAACAGGAACGGATTGCGGAACGCCATCCAGTTCCACCAGTTCCCCTGATCTTCAGCGATCGCCGACAGCTTCAGCGACCCGGCCGCGATGACCGGCAGCATCAGCGCCAGGCCCATCGGAATCTCGTACGAGACCATCTGGCAGGCCTCGCGCATCGAGCCGTAGACGCTCCATTTGTTGTTCGACGCCCAGCCGGCGATGATCACGCCGACCACCTCGATGCCCAGAATCGCCAGGATGAACACCAGCGCCACGTCGAGGTCGCGGAAGACGTACTGCGCCCCGAACGGCAACGCGACAAAGGCCGCGGCCGCAGGAACGAATGCCAGGTAGGGCGCCAGCCGGAACAGCGGTCGGTCCGCCTCGGCCGGGATCAGATCTTCCTTCTGAACCAGCTTGATGCCGTCGGCGACGGTCTGAGCCCAGCCGTGCCACATGCCCACCCGCATCGGGCCGAGGCGCGACTGAATCCGACCGGCGATCTTCCGCTCCCACCAGATCAGGTACGCCGGAATGATGTTGATGAAGCCGAACAGCACGAGGAGGGCGAAGATGTCCCGCACGGCCGGGAACTGAAACGCCCAGGTGAAGCAGGCCGCCCAGCCCGGCACCCACTCCGGTTGATTCGCGGTGATCTCGCGAAAGGTCAACGCGCCATCGAACCAGGTGGCCGCGGCCGGGTCGTCCGCGGCGGCCATGAAGGGGCCGTCCAGCCAGTTGAAGTACGCACGGACGGCAAACGTCCCCACGCAGACGCTGACGATCGCGCCGACGAGGATCATCCCGGCCATGCGCTGCAGGGGTTTTCCCCAGCTTCGCCATGTATTGACGACAAACGCGGCCAGGAAGACCAGCGCCGCCGTTGCCCAGGGACCGACGCGGCCAAGGAACACGGCCACCGGGTCAGGCACGTCCAGCGTCACCAGGCCAGCCAGCACGCCGATCAGCCAGGGCCCAGCCAGCCCGACCACGATCAGCAGCACGGCTACGGCGCTGAGGCGCAGCGGCACGCGGTAATTCACCGGGGGCGCCGGGGGTCTCCAGGGTACGGCGAACTGCGTCACCAAAGCGCTCCACACTGTCCGCCGACGGACGGCGACACGATCAAGCCACACCGGGCTTGCGGAAAATCAGGACGCGGATTGTAGCGAGAGACCGCGCTCGCACAAATCCGTCAGACTACCGGTCGACCTCGCCCATGACCACGTCGATGCTGCCGATGATCGCGGGCACGTCCGCCAGCAGGCAGTCGCGGGCGACGTGGGTGGTGATGCACAGGTTGCAGAAGCTCGGCCCCCGCGCCTTGACCCGGGCCGGGATCTGCGAGCCGTCTCCGGCGACCAGGAACCCGAGCTGACCGCGCGGGTTTTCCACCTCGACGTAGACTTCGTCTTCCGGGAGCTTTACGTTCTTGCTCTTGGGGGCCTCGGTGTCACCCTCGGGCAGTCGCTCGATCGCCTGACGGATGATCCGCACCGACTGCGTCATCTCCAGCACGCGGACGTAGTACCGGTTCCAGCAGTCGCCGAGCACGACGCCGCGAGGGAAACCCTCCTCGCCGCCGTTGTGGCCGATGGGCACGTCGAACTCGTACTGCTCATACCCGTCGTACGGCAACGTCTTGCGCAGGTCAAACCGTACGCCGCTGCCCCGCAGGCAGGGGCCGGTCAGGCCGAAGGCCACCGCCTCCTCCGCCGAGATGACGCCGATGTTCGACGTCCGCTTGAGGAAGATGTGGTTGTAGCTCAGCAGGTTGTTGTACTCGTCGATCTTGGGCTCGAAGTAATCGAGAAACTCGAGGCAGGCGTCCGTCCAGCCGTCCGGCAGATCGTCGTGGACGCCCCCCACCGTGATGTAGCTGTACGTCAACCGGGCGCCGCAGGCCGCCTCGAACAGGTCGAGGATGCGCTCGCGCTCACGGAAGGCATACAGGAATGGGGTGAACGCCCCCATGTCGAGACCGTAGGTGCCCAGCGACACCAGGTGCGACGCAATGCGGTTGAGTTCCGCGAAGATCACACGGATGCACTGCGCCCGCGGCGGAACCACCAGGCCGGCCAGGCGCTCGACCGCGACAGCGAAGCCCTGGTTGTTGTTCATCCCCGCCAGGTAGTCCATCCGGTCGGTGTACGGGATGTACTGGTAGGGCTGGAGATTCTCGCCGATCTTTTCGGCGCAGCGGTGCAGGTAGCCGATGTGCGGGATCGCCTCCAGCACCATCTCACCGTCCGTGCGCAGAACAACCCGCAAAACCCCGTGCGTGGACGGATGCTGCGGACCCATGTTGACGAGCATCTCCTCGGTCGAAACGTCGCCCTGCTCGCGGCGGTCGTGATCGATGAGGAGGTCGGGTTGAGCCTCAAGTACGCTTTCGGCCATATTTCTCGTTCCAGTCTCGCTTGAGACGCTTAAAGTTCAATGCAAACCCCGGCAAGGCGCGACTGCGGTGCGCCTTGCCGAACGGGATCTCGCTTTCCACCCAATCCGGCTCGCCTGGCTTGCGGACGATCGTAACCAGGTCATCAGGAGTTGGGATGGTATGCAGCGATCGAAGCATGATCATCCTGCCGGCCGCAGCCAGGCGGGCCGCGGCAGCCTTCGTCTTCATTCGTTATTCGCTATTCGACATTCGCCATTCCCGACTAGTGTCGCGGATTCGTCAGCTCAAACTCCGTCGTCGCCGGGATGCCGTGATACTCCAGCGGGAACTCGTAGTCCTTCCGCAGCGGATAACCTTCCCAGTCGTCCGGGCACAGGATCCGCCGCGGGTCGGGGTGACCGTCGAACGTGATGCCCATCATGTCGAACGCCTCGCGCTCGTGCCAGTCCGCGGCCGGCCAGACGTCGGCCACGCTGGGAATGTGCGGATCGTCCCGATCCGCCACCACCCGCACCGCGAACTCACGCGTCGCCGTGATCAGTTTGTCGCAGTCCGCGCCGGTGTCCACATAAAGCAGGTCGTACACGCAGGCGAGCTTGTTGTCGGCCAGCAGGTCCAGCGCCGTGATCGACCGCAGCAGGTTGAACTGCAGCCGCGGATCGTCGCGCAGGAAGCGGGCGACCTCCGGCCAGCGATCGCTGTGCTCGGGGCCGATCCGGACGTGGGGATGCCGGCTTTCCAGCTCAGCGTCCGCTACGGCGTCGCCGAACTGCTCTTTGACAATGTGGCAGATAGATTCCGGAGTCATGATCTTGACGCCATCTCCTGATTACTTACGTGCTCAAGTCACTGAGGTTTCCGCTCGCCCTGCTTTGGCGGCGCCGCTGCGCCGTCGCCGTGGCCAAAGTCGAGCGACCTGACGAGCAGCAGATCTACGATGCTCTGATTATCTTCGCCCGGGCCATCCACATTGAACGTCCGCGAGGCCGACGGTGGAATCCACAGGAACTCGCGGTGCGGAACGTGAAACCGCCAACCGTCCGCCAGCGATATCGTGAACGGCCGGAACGGTTCCGCCCGCACGGCCTTGCGCAACTGTTCGAGGGTCATCCGACTGCTCCGAGCAAACGCCAATGTTCACGCCCTCACTTCGCGCCACTTGCCACATGAATCGCGGCAACCAGCAGCAGATCGAGTTTCTTGAATCGACCGTCGGGCAGCGCCACGTGCAGCGTTCGCGGGCTGCTCGGGTGAAAGGCGTCCATGTCCGGATGGGCGATGTCCACCGTCGTGCCGTCGGCCAACTGCATCTTAAAGGGCTCGAACGGCCGGGTGGCAAGGACGTCTCGAACTGTCTCGATCGTCATTTGGGATTCTCCCTATCGCATCGCACCGTCAAAAACAGGCTCGAACCAGCGCCAGGTCCAACTCGAATCCCGGCAGGACGGTCGACGCATACCGGTCGCCCGCCGCCTCAACCTCCCTGTACACCCCATCGTCAAGCACGAGGAATGTGAACGCGTTTCGCTCCGTGTCGATGATCCAATATTCTCCCACGCCGGCCGCCTCGTAGTCAGCTCGCTTGGTGACGTGATCACGTTCCCACGAATCCGGGGACACGATCTCGACGACGATATCAGGCACGGGCCTGACCTTCGCGCGAACCTGCTGTACCTTGCCCTCGCGAAAGTACACGACGTCTGGTTGGCGAACGAGATCGTCGCGCAACTTAACGTCCAATTCGAGGGCGACCTGACCTGCATCTCGGCCGCGCAAGAAGACGACGAATTGGGCGACAATTTCCGCGATGGTGCTTTGATGCTCGAATGCCGGACTGGGAGTCATGACTACGACGCCATCAATGAGTTCATAGCGAAACAGAGGATCCTCCGGCAGATCCATGTACTCGTCGGCGGTCATCCGCAGCCCGTCATATCGGGCCTCGCGATCACCGTGATGTCTGACGACCATGACAGCTTCCTCGCATGTCGCATCCGAATCGCGTGATCCACCGTTCGCGTCCCACGGACTGCGGCGATTTCGCACACTTCAAAAGAACCGACGTATAAGCGTCAAATCCAACTCAAAACCGGGCAGGACGGACGACGCGTAGCGGTCGCCACTTGCGTTCACCTCGCGATACACGCCACCCTCCAGCACCAAGAAACGAAACGCGCGTCGGGCTGGATCGATCAGCCAGTATTCAGACACACCCGCGGCTTCGTAGTTGCGGCGCTTCGTTTCGGCGTCGTACTCGCCCGACGACGGCGACGCGATCTCAACGACCAGATTCGGCGGCGTCGTCAGCCGCTTGAACGGATCGGTAAGGGTTCCCTTTACGTAAAGCACGTCAGGGCAGTAAACGAGGTCATCGCCGAGCTTGACGTCCACCTCGTGTGCCACGCCGCCCGTCGGGTTCTCGAGAAGAAAGTTGCCGAGTTGCCGTTCGATTTCAGCCGCTATCTGTTGATGACCGAACATCGGGCTGGGCGTCACCGTAACCACTCCATCGACGAGTTCGTATCGACTCTCCCTGTCCTCCGGGAGGGAGAGATATTCGTCAGCCGTCATCCGCATTCCCGCATACCTGGAGGGTCGTTCATCCCACTGTCTGACAACCATAACTCGCTCCAGACTCGTCGCCGATTCCGACGCCTTTCACGTTTGAGTACCGGCCTCACGGCCGCGGTACGCCAAGACCGTCGCAGATTCTTATGGCCAGACGATCCGGAATCTCCACGTGCCGCGGGATTGCCTGTACGGCGCCGTTCGCCGGGTTCATCCACAGTGAGTGTCGCGATCCTTCGCGAAGCAAGACGCAACCGTGCCGTCGCAGGTGTCGCAACAGTGCCGTCCGTTTCACCGGACCGTCACCGTCTCGAGAATCGCATCATCCGGCACGGCCGCAAGCCCGCGGTCGCGACGGTCGGCCAGAATCAGCCGGATCGCCTCGATCAGGCTGTCGCGACACTCCTCGATCGTCGCGCCCTGCCCGTTGGCTCCGGGAACCTCCGGGCAGTACGCGATGTACCACTCGCCGTCGCGCTCAAATACGCCCGTAAACTCATTGCTCATGACAGCGCCATCTCCTTCGCCTTCGTCAGCGGATCCTTCGCCCGGCTCTGGTGGCGGATCTTGTCCTGAAGCCGCATCAGCCCCTCCAGCAGCGACTCCGGCCGCGGCGGGCAGCCCGGGACGTAGATGTCCACCGGCACCACGAGGTCGACGCCCTTGACGACATGATAACCATGCTTGAAGTACGGCCCGCCGCCGACGGTACAGGCGCCCATCGCGATGACGTACTTGGGATCGGGCATCTGGTTGTACAGGCGCTTCAGCCGGCTGGCCATTTTGTAGGTCACGGTGCCGGCCACGATCATCAGGTCCGACTGACGCGGCGTCGCCCGGAACGCCCCCGCCCCGAACCGGTCGATGTCGAACCGCGACGCGCCAACGGCCATCATCTCGATGGCGCAGCACGCCAGCCCGAACGTCATGGGCCACACGCTGTGGATCCGGCCCCAGTTAAGGATCCAGTCCAGCGACGTAATAATCAGCCCTTCCTCGAATCGGTTTTCGATCCAGCTCATAACACTATCCCCACTACCAGACGCTCTGAGAGCGTCCGCGACGGGAAAAATCGACTCTCGAAGCCGCGGCGCCGTCGCTTGCGCGCCCGCCCGCTTCGGCGTCAGGCGGAACCCGTCGCCGGTTCTCCAGCAACGGCCCGGTAGCACTCGAGCACGTTGGGGAGCGGGTCCTTCCACAACCAAGTCACATCAAACCAGAACCCCTCGAGCACCTTACTTGCCCACCGCCCCTCCCGCAGCGTTTCCGTCCGATAGGAGGACGGGGAACCGTTGCTTCCGCCCGTGAGGACATCCGCGTGGAACTCCCGTCGCTGCGGGTCGAATATCCAGATTTCCGGAACCCGACCCTCCCGATACGCCGCTCGCTTCTCTCCCAGGTCGTAGTCTCGCGTGCTCTTGGACAGAAACTCGACCGCCAGATCCATCGGCCCGACCACCTGGCCCTGCTGGATGCGGGGGGCATGGGCTTTCCTCAGGAAGGAAATATCCGGGCAGAATCGCCGGTCGCCAAGCTGCATGACGGCGTTCGCGCCCAAGACCCGCCCAAGTTGCCGGTCATCTACGAAGATCCGCAGGAGCCCATGCAGGAAACTCAAGCGGTCCTCATGGTCTATCGTGGCCGGTGAATGCACAAGCAAAACTCCGTCGAGGAACTCGCACCGGAGGTCTTCGTCCGCGAGCAGTTCGTAGTCTTCGACCGTGGCCTCGTACTTGCGCAGCAGGAACGGCGGGTCGATTTCCTGCAGGGCCCGGCGGGCCTTCTCGATGGTCGTACCGGATGCCAGCAATGCCATGCTCTCAACTCCGTAGCGCCACGCCGCTGTCTGCCATCACGCCAAGACTCTCGCGCGACCGCGAGAGGCGCAGGTCGGCGCCTGCTGCAACTCAGCCGGTCGCCAAGCCCCCCGCTCCGACACAGCCCTACGCCGACTCCCTACTCCAACCCCAGCGTATCCTCGCGCCGCTGCGCATCCGCCGACCGCACCCAGGTCAGGTATCCCGACTTCCATTCGTACAGAAACGGAATCGCGATCAGCAGGAAGAAGAACAGAAACGCCCAGAACGCCGGTCCGCCCATCTCCTTGAACACCACCGCCCAGGGCCACAGCAGCGCCACCTCCACGTCGAAGACGATAAAGATCAGCGCCACGGTGTAGAACCGCAGGTCGAACTGCACCCAGCTGGACCCGATGGCCGGCTCGCCGCACTCGTAGGCAACCGCCTTCTCCGGGTGAGGCACCGTCGGCCGCAGCAGGCTGCCGGTGATCAGCGCTCCGAGCACAAAGCCCACCGCCGCCAGGCTGAAGATCATGATGCCGAAGACCAGCGAAACGTTCTCGCCGACCTGCGCGAGCAGCGCCTGGCCAGAGGCCACGTCGATCCCGGTTGTCGCAAGCGTTCCCGTCATGTCTATCCCTTCAGAGCCCCGGCATTCATGCGGGGGTTAATCCGCCAACCGCGCCCAACCGCCTCAGAGCTCCGGCATTCATGCCGGGGTCGATGCAAGACGCGCCCCACCGCCTCAGCGCCTCAGCGCCCCCGCATTCAGGTGCCACATCACTTCTTCTTCGCCGGCTGCCTCTCCGTCAGCGCCAGGGCCATTTCCTCACGCCGCTTCTCGACGTTGCCGCTGAGCTTGTCGTTCGACCGCTCGAAGTTCTCCCATTCCTTCTTCCGCTTCGCGGCCCAGCGCGGCGGCTTGTCCTTGGTCATCCACAGCGGCTGCGGCGTCTGGTGACCTTCCTTGGCCAGCTCCGTGAACTCGACGATCATGCTGTTGCGGTCATAACCCGACATGTCGTGGATGTTGCCCATGTGGATGCAGTCGGTCGGGCAGGGGTCGCAGCACAAGCCGCAGAACATGCACTTGGCGTAGTCGATCGCATACCGCGTCATCGCACCGCCCACCGCCACGTCGGTCGCCTTGTCGATCTTCCGCGGGCCGGACTTCTCGATGTAGATGCAGTCGATCGGACACGCCTTGGCGCACTGGTCGCAGGCGATGCACTTTTCGATCTCGAAAAAGTGAAACCCGCGATACCGCGGCTGCAACGCCGGGGCGACGTCCGGATACTGGAGCGTGATCGTCTTGGCGAAGCAGTACTTCAGCGTGATCCGCATCCCGATCAGGATGGTGCGGACCGTCGAGTAGATATTGTGAAAATATTCACGAACCGGGCTGGGTTGGATCGTCTGGGTGGGCATGTGTACGGTCCGCTGAGCGAGCGGGCCGGACCTGCAACCAGCCCGGCCGACATAAGTTAAGCGATGACACCATCTTACGGCGGGTACCGCCATCCGTCCAGGCGCGGACGAACGACGCTCGCCACGCCCGGCCGCCTCCCAAGCCGGCCCCCGCGGAACCGCCCGGCCGCACCGGTCTCACCGGCTCGGGCCGCCTCCGACCCGCCTGGGGGGATTATAGTGGAGGGGGAGTGGGGTTCAACGGCGTGACCGACTGCATCCCGTCCCGCGCGGGCATGATCGCGCGCGGAACGTTGGGACGCGGCATCCGGAGTGCGGGGCGATACACGCCGTCGCCTGGAAACTCTGCGCGACGGGACCGCGTGTCGTTCACCATTCAACCGGGAGCAGGGCCAGATGAGTCGGAAGGGACCGAAGCGGCGCATCGTCGAGCGGATTTATCCTGAGGTCAGGCGCTTCCCGAAGTACGCCGACGCCGAGCGGATTGTGGAGAACCCGGAGCGGCCTCGGCGGTACTGGGTTGAGTACGCAGCCGCCCTCGGCGGCGCCGCATGCCTGACGATACCAATCGGCGGTTTTCTACCCGGCTCGCTGAGCGGGGTCAGCACGGCGATGCTGGTCTGGTGCGGTCTTTGCGTTGTTGGGTGGCGCTGGCGGTGGTTCACCCGACAGAAGCTTCGCAAAGAACTGGCCGCCCGCGGCATCCCCATCTGCATCCGCTGCGGCTACGACATCCGCGGCTTGACTGACGCGCGATGCCCGGAATGCGGAACCGAGTTTGACCCCAGCCTGCTTGGCGGCCCGGAGGAGTGCTCCCCCGACAATCCGTCAGACGCGCCCAGGCCCGGTCAACCTTGACTGTTCCCCTGTCGGCGTGGGCCTCCGCTTCCACGCGAAAGGACGGCGTGCCGGGTTCCTTCGGCACCTGCCGATCCGCAGCCGTTGATCGTAGTTGAGTGCCGGCGTAACCGTTCACGGTGCGCTTCCGCGTTGGCGAACGAGGGGCGATACTGCCGGTTGGAACGACCGATGCGATTCTTCGAGTACGATCCCGACGTGGTCGCGGCCCACTACGCCGACCGCTATCCGGAACTGCTGCTGTTCCCGTCCGCCGCCGACGCCCTTGGCGTGCTCAATGCCTGGTGGCGGCGGCAGTTGCGGACGGGGCTGTTCTGGCTGGCCGTGGCCGTGTTCATCGCGGCCCTGGCGGGCAGCGGCGCGGTAGCGGCGCTGGCGCAGCGGCGCTGGCTGCCGGACGCGGGGTTTCCGCTGGCCGTGCCGGTCAACGTGGTGCTCGGCGTCGGCGGCACGTTCGTCCTGAGCCGCCTCTGGCGACGGCGCACGCGCCGCCACCTGCGCACCGAACTCGTCACCCGCGGCGTGCCCGTGTGCGTGCCCTGCGGCTACGACCTGCGCGGCCTGCCCGAGCCGCGCTGCCCGGAGTGCGGAGCGGCGTTCGACCCGCGTCTGCGCGGACCGGCCCGCGCAGGCTGAGCCGCTTCACGGGCAATCGGCCTGCCGGCAGGCGTCCGGGCAGCCGGTGGCACAGACCGTGACGGGTCCGGAGCGGTCCTTCCAAATCGCGCGGCCGCGGCCGCTGGGGCCGATCGCGGCCGGGACCATGCCTTCGTCATCGAGGCGGAGGTAAACGGTCGAACCCTCGGGCAGGCCGGTGAAGACCTTCGCGATCAGCTTGCCGTTGTCGCGACAGCGGGTGCTGAGCCGGTCGAGATCGTGGCAGACCGACTCGTAGGCGCCCATGTCCACGATCTCGTGCAGGATGCGCGGATTGCCATCCAGGTCGAAGGGCTGGTCAATTGCGCCGTTGTCACCGGCATCGATGCAGGGCGAGCCATCTGTCAGCCGCAGGTTCCCGCAGTCCGCGTCGACGAACCGGGGGTCCAGCCCGTGGTTGCCCTCGCCGCCGTACTTCCCACTCCAGAACTGGACGCAACTGTAGTCCACGGTGTCGATGTCCCGCAGGAAAATCTGCTGCTCTTCCGGCGTTCCGCCGACGGCCGAGTTCCCCCAGAAGATCGAGTTGGTCACGGTAACGACATCCGAAAACGAAGCACTTGCAAGTCCTCCGACGAGAGCGTCGGAATGATTGCCGTAAAAGGTGCAGTTGTTAAACCTTGCGCTACCATCGCGCGCATACACGGCGCCTCCCGCGTGACCGCTGCGGTTACCCCAGAAAACGCACTGTTCAAAAACGGCATCCCCGGACCCGTAATAGGCGCCTCCATCTCGATCCACGGTGTTGCGTCTGAAAACGCACTGGATGGTCGTTGGCGCGCTCCCGCCAAAGGCACCAATCGCGGCGCCGTCGGCATAGGTCGAGTTGCCCTCAAACAGGCACTGGATGTAGGTCACGTTACTGCCGTTGTTGTCCGTAATCGCCCGCTGGGTGTTATTCCGGAAAACTGTACCACGTACGGTCGTATGAGACCGTTCGTGCCAGATCGCGCTGCCCCCGCCAGCGTAGCATGCCTCAAAAACACAGTCCCCGATGTTCATGCGACTGTCCTCGGCGTACAGCCCGCCGCCGCGCCCCAGCTGCTCCTGCCGGTTGTTGTAGGAAGCCGTAATGGTGAACCCGTCGAATACCGTTAACTCGCCCGTGCCAATACTCGTCACGACGACATACACATTGTCATACTCATTCCGGTGCAAGCCAATATTTCCGCTCAAGACTGTCACGTTGCGATCTGCATCTCGCTGCTTACGCCCAGCTTCCCTTCCAACAAAACCGCCGTACAACCCGACGCCATCGACCAGCGTGAACGTGGCGTTGCGGTCACCGCCCATCGTGGGGAAGTACTTGCCTCTGGCGACCCATATCTCGTCGCCCCGCTCGGCGCGAGCAAGCGCCGACTGGAGGTCGACGTAGGCGTCGAGCCAGTTCTGCCCGGTGTCTGCACCGTCGGCGCGCCGATCGACGTAGATGACTTCCGCGATCGCACTCTGCGCAGTCATCGCCAGAACCAGAAGAACTCGACAACGAGGCATCACTTAATCCTCAAGTCCATATCGTGTCCAAGGCGGGCTCGTCGGGAAGGCAGAACTGCGGATTCCCCGACAGCACCCGTGCCACAATCCGCATCGTCATTACGTGTCAGCTTTGCGTTTCAATCGCTCCCATATCATTCTCGTCGGAACGGTTGTCAAGATTGACACAGCGATTGTCGCCATTGAGATCGCCGCAGGAACAGTCGCCGCAAGGCGTATTGCCGTCCTCGCCCCTATCGATGGCGCTCGAGGAACAGCTCTGCATGCCGCAACTCGTCGAAAGCAGACTATAGTCATCGTTTGCCATGTCGCCAAACAGCGGATCCTGCCCGGTATTCGTCACGTCGGGGAACTGCCCCATCGAGTCCCAATCCTCAATGCATGTGTTGAGCACATCCATCGGCGCGTCGCCCGTGTTATCGGTAACGACGATCTGATCCGCCTCATGGCTATGATCGCCGGAACCTGTGTTCTTCCACATGATGCAGTTATTCGCAGTTGATGTCCGATCGTCCGAGTCGACGACATGGTAGATCGCTCCGCCGCCGTCGGCGGTGCCGGCCGCGTTGTCGGCAAACGTGCAATTAATGCCTCCTCCGCAGAAATCTGTGGAAGCGTTTTCGGGCCGTCGGGAGGCTGGAATCGGCATTCCTGGACCCGTGAGCCGCGTTTTGGGCCGTCCAGGGCCGCCGTCAAACGGCTCGGGTTTCCGCGTGTCACTTCGAGGGCTACTGTTGGCGCTCGCCACGGGGGATTCATCCGCGCGCCACTCGGACACCGGAGCCATGCCTCAGAAAACCTCGGGGTCTGGGGCAGAGCCCCAGGCGGACACGACCGACGATCGAGCCCGAACCCCGTCCCGTGCTACCACAGATTCTGCGGAAGAACCCAATTAATTATCGTTATAACCATTTCTGTATAGATTGCGCCTCCCAGCCCTCCACCGGCGCCGGTGCCGGCCACGTTGTGGAAGAACAGGCAGTTCTTAAGAACGGGCTCGCCCATCAGTGCGGTATGTGTGCGAATTGCGCCGCCCCATTTCGTAGCGGTGTTGTACTTGAAGATGCAGCGGGTGAACTCGACGCTCTCGGAATCGAAATGCTGAGATGTTCCAATTGCCACAGCCCCGCCCGTCCCGTGGTTGCCGGACGTCGCGGTCGTCTCGTTGCTGATGAACACGCAGTCCGTGAAATCCGGCGCGGCCTGACTGGTCAAGACGGCTCCGCCGGTGTCGAACGTCTCGTTGTTCTGGAACGTGCAGTTGTTGAACTGAGCTTCGGACTCGCGCTGGGCATGAACGGCGCCGCCGGAGTGTGAGGACTCGTTATGCTCGATTGTGCAGTTCGCAAGTGTGGGGCTGCCGCTGGGTTCGTTCGGCGTACCCCCGACGAAGCCATTGAGGAGGATGCCGCCGCCGTACTGATCGTCTCCCGAACCGGTAGCCTTGCCCTGGGCAATGGTGAAGCCATCGACGAGCGTTCCGGTGGTGATCCCGTTGCCGCCAGTTACGACGTGGTAGCTGTCGTTGTCCCCGCTGCTGTCGATGTCCCCACTGAGGATCGACTCGTAGCTCTGGATTGAACGTTCGTCGGGATCCGCCATGCCGATTCCGGCATAGCCACCGTACATGTCGACATTCTCGACAAGATGGAAGGTCTCCGAGCGGTAGATCGCGGTGCAGGTCACACAGGATGTGGGGTAGTACGTGCCTTGCGCCACGCGGATCACATCGCCGCTGGAGGCGGCCGCCAGGGCATCCTGGAGGTCGGGGTAGGCGGTGTTCCAGGTTCCGCCGCACGACGACGTACAGGTCGAGTCGTCATCGACGTAAATGGTGTCGGCCTCGACGAGCGCGCTGAGCGAGAGCGTCAACAACAGGACGATTCCGCACCGCGCCGTGCACTGTGGACTGTGGACTGTGGACTGTGGACTGTGGACTGTGGACTGTGGACTGTGGACTGTG
>CAZYLK010000010.1:59024-62196 GCA_964648365.1 uncultured Phycisphaeraceae bacterium
GACTGATGCGCATACCGTGCCTCCTGTTGCGAAGGATGGAATACCTCGCGCCGCGCGCGGAACCCTGTATTCCGCATTCGCAGCGCCTTTGACTCTCGCAAGACATCGGCGCGCGCGGTCGAAGCCCTTGAAGCGAATTCCTCAATCCGCGCCCGTCCCAACCCACGCCACTGCGCGCTGCATCGCGCTCGCGATGGCTGCCCCGCGGGTCAGGCGTCGACTACGATACGCGGGTCGAAGGACAGCCGGCGCCCCGCGTTGCCGAGTTTCGACGCGCCGGCCCGCGCCGAGGCCCAGGGGCCAACCCATGCCCAGCTTCCGCAACTGGTTCGAAGCCAGGCTCTACCCGGAATTGTCGCGTTTCCCCGATCCGCAGCGGGCGCGGCTGATCCTGATCGAATACGCCGGGCTGCAAACGCTGACGCTTCGATTCTGGCTGAGCATCGCGGGCTACGTGGCCGCGACGACGCTCTTCGTCGGGTTCGCGCGGCTGCTGACGCGCACGTACCGGATCGCGCCGCAGCGCCCGATCGCGCTGGCGACCCTGTTCGCGTGCTGCCTGATCGGCCCGCTTGTGGCAAGCTGGATGACCCGCCGCCGCACGCGACGGGCGCTGCGGCAGGCGCTCGTCGCGGAAGGCATACCGATCTGCGTGCCCTGCGGGTACGATCTGCGCGGTCTGCCCGGCCCGTGCTGTCCGGAGTGCGGCGAAGCATTCGACGCGGCCCTGCTGGACGCGGTTCAGCCGCCGACGCCGACGCCGGCCGGCGGCGAGGCAACCGACGCCCGCCACGCGAGCGGGCATCCACGCGAGGATCGTCCATGACGCAGATTCAGCGACTCGCCCGTCGCTACCCCGAGCTTCTCCTGTTTCCGACCGAACGCGACGCCCACCAGGCGCGACAGGACTGGGGCTGGGCGCTGATGCGACGGCCGCGATTCTGGGCCATCCTGTTTCCGGCGGCGATCGGGCTGGGGATCACCGTCCACGTCGTCGGCGGGGCGATCCGGCAGTACCTGCCGCTGTCCCCGGCGCTCCATGGCGGGCTGGTCGGGGGCGTGGTGGGCGGCACCTGCGGGTCGGCGATCACGTGGGCCTGGCGGCGCGAGTTCCGCCGACACCTCCGCAAGTGCCTCGTTGCGCACGGCGTGCCGGTCTGCATCCCCTGCGGCTACGATCTGCGCGGCCAGACCGAACCCCGCTGCCCGGAGTGCGGCGCGGCGTTTGACGCTAGCCTGCTGGGTGGCCACCCTCGGCGAGGGTTGGACGCACCTTCCAGTGAACGGGCGGTTGCGGATTGAGGTTTCGACTGTGCTCCGGGCCCTCGTTGAGCAATCCCCGCGGCGCGGTTACGGTCACGCTGAATTCCGGCACTTGACGTACCGAACGTTTCCCGTACAATCGTGTCGAGTTCCTTGGTGACCGCGGAAGTCGGACAGGAAAGGACTTGGTATGACCTCGAACCCCCGGTACGCAGACGCGTCGGCGCATGAGCCGAGGCTCATCGGACCATCTGCTCGCGATACCCGGATTCGCCGTCGGTTTCATGTCGAGAACGACGTGACTCTCTTCAGCGGCAACTGCCTGGATTTTCTTCGCTCACTTCCGGACGGGGTAGCCGATCTGGTTGTAACGTCACCTCCATACAATATTGGTAAAGAATATGAGCGACGCGTAGATCTTGACGCATATGTCCAGCAACAGACTCAAGTTATTGCAGAGTGTGTGCGAGTACTCAGCTCGCGCGGCAACATTTGCTGGCAAGTTGGCAACTTCGTGGACAAGGGTGCTATCGTTCCACTAGATACAATTCTTTATCCTGTGTTCGTCGAATCAGGCCTGCGAATGCGCAACCGCATCGTCTGGCACTTCGAGCACGGACTGCACTGTACACGCCGGTTCTCCGGCCGCTATGAAGTGATTGCCTGGTTCACGAAGAGCAATGATTACATATTTAATCTCGATCCAGTTCGAGTGCCACAGAAGTATCCCGGCAAACGTCATTTCAAAGGCCCGAAAGCGGGTCAGTATTCTTGCAACCCCAACGGAAAGAACCCCGGTGATCTTTGGGCTATCCCCAATGTCAAACACAATCATGTCGAAAAGACAGAACATCCGTGCCAATTCCCCGTTGAGTTGATCGAACGTGTCGTTCTTAGCATGTCTCAAGAGAACGGCTTGGTTATCGACCCATTCATGGGAGTCGGAACCACAGCCATCGCCGCGCTGCGTCACGGGCGACGTTCGGCCGGTGCCGAGACAGTCCAGCGTTATTGCAAGATCGCGTTAAGCCGGGTTCATATGGAGGCACGCGGCGAGTTGAAAACGCGGCCGATGCATCGCAACGTATATGTACCCACCGGGCGCGAGCGCGTGTCACAAAACCCGTTTATTTTGTTCGCGCAGTAGACGGACGCATCAAAGGAGGCGGTTCTTGAGAATAGCGGCTACCTATTCGCATCTAAATGGACTTGAGTGGTTGCTCGTCCACCAGAAGCGCGTCTGGAAGGAAGTGCAGACTATTCTCCACAACATAAACGCAACCGACTTCAAAACCAAGATTAGCAAGGAAAGGACGATGCGAGGCAGGGTGCTGTTCGCACCAAAAGAGATCAACAAGGCCGTAGCACTGCGTTTTGCTGATTCTGGCTGGCATGAGAGCCGGACGAGCTACTGGGTGACGGACGATTACGACCTCATTCGTCGAACACTTACACTTGATTCCCGTACACAGAAATCGGAGATCGAGGCGGCGGGGAGGAGACCAATCTACTCATATAATCAGACTGATTTTGTCAAGAACAGAGTCGCCGTCGAGGTGCAGTTTGGAAAGTATAGCTTTATAGCCTACGATCTGTTTGTCAAGCACTTAGCTTTTTACGTGAGCGATCATATCGACGTAGGCATTGAGATTCTTCCAATGAAGTCCATGCAAGAGGAGATGTCATCCGGACCAGGCTACTACGAGGGAGCACTCTATGATGTTGCTCGGCAAGGGCGAGGCGTTCCGGGTGTTCCCTTGGTTTTGGTCGGCGTTGTTCCCTAGCGTCGTATCGAGCGCGTAGCTGGCGTTATTGTTCTCCGGTCTGCCGAAAGGTATTTGCAGGGTCAGACTTTTGCCCATCCAAGGCATCATCTTCGACCTCGACGGCGTGCTCATCCACACCGCCG
>CAZYLK010000011.1:0-13548 GCA_964648365.1 uncultured Phycisphaeraceae bacterium
GCACCGTCGAATACTTGATGGTCGCGTCTTTCAGCGCCACAAGTTCCACCACGGCCGCGTGAAGCTGGTTCTCGTCCCGCATGGGGGCGGTGCAACCTTCGAGGTAGCTGACGTACGCCCCTTCGTCGGCGACGATCAGCGTCCGCTCGAACTGCCCGGTCGACTTCGCGTTGATCCGGAAATAGGTGGACAGTTCCATCGGGCAGCGCACGCCCTTCGGCACGTACACGAACGATCCGTCGGAGAACACGGCCGAGTTCAGCGTGGCGAAGAAGTTATCCGTGTAAGGCACGACGGAGCCAAGGTATTTCTGCACCAGTTCCGGATGGTTGATAACCGCCTCGGAGAACGAGCAGAAGATGATGCCTAGTTCAGACAGCTTCTCCTTGAACGTCGTCGCCACCGAGACGCTGTCGAACACGGCATCCACCGCCACGCCCGCCAGCGCCGCCCGCTCATGCAGCGGAATGCCCAGCTTCTCGTAGGTTTCGAGCAGCTTGGGATCGACCTCGTCGAGCGACTTGGGCCGGTTCTTCGGCGCGGAGTAGTAGATGATCTTGTTGTAGTCGATGGGCGGATACTTAATGTTCGCCCAAGTCGGCTCCTTCATGGTCAGCCACTGGCGATATGCCTTCAGGCGCCACTGGAGCATGAACTCCGGCTCCTCCTTCCTGGCGGAGATGAACCGGATGACATCTTCGTTCAGGCCCGGCGGCAGGCTGTCGGATTCAATGTCGGTGGTGAAGCCGTATTTATACTCCGACTTCTCCCACCTCTCGATGGTTGCCGCAGCTTCGGACATGGTTGACGCGGTATCAGACATAACCGTTTAGAAACTCCAATCGTTGATGCCGACCGTGCGGGGCGCTCGCCGCAAGACCGCGGGGGACGCTCACCGGGACGCCGGCCGCACCCAGCCCCGCCATCGTAGCACCGGCTTCCAGCCGGCAGAGCGTGGTCCGGGCCTCCCGCTCGTGGTTACACCGGCTGTAAGCGGCCGCTGCACGGCGCCACTCGCCCGTGTCACACGCTCTCCGGCGGCTCGCTACGCCGAGAAACTGCTGCCGCAACCGCAGGTCGTGGTGGCGTTCGGATTGCTGAAGACGAACCCGCGACCCATGATCTCATCCTTGAAGTCGATCGTCGTGCCTTCCAGGTACAGGTGGCTCTTCGGGTCGCAGATGACGTCCACGCCGTGCTGCTCCCACGACTCGTCGTCGTCGGTCTTGTTTTCCGTCAGGTCCAGCGAATAGCTGAACCCGCTGCATCCGCCGCCCTTGACGCCGACCCGCAGGTGCAGGCCGTTGAAGGTCTCGCCTTCCTTCTGCGCGGACTCGCGCTGCTGGTCGATGATCTTCTTCACCTCGGTGGCGGCCAGTTCCGTCAATACGATCATGTCAATGACGCTCCCCGGTCGGGGCGGCCCCGCGGGACCGCCGACCGCTTCTCTTTCAGTTCACCTGCACCGTCGCCGGCGCCGTGGTGCCGATCCCCAAACGTATCGGGACGGCGTCGCGGGCAATCTGCGCCACGGACACCCCCCCGAGAAACTCCCGCAACTGCTTGTGCAGCCGCCGCACGGGCTCCTTCACGCCGCAGACCAGATGGCGGGCGCAGTCCGTCGCGGCCGTGGCCTCTTCCCCGCAGCATACCGCGAGCCGGAACGGCCCCTCGATCGCGTCGATCAGCTCGGCCAGGCTGATCTGCTCCGGCTCGCGGGCCAGGCTGTATCCGCCGTAAACCCCGCGGCAACTCGTCACCAGCCCGGCCGTCTTGAGCTGGTTCAGGATGTTCGTCAACATCGGAAGCGGCAGGTGCAGCCGCTCAGCAATCTCGCGGGCGCTTACCAGCGCCGGCGATCGCTGGGCCAGATCGACCATTGCGACGAGGGCGTAATCCACTTTTCGCGTCAAGGTCAGCATCGTTGCGCTGCTCGCTTCGCCGTCCGATCACCGGACCGCAGCTATATAGCACCATTACAGTGAGATTTCAACGGGCTGCATAGGACAAATCGGGCCGCGGCGCGAGTGGGCCGCCGGCCGGAACTCCATGCCAGTGATAGAGTTATCGGCTTCCGGTCGAATGCTCACCAAATCTGTGCGAA
This sequence comes from uncultured Phycisphaeraceae bacterium, assembly GCA_964648365.1. Taxonomy (GTDB): domain Bacteria; phylum Planctomycetota; class Phycisphaerae; order UBA1845; family UBA1845; genus SURF-32. Next base: position 2,105 of record CAZYLK010000011.1, read on the forward strand.
TTTTCCGCAGGCGGCGATGCCGGCCGTTTGAACTAATGGGTATAACTGCCCACCCTGGCCGTGGCGGAGGATCCATGCCCGTTGGGCGACGTTCCGCGGCCGGGCCGCCGCACCCACCCGGTTGTGCGAACGGGCGGCCGGTCAGATGTTCTGCAGGATGGCGATGGCGCCGGCTGCGGAAATCCCCAGAAAGACGGTCTGGAGGAACTCGAACCCGCCCGTGGCGTCGCAACCGCCCGTCTGCAGCAGCATGGAGCCTGCCGCGAGGGTGCAGATCGCCTGGAAACAGCGGTATGCCTTCTTCTGCATGGTCGTATCACTCCGTGACCGATGACTCGCCGTCGCTGCGGTCAGTCCGGTTCAGCGGCGGCTGAAAATCCTCACCGGCCGTCTCACGGGCGCCTGTCCGTGCTTGGTACGGCCGGTCCGGAGAAGTCTAAGCGGGGGCGGGGTGGCGTCAATGCGGGGGATCGCTCTGGAACGCGCGCCGGCCGGGCCGAACGAGGCTGATCCGGGGCGGCGCCGCACGCGCTGCGCACGCCGCGACGGCTTACCGCGTAGTTGCTGCCAGTGCCGCCGGCGATGCCGTCGTGCGGCGGTTTCGTGCGGCGGCGAGGGTTTCTGCTATACTGTAAACAAGTCCCCGTACGCGCACCGGCCGGGATCCGCGGGGAGGATGCTGCCCCGGTCGGCGCAGGTGGGGCGTTCAGGTCAACCCGACCGATCCGCTATGTTCCGATGTTCGCATGGAGCGAAGACGATATGAGCATTAAGCCCTCACCGGCACCGATCAACCGCAGAATCGACACGCGTAACGTCACGGAGCAGCCGTTCGTCGGCCCGGAGGACATCGCCGGGTTCGACCACGCGCGGTTGCTTTCCGAGCCGGGCTCGTTTCCGTTCACGCGCGGCGTGCATCGCACCATGTACCGCGAGCGGCTGTGGACGATGCGCATGTTCGCCGGGTTCGGCGCGGCCGAGGACACCAACGCCCGCTTCAAGTACCTGCTCAAGCAGGGCCAGACCGGCCTGTCGACGGCGTTCGACCTGCCGACGCTGATGGGGCGGGACAGCGACGACCCGCTCTCGCTGGGCGAGGTCGGCCGGTGCGGCGTGGCGATCGCTTCGCTCGAGGACATGAGGCGCCTCTTCGACGGGATCAACCTCGGCGAAGTCAGCACGTCCATGACGATCAACGCCCCGGCCGCGATCATCCTGGCCTTCTACATCTGCATCGCCCAGGAGGAAGGCGTGCCGCTGGAAAAACTCCGCGGGACGCTCCAGAATGACATCCTCAAAGAGTTTCACGCCCAGAACGAATACGTCTTCCCGCCGCGGCCGAGCGTCAAGCTGGTCACGGACACGATCGAGTATTGCACGCATCACATGCCGCAGTGGAACACGGTCAGCGTCAGCGGCTACCACATCCGCGAGGCGGGCGCCACCGCGGCTGAGGAACTGGCGTTCACGCTGGCGGACGGCATCGCATACGCCGAAGAAGGCGTGAAGCGCGGGCTGAACATCGACTCGTTCGCCCCGCGGCTGAGCTTTTTCTGGGATGTGCACAACGACTTCTTCGAAGAGATCGCCAAGATGCGGGCCGGGCGGCGCATCTGGGCGAACGTGATGCGCAACCGGTTCAAGGCGAAGGACGAGCGGAGTCTCAAGCTTCGCGCCCACTGTCAGACCGCCGGCGTCACGCTCACCGAGCAGCAGCCGGTCAACAACGTGGTTCGCGTGGCGTATCAGGCGATGGCGGCCGTGCTGGGTGGCTGCCAGTCGCTGCATACCAACAGCATGGACGAAACCCTCGCCCTGCCGACCGAGCACGCGGCCACCGTCGCGCTCCGCACGCAGCAGATCCTCGCCCACGAGACGTGCGTCACCCAGACCGCCGATCCGCTGGCCGGCAGCTACTTCGTCGAGAAGCTCACCAACGAGATCGAAGGCAAGGCGCTGGCCATTATCGACCAGATCGACGCGATGGGCGGCGTGCTCGGTGCCGTCGAGCGCGGCTACTTCCGCCGCGCCATCGCCGAGTCCGCCCTGGCCGAGCAGCGCCGCATCGACGCCGGCCAACAGAAAATCGTCGGCGTCACCGACTTCGTCGACAAAAACGCCCCCTCCGTCGAGATCCTGAAGATCTCGCAGGAAACCGAAGACATGCAGGTGTCGCGGCTCAAGGCGTTCAAGGCCAGGCGCGACAAAGCCGCCTGGACCGCCGCCATGGACCGCATCCGAACGGACGCCCGCGCCGACAAGAACATGATGCCGGCGCTGATCGACGGCGCGAAAGCAGGCGGCACCGTGGGCGAGATGATGGAAGCGATGAAGGACGTCTTCGGGGCCTATGACGGGGGGCCGGAGTGGTAGGGGGGGGAATGGCGAATGTCGAATAGCGAATAACGAATTGAGCGCGCGCAGCGTGGCGCGCGCCGGGTGGCACGGTCTCGTCTTCGAGGCCGTGGTGGTCAGCGATCGGCGCTTCGAATTGAATACGACGGTGTGCGACCGTGCTTCCTGAGCCACCCAGCGCGGGAGAGTAGGGGTGAGGTTCTTTCATTACGGCCGGCGAGATGATGGCGAAGCTCGAACCGTATCTCCTCAGCCTGGCCGGCGAGTATCGTGTCTGCAGCGAACTCAACAAACGCGGCGTCTTCGCGACGGTGACATACGGCAATCGCAAGTCCGTCGATGTGTACGCCATCAGCGACCGTCAAGAGCGGGCGTTGAAGATCGAAGTTAAGACCAGTCAGCATTCAGGGTTCGTCACGGGCATCAGTCAGAAGGAACTCGCCAAGGATGCGTTGGCGCCCGACTTCTGGGTTCTGTTTCAGTTGCAGCGAAAGCCGGACGGCGCGTTCCTTGAACGGTTCTTCGTCCTCACCCACAAGGAGATTCGCGCAATTCAGCGAAAGCGCAACACGAAGTTTGCCAAGAAGTACCGGCAAAAGCACGGCAGCGAGTGGGACCCTCGCACCGGCGTCGACAACGTGACACTTGCCGACGTAGAAACGCACGAGGACCGGTGGGATAAGATCATCGCGAGATTTGAGGCGAAACCCGCGAGGTGACGTCATGAGACTGGAGATGGCCAATCGGTCTTATTCCCGCCACACGTCGCGGCGCGTGACACAATCGGCGGGGCCTTTCTTGGCGAGCCGCGGGCTTGAAGCCCGCGCGCAGAGTCGCACGGGGGCCCCCGCCGGGGCGGGATCGTGCGTCTCCTTCTCCGTGATAGCCCGCCGGACGCGCGCTGCGCCCTGCACTCGCGTTCACTTGCGAGCGTCCGCACGGGCCAAATCCACGCGGCTCGCTCAGAACCAGCCGCCGTATGTGTTACGCCCGCCGATCCGCCCAACTCGCACGCATGCTGCTTTGATTCCCTAAACCACAGTGCTAAAATCGTCCGTCGGCCCGTTCCCCGCCGGGCCGGTTCCGCCAGCGATGGCGGCGACGGTCACCCCGCGTCTGTGACGTGGGGAAGAAGCCGGCGATGCCGCCGGCGGTTGGATCACATCTGAAGCGCTGGCGATGCCGCCGGCGGTCGTATCACATCTGAAGCAGGGAAGAAGCCATGGACAGCAAGAACGGGAGCCCGGGGGCCGAGCCCGATTCGTCTTCATCGACGACGCACAATATGGACGATGTGGATTCGGCCGGCCGCGTCAGCCGGCGCGGGTTCTTCAGGTTCACGGCCGCGTCCGGCCTCGCGGCCTATGCCGGCGGCCGGGAGGCGGCGGCGAAGCCGGGGTCCGCGTCAGGATCGAGCGTCATCGTCATCGGTGCGGGCTTCGCGGGTCTGGCGGCCGCGCGGCGGCTGATCGAGCGGGGTTTCGCGGTGACGATCATCGAGGCGCAGGATCGGCCCGGCGGCCGGGCGAAGACGCTGCACGGATTCGTCGACCACCCGGTCGAACTCGGCTGCAAGTGGGTCAATCGCCGCGATCCGTACATCTCGGACTACATCGGTACGTTCAAGCTCAAGACCATCGGCGACAAGTGGGCGGGCCTGCTGACCAACGACGTTCGGGGCGACGGCCGGTATCAGCCGCTCGAACGTCGCGACGACCTGGCCTTGTGGAAGTCCTTCAACAAGGTCAACCGAGAGATGGCGCTGCTGCGCGAAGGATCGACCGAGACCATCGGCGACATCGGCGATCGCCTGGAATTGACCCGGCTCCAGCGCATCCTGCTCGACGCCGAGATCGCCAGCGATGCCGGCGTCCTGCCGACCGGGGTCGGCGGCTACGAGTGGTGGTACGAAGACGACGGGATCGGCCCGAACAAGATTTTCCGCGACGGCATGTCCGGCCTGGTGGAGCGACTGGCCAGCGGGCTGGACGTGCGGCTCGGGCACGTCGTGACCGGCATCGACTATTCGGCGGACGGCGCCACGGTTCACCTCCTCGATCGGGAGAGCCTGGCGGCGCGCTACGTGGTCGTAACGGTGCCGCTGGGCGTGTTGAAGCTGGCCCGCGGCCAGCGCGGCTACATCGAGTTCAACCCGCCGCTTTCGACCGCCAAGCGGGACGCCATCGCCGCCATTCCCGTCGGCACGTTCAACAAGGTGATGATGCGCTTCACCGACCGCTTCTGGGCAAAGGTCAAGAACCCCTACGGAAGCGGCAAGTGGACCTTCCTGTACCTGCTGGAAGATCACTTTGCCGGGCCGACGCTTTTCTGCGATGCGTCGTACGGGCGCAAGTCCAAAGAGCTGCGCGGCGGGGCCGTGCTTCACGGCCTGGTGTCCGGCGAGTGGGGTCGCTCGGTCGAACTGAATGATGAACTGGTCGCGTTGATGGTATCACGACTGAAAGGCGTCTTCGGCGACGACACCGTTCGCGATCACATCCCCGACGGCCGGGCGCTGCCTCCGTATCATGTGATGTCCTGGGACGACGAGCCGTTCGCCCGCGGCTGCTACAGCGTCGCCGCCGTCGGTACGCTGCCGCACCGCAGGAATCTGGGCGCGCCGGAACTGGGGACGCTCTACTTCGCCGGCGAGGCGATCGGCTCGAAAGTCCCCGGCGACGGCTTCCGGACGGCCACCGTCGTGGCCGCGCTGGGCAGCGGCGTGGATGCGGCGAATCAGATCATCGGTTGAAACGCCGCGGCAAGTCGCTCCTGTCTGTCCGTGCGGACGTCCAGTCCCCCCCGCCGGCCAACCTTCGGTACCTTCGACCTCGGGAGTCGACCCGCGGTCGCGACAAGCCCCCCGCGCCTCCCCGCCCGCCGCGCCGGCGCAACGAATTCGCTTTCCCGCGGCCGTGGGGCTTGTTATACTGGACGCTGGATGTCAGGGAGGACGTCAGGCGCCGCGCTGCGTGGCGCGTCAGCCTGGTCCATCGAAGCAAAGGAGTTCACCGATGGAACAGAACGGAATCTTCTCGCGCATGGTGCAGCGGCTCAAGTCTCCTCGCGAGCACGGCAATGGGAACGGTCATGGCACGGCAATTGCAGAACCGGACATCGAAAGCGCCGCGATCGTCCGCGCCGGGCGGCGTGAGCGGACCGAACTGACGCTGGAGAAGCTGCACGAAGGTTACAACAAGGTCGTCGGGCTGGTCGAGTCGATCCAGGGACATCTGGACAACCAGGAACGCCGCACGCAGCAACTGGTGGACGCGATGGCGACGCTCAGCGAGAGCGTCCGCGATCTGCCGGCGCAGACCACGCGGCAGACGCAGGCGATCGAGCGGGCCGCCAAGCAGTTCTCCGACGGCGCCGACGCCCGGCGCCGCCTCGACGAACGCATGGTCGGCGCCATGTCGGAGTCGGACACGCGTGTGTCCGAAACGCTCGCGGGTCTGTCCGGCTCGGTCGGCAGCCTGAGCGAGGCGACCAATTCCAGCACCGCCGCGCTGCGAAAGCTGCATGCCGACGCGGCCGAGCGCGACGAGCGGCTGGCGGTTCTGTTTACGGAGCAGACGCGTCGGTTCACGTACGTCTTTTCGTTCGCCATTACGCTGGCGGTCATCGCGGCCGCGATCGGGGTCGTCGCCCTGCTGCGATCCTGACTCTGGCCGGGGCCGCGTTCGACGCCGCAAGGGAGCCCCCGTACATGATGGACAAGCTGCCGCCGCCGGAAGAGTGCATTCAGCAACTGCTGGACGGGACGACCAAGTTCGGCGCCTCCGACCTGCACCTCAAGACGCACTATCCGCCGTATTATCGCGTGGGCGGGCATCTGCGCAAGATCGAGATGCCCGTCATCGAGGACTCCTCGTACATCGAGGCGATGCTGCGCACCCTCGTGCCGCCCACGCGGCGTCACGAGTACGACGAGCACGGCGACCTGGACTTCGCCTATCGCGGGGCGACGGGCGACCGCTTCCGCATCAACATCTTCCGCGCCGGCGGCGACATGCACTCGGCCATCCGCCGGGTGAATAACCGCATCCCCTCGTTCGAGGAACTCAACCTGCCGCCGATCTACTACGACATCTCGGGCAAGCACATCGACGGCTTGTTCCTGGTGACGGGCGTGACCGGCAGCGGCAAGAGCACCACGCTGGCGTGCATGATCAACCGCGTCAACGAAATCCGGCAGCTTCACATCATCACGATCGAAGATCCGGTCGAATACATCCTGACGCCGAAAAAGTCGGTCATCTCGCAGCGCGAGATCGGCATCGACATTCCCGACTATGCCGAGGCGCTGCGCTACGTCGTGCGGCAGGATCCCGACTGCATATTCATCGGCGAGATGCGCGACCGGAACACGATGCTGGCCGCCCTGCAGGCGGCCGAAACGGGGCACCTGGTGTTCGGCTCGCTGCACGTGCAGGACGCTCAGCAGACCTTCAACCGAATCCTGGAATACTACCCGCGGGCCGAGCACGACTTCATCCGTTCGTCGCTGGCCAACAGCTTGCGCGGCATCATGTGTCAGCGCCTGCTGCCCGGCATCGACGAGAACTCGCGCTACCCGGCTACCGAGGTGCTGCTGAACAACGCAACCGTGCAGGACAAGATCCGCGCCGAGGAGGACGAGGACATCCCCGCGATCATCGAGCAGAGCGTCGGTGAAGGCATGCGATCGTTCACGCACTCACTGGCGGAGCTGGTCGAGAAGGAGAAGGTCCACTACGACACGGCCATGGCCTACGCCCCGAACCGCGAGGCGCTGTCCAGCAAGGTGAAGGGCATCTCGGTCGCGGCCCAGAGCCTGATCGGAAAGGTCCGCGCGAAGGCGCAGTTCTAAGCGCGAGGCGCCCGGCGACGCGCGTTCGCCCCGACCGGCGGCGCCGCCGGTTGCGGCATCCTGCGCATGACGACGATCTGGGAACCCGTTGGGATTGACAGCGTATGCGAAAGCCCCTGGCCGCCGGCAACTGGAAGATGCACAAGACCCTCCCGGAAGCCCGCGGCCTGGTGGCCGCGCTCCGTGCCGGCTTTGACGGCCGTCCCGAGTTGCACCGTCGCGTCGACGTGGCCGTCTTTCCCCCCGCGACGCTTCTGTTTCCGATCGCCAAGGCCCTGGACGGCTCCGCCATCGCGTTCGGCGCCCAGAACGCTCATTTCGAGCCGCAGGGCGCCTTCACCGGCGAGGTCTCCATCCCCATGGTGCGGGAGACGGGCGCGACGATGATCCTCGTCGGGCACAGCGAGCGCCGCCACGTGTTCGGCGAACCGGCCGACGTGCTCGCCCGCAAGGTGGCGGCGGTCGTGGCCGCGGGCTTGACCTGCGTGTACTGCGTCGGCGAGACGCTCGACCAGCGCGAGGCGGGCCAGACGGAAAAGGTGGTCGGCGATCAGCTTGACGTCGCGCTGGGCGGCGGTGTGGACCCCACGCGGCTGGTGATTGCGTACGAGCCGGTGTGGGCCATCGGCACCGGCCGCACCGCGACCCCCGAGATCGCTCAGGAAGTGCACACGTTCGCGCGGATGCGGCTGGCTTCGATTTACAGCGCCAAGGTGGCGGCTTCGCTGCGAATCCTCTACGGCGGCAGCGTCAAGCCGGGCAATGCGGCGGAGCTTATGGCCGGGCCGGACGTGGACGGCGTCCTCGTCGGCGGGGCCTGCCTTGTCGCGGACGACTTCCTGGGCATAATCGACGCCGTGGCCGGCGAGCACCCGTTTCCATAGTCGGCCCCCTGTGCTATACTCCCCGATTCGCTCCTGCCGGGGCGGGCGCCGTCTTCGCGCCGGCCGGCGGGATCCGGACGGATCAGGATGAACGGGCTCGCGCGGCGATGACCGGGATGAGCCTTAACGCTTTGTGGGAATTGTGGTTGCGATGGCGACGGTCACGTTACTTGCGCTGATTCTGATCTGCGGCCTGCTGATCCTCATCATTCTGCTTCAGAAGGGCCGCGGCGGCGGGCTTTCGGGCGCGTTTGGCGGCGGGGGTGGCTCCGGCAGTGCGTTCGGCACCAAGACCGGCGACGTGTTCACGTGGATCACGGTGGTTCTGGCGGGCCTGTTCATGCTCCTGAGCATCGCGGGCAACTACTCCATGGACAAGACGCCCGCGCCCGGGCCGGTGGCGACGGCCAGCCCGAGCGGCGTCGTGCCGGTGGAGGGCGACGACATGGATACGTTGCCTTCCGCGCCTCCCGCGGAGTCCAGCGAGGCGGCGACGCCGACGGACGATGCGCCCTCCGATGACGGCGGGGCCGAGCCGCCTGCGGAAGCCGATGGGGCCGCCGGAGATGCAGCCGGCGCCGAGGAAGACGGCGGCGCTCCGACGCCCTGAATGACCGGTCCCGGACCCGAACGCATGGCGACCCTCGTGTCGATGACCGGTTGCGGCGAAGCGCATCACGCCCAGGAGGGCGTCAGCTATTCGCTGGAAATCCGCACCTTCAACAACCGCTATTTCAAAGCGTCCATCAAGCTGCCCGAGACGTTGCAGTTTCTCGAGGATCGGGTGGAAAAGGCGCTGCGGGCGCAACTGGGTCGCGGCAGTGTGATTTATCAGTTGCGCGTTCGCGATCAGCGCGCCGCCGCCGCGTATGGCGTCAACGTCGCGGCGTTGCAGGCCTACGTGGATCAGGTCAGCCGTGCCCGTCTGCCGGACGGCGTGGCCGCCGCGGTGGATCTGGGGACGCTGGCCGCCTTGCCCGGCGTCTGTCAGCCGCCCGAGCCGGACGATTCGTTCCGCGAGATGCAGGCGGACATCATTGATCGCATGACGCGCGACGCGCTGGCCCAGGTCGTGAACATGCGGCTGCGCGAAGGCGAAGCACTGCTGGCGGACCTGCGTTCGCACTGCGATGGCATCCGCACGCAGCTCGAAACCGTGGAGGTGCGCGTGCCGGACGTGGTCGTGTCTTATCACGAGCGTCTGGCCAATCGCGTCAAGAACCTGCTGGAGGAATCACGGCTGCAACTGGAGGCCGACGCCCTCGCCCGCGAGGTGGCGATTTACGCCGACCGGTGCGACGTGACCGAAGAGATTACGCGCTTGCGCTCCCACCTGGACCAGTTTCTGGCGGCGTGCGACAACGGCGACCAGGTGGGACGCAAGCTCGATTTCCTGACGCAGGAGATGCTGCGGGAAGCGAACACGATCGGCAGCAAGAGCAACGACGTGCGCATCATGCAGGCCATCGTCGAGATCAAGAGCCTGGTGGATCGGCTGAAGGAACAGGTTCAGAATGTCGCCTGATTCGACAGCGGCGCGTCGCGGCGGGCTGGTGATCATCAGCGGCCCCTCCGGCGTGGGCAAAAGCAGCATCTGCGCCGCCCTGCTGGAACGGCTGGACGGCGCGGTGTGGAGCGTCTCCGCGACCACCCGGCCGCAGCGCCCGGGCGACGTGCCGGGCAAGTCCTACGAGTTTCTGACGCCGGAGGAGTTCGCACGTCGCGCCGCTGCCGGTCAGTTCCTCGAGGACGCGACCTACTGCGGCCACCGCTATGGAACGCCGAAGGCGCCGGTGGGAGCGGCGATACGCGACGGGCGGATCGTGGTGATGGAGATTGACGTGCAGGGCGCGATCCAGGCGGCCGCGAAGATGCCGGACTCCGTCCGGGTCTTCATCCTGCCGCCCACGCCCGAGTCGCTGCGGGCGCGACTGGAGGGTCGCAAGACGGAGCGTGAAGACGTGCTCGCGTCGCGTCTGGCCCGGGCCGACGGCGAGATTGCCGCCGCCCGCGACAGCGGCTGCTATCATCATTTTGTCACCAACGACGACCTCGAAGCGACGATTCAGCGCGTGCTTGAGATCATTCACAAGGAGATTCACCGCCCATGATTGCCGGATTGAAGGACGACCAGATCATCAACAAGTTCGGCGGCCGCTTCAAGCTGACCTCGCTGATCCAGCGCCGCTGGCTCCAGCTCATGCAGGGCGCCCGCCCCATGGTGCCGCACGACGGCCTGACCCCGCTCGAAGTCGTGGTCAAGGAGATCGTGGACGGCAAGCTGGAGCTGACCATGGACGCCGTGCCGGAAGAAGGCGAAGAGGCCGACGGCGTCCCGACGCTCTAAGCGACTGGCGCCACGGCTCCGTGAGCGAGGGTGCCACTGCTCTGTGAGCAGTGCCTCAGTGTCTGGCGTCTGGCTGCACGGCCCCTCACTGCTCAAAGAGCAGTGGCACCATGTGTCGTCTCGGAATGGGGCGCCGGCTTCGCAGCCGATCGGATACGTTCGTGATCGAGTCACCGATCCCAGCCCAGGACATGGCCGGCCGCGAGGTGCTCGTCGGTGTGTGCGGCGGCATTGCGGCGTACAAGGTCTGCACCGTCGTCTCGCGCCTCGTGCAGCGCGGCGCTGGCGTCACCGTCGTCATGACGCGGGCCGCGCGGGAGTTCGTCGGCCCGCTCACCTTCAAGGCGCTCACCGGCCGGCCCGTCTTGGACAACTTGTGGCACGCCCCCGACGCTCAGGACACGCAGCACATCCGCCTGACGGAGCGAGCCGACCTGGTGCTCGTCGCCCCGGCCACGGCGAACATCATCGGCAAAATGGCCTGCGGCCTGGCCGACGACGTGCTCAGCACGCTCCTTCTGGCCGCCGATTCGCCGGTGATGATCGCACCCGCCATGAACGAGCGCATGTGGAACCACCCGGCCGTGCAGGCGAACATGACGACCCTGCGGCAGCGCGGCGTGCTGGTCGTCGAGCCGGAGTCCGGCTGGCTCGCCTGCCGGACGGTCGGCGCGGGCCGGCTTGCCGATCCGGAGAGGATTGTTGAAGAGGTGTCGAAGAGAAGCCACGGAGCCACGAAGCCACGAAGCCACGGAGGGGAAGAGAGGCATGCGGGCACATAGGCACGAAGGGGGAGGAAGCCACGAGGGGGGCGCAGGCACGTAGGCACTTAGGCACGGAGGCACGAAGGGGAAGAGCGTGCGTTGTCTTCTTCCCTTACTCCCTTACTCCCTCACTCCCTTACTCCCTATCTTCCCCATGACCTTCCTCGTCACAGCCGGCCCCACGCGTGAGTTCTTCGACTCGGTTCGGTTCATTTCGAATCCGTCGAGCGGGAAGATGGGGT
>CAZYLK010000011.1:13648-56010 GCA_964648365.1 uncultured Phycisphaeraceae bacterium
GAGTTCTTCGACTCGGTTCGGTTCATTTCGAATCCGTCGAGCGGGAAGATGGGGTTTGCCATTGCGGCGGAGGCGGCGCGACGGGGGCACGCGGTGGTTCTGATAGCCGGGCCGGTGGAATTGGCCGACCCGCCGGGCGTGCGGGTGACGCGGGTCGTTTCGGCGGACGAGATGTTTGAGGCCAGCGTGGCGGCGTTCGAGACGTGCGACGCGGCCGTCATGACCGCGGCCGTATGCGACTACCGCCCCTCGCGCCGCCTGCCACACAAGCTGAAGAAGCGCAACCAGACGCGGGAAATAAAGTTACATCCCACGCGGGACATCTGCGCCCATCTCGGCGCGACCAAGGGGCATCGCATCGTCGTGGGTTTCGCGATGGAAGATCACGACGGGCACGCCCACGCTGAGTCCAAGCTCAAGCGCAAGCACTGCGACGCCATCATCCTCAACGGCCTGGCCAACGTCGGCTCGGACGCGGCCGAAGTGGAGATCCTCACGGCCGAAGGAGCGTGGTCCGGGCCGTACCGCGGCTCCAAGCAGCAGATTGCGGCGCGGCTGGTGGGGTGGGTGGAGGGGAGAAGGCACGGAGGCACTCAGGCACGAAGGGGGGAGAAGGCACGGAGGCACTGAGGCACGAAGGCACGAAGGGGGCGGATGGCACGCGGGGATCGCGGCGCGGCGCACTAAGTGTCCAGGCCGCCGCGATGGGGGAATTGTGTGGCAATATGGGCAAGAAACGGGTCACAGAGAGGTGCGGGCGGTGCGGCCGGTCCTGACCACGCTCGCTCCCAGGTTCGGCGCGGGGTCACCGGGGGTCGGCGGCGGTGAAAGCTGCCTGGCGGGCGTGAATTTGAGGCAAATCCTCAAGAGCGGACAATCCGCGGGCCGATAGCGTGCGTATCAACGACGCGTGCCCGGAGGTGCGCGACGCGGTGGAACTTGCAGGAGGCGAGAGCCGACGTGGGGCTTTTTTTGCGGAAGGGGAGTTGACTGCCGACTTCCCATCCCTACAATTCGCCTGCGTTGGAACGGCGGGTTTGGCCGGCCGTTGGCGAGCCGAACCGGTTTTGGCGTGACACGGTGGCGGCTGCTTCGAATGTTGGCGCGTGAACGAAGCAGCCGAATCGCCTCCAACTCTCTCGTTTGTTTTTAGTTCGCGATCGGACAAGTCAACCCGGTTGGGTCGCGCGTCGCCGTTGGGCGGCGGCGCGGCGGTTTGCAGGAATTTGGATGGACGTGATCGCATTTCCGACAGCGCGGTTTGGAGAGCCGGTTCGGATACTGCGGTCTACCTGTTCGCGGCCGTCGCGGTCGCGACCGGATACCGGAAAACAGCGTGTGACTTACGGATCACGCAACAGTCTTTCTCTGGAGGTTAATGATGGTAGGTTCGAAGTGGCTCAGTAATAACGCATGGGCACGCGTGTCCCGCGTAGGCACGCTGTTCGGGGTCACGGCGATGCTGTGCCTCACCACGGGCACAATGTGCATCCCCGGCATCGGCAATCCCTGCCGCCCCGATCCGTGCGATGAGGGGCAGACGTGCATTGAGGTCAACCGCGAAGCGGTCTGTCTCGTTCCCTGCGAGACAAATGAGGACTGCAACACGGCCGATCTCTGCGCCCCCGAGGCGTGCGGAACGGTCACCGGCGCCGACAGCAACGCGACGTTCTGCGTCGCGGACACCGTCGAATGTCCGGAAGGCGAAGTCTGCGACCCCGGCACGGGCGAGTGCGTCGAGCCCTGCACCGATGACGCGGGCTGCGACGACGGCGCGTTCTGCAACGGAACCGAGACGTGCGACACCGACACCGGTCAGTGCAACGTCGGCGAGGCGCCGTGCGTCGAACCGCAGGTCTGCGACGAAGAGGCCGACGCCTGCGTCGATTGCCTCGACGATGCCGGCTGCGATGACGGCGACAACTGCACCACCGATGCCTGCACCGACGGTGCCTGCACGAATGACCCGGTCGTCTGCGACGCGGGCGTCTGCAACCCGGACGACGGCCAGTGCGTCGAGTGCCTGGGTGACGGCGATTGCGCCGAGAACGAGGTCTGCATCAACAACAACTGCGTCGCGCAGTGCCTGATGGATGCCGACTGCGACGACGGCGACGGCTGCACCACCGACCGCTGCCTGCTTGAGACCGGCCTGTGCGAATCGGTCGCGGTGGTCTGCGAAGACGATGGCGATCTGTGCACGACGGAAGCCTGCGTGGACGGCGCCTGCGGCAGCACTCCGGTCGAGTGCCCGGAAGGTCAGAGTTGCAACTCTGAAACCGGCGATTGCGAGGAAGTCGCGGCGTGCGTCGAAGACGCGGACTGCGATGACGGCCTGTTCTGCAACGGTGCGGAAACCTGCGTCGACGGCGCCTGCGTGGCCGGCGAAGATGCCTGTGCCAACTTCGATTGCGGCGACAATGATCCGATCTGCTCGGAAGGCGACACCGAGGCCGAGTGCACCTGCCCCGATCCCGAGACGCAGGACTTCACCCTCGGTCAGGACAATCTCAGCGGAACATCCGGCGACGACGTGTTCAACGCGCCGCTGCTGGTTCCGCAGGGCAGCGGTACACAGTTTGCTTCGCTCCAGACCGGCGACAGCGCCAATGGCCTGGCCGGCAATGATGAACTGTACGCCTCCTTCCCCGACAGCGCGGCCAACGTGAACATCGTGGCCACGCTTGCCGGTATCGAAGCGTTCTTCCTGACCTCGTTCGATGCCGACCACACCGTCACGTTGACCGGCACGAACATCACCGGCGTCACCAGCATCTGGACCGTCGGCAGCGTCGGCGACGTGATCGTGGACAACCTCAAGGCCAACTGCACCGCCGGCCTGGACGGCCTGGCCGACGCGAATGATGACCTGAACCTTCAGTTCCTCACCGCGGCCAACACCAGCCCGTTCACCGGCAGCGCCGACGCCCTGTCGATCGTGATTCAGAACACCAGCGCCGGCAGCGTCCGCTTCACGACGGCCAACAACGGCTTCGAGAGCGCGACGATTGAGAGCACCGGCAACGGTACCAACACCCTCTCGAACCTGGTGGCGACCGGCGGCAGCACCGGCCTCGTCAGCGCGACGTTCACCGGCGACATGCCGCTGAACCTGGAGGTCTCCGTCGCGACGATCCTGACCTACGATGCCTCGGGTATGGGCGCCGACGCCGGCATCCACCTGGGCTCCGGTACGGACGACACGACGTATGCCGAGTTCGCCAACCCGGCGACCAACATGACCCAGATCACCGGCAGCCCCGGCGCCGACTCGGTCATCTTCGAGGACATCCTCACCACGACCGACTTCTCCAGCGGAACGATCGATCTGGGCGACGGCGACGACTGGGTGCAGAGCACCTTCTCGGCGGCGTTCGCGTCTGCGTCGAAGCTCCGTAACGTCGAAGAGGTTCGCTTCAACGCCAGTGCCGACGGCTCCAGCTACAACTTCAGTGGCGCCACCGGCCTGAACATGATCACCATCGAAGAGGACGGCACGTCGAACACGTTCACCCTGACCAACGTCCCCGCGACGGACAGCGTCTTCCCGACGCTCAACTATCGTGGCGACAACAATCAGGCGGGTCAGGTGTATGACACCATCACCTACACCCCGAGCGGCGCGACCGGCAGCAGCGATTCGCTGGCGATCACGATCGGTAACCGTGGAACGGCCCTCAACGCGACCGGCACGACGAACGTTCACACGATCGGCGGCGCGGCCACGACCCTCAGCGGGTTTGAGACCATCGGCATCACCGTCACGGACGGTCCGGCGACCTTCAGCGGTCTGACCGGTGCGGCCCTCACGTCGCTCACCGCGACGGCGTCGTCCAACCTGACGCTGGGTACCGTGACGCCGAACACCACCAGCTTCCTGGAGACGTTCAACGGCTCCGCGGTCAGCGGCAACGTCAGCGCCACCCTGGACTACGTCCGCAACGGCGCGACGATCACCACCGGCGGCGGAAACGACGCGATCACGATCGGCGCCAACAGCCAGGCGACGCACAACATCTCCGTCAACCTCGGCGATGGCACCAACACCTACGTTGGCGACACGACGACGGGCGGCGTGGACACGGTCGTCTGCGGCAGCGGTAACGACACGCTGACGCCCGGTCCGGGTGCCGACACCCTGACCGTCGGCGCCGGCGCCGACACCGTCATCATGGACAATGGCGACACCGACGAAGCCGTGATCGATACGATCACCGACTTCACGGCCGGCACCGGTGGTGACATCCTGAAGTTCGACTTCAGCTCGCTGGAGGCGATGGACAGTGCCGCGACCGGTAACATCGGCGACGTGACCGACGCCAACAACGCGTCGATCGCCGGCGGCGAAGCGTTCACGATCACCAAGGTGACGGCGGACGGCGGCGCCTGCACGGCCGACCTGTGCCTGATCGACGACGATCTGGCCACCCGCGCCAACATGGCCGCGGTGATCGCCGGCCTGGCCGCGACCACGATCGACTGTGCCGACGACTATGACCAGGACGACGGCTTCCTGATCGGTTACTCGGACGGCTCCGGCAACGTTCGCATCGGCGTGCTCATCAGCGGCGCCAACGACTCGGTGAACACCGACGCGGCCGACGACGGCTTCGACATCCTGATCCTCAGCGGTGTGGACATCGACGACCTCGTCGATGCCAACTTCGGGATCTGGCAGTAAGTCGCATTGAACGTGCAGTGACATAGGGAGGCCCGTCCTCCCGCCCTAACGCAGTTTCAAGCGGGGCCGCCCTCAAGTGGGGCGGCCCCGCTCTCGTTGAGCCGCGGGTGGCACGGTCTCGTCTTCGAGGCCGTGGTGAAGCGCGGGCCTCCTCATGTCCGCGGTGTCCACTTGCCCGCCACGCGCCCCGGCCACTCGTGATCGTGAGGCATCCCGAGCTGGCTTGGGTACCCGGGAACGTCCGGTGTGATGACAGTCCTGGCTGAACGTTCACGGCCTCGAAGGGGGCGCTGGCGAAGCACTCCGCCTCGCTCGGTCGCGCGCGAGCGTCCACGGCCTCGAAGACGAGACCGTGCCCCCCATTCCAGACTGAATGTGCGGCTTTCGCCGGCCCAAACCGTCACGGATTCGGGCCCCAATGCCCGGGATATCGGTCGTGGCTGCGGGAGCGGCGGCGCGGTACAATCCCATAGAGGTGTGTGATGACCTATCGCGGTACACTAAAGAATGGCGTCGTCGTTTTCGAGGATTCGGAAGCGCCGGCGGAGGGTACCGAGGTACGGGTCGAGCCGATTGCGGATTCCGGTGCGTGTGGAATCTACAAGCGCCTGGACGAGCTTGCGGGAAGGGCGCGCGACCTGCCGCGCGATCTTGCCCGTCGGCATGACCACTACCTGCATGGGCGGGCGCACGCGTGAGCGCCTGCTTTGCGGACACGTTCCCGCCGACCCCACTTCAAGCAAACGGGCTTCATTCTGTGCTCTGAGTCTTATGCCGCGGACCCAAGAGCGCCCCTGATCCTCCCTCCTGCAGCGGGCCTGTGGTTGCATCGTCCAATGTGGGCTGCCGCCGGCGTTCCTCAGCGTTCCCACGTCTCTGCTGTCTGTGCCAAAGGGGCTTGATTCGTAGGTAGGAATCTGGTAGATTCCCCGTGGGAGGTTGGAACGTCAGGTTTCTCTGTGCCTGGAGCGGTGATCCTGCGGATTGCCGATTCGGCCAAGCACATCTGTTCTCACTTCGAACGTCACCCTCCCGGCGAAGCCACCGGTTTTCGATCGGTCCGGCTCTTATGAGTTGTTGACGCGGCGCTTTGTGGCGGCCGCCTTGTTTTCGTGTCAAGTCTTTTTGGCAGGAGGAAGTGGTTATGGTGCGCAGTTTTCTCGTGGCGTCGTTGGCGCTGCTGGTCGGTGTCGGATTGGCATCGGCCCAGACCATCGACTTCCAGGATCGTGAGTGCTCCGGCACCGGATCCGTCGCTCAGGGCAACGTGGTGCAGGAGGACGGCTACAGCATCACCAAGCGCGAGGGTGAGTCGTTCGCATTCACCGTGTTCTGCACCGGCTCCACCCGTTACCCCGGGTCGACGGCGCTGTACAACAACACCGTCAATGGTCTGATCAAGGTGACCAAAGACGACGGCGGCTCCTTCGCCGCGGTCGAGATCAAGGCGGTCGCGCTCAACGGCCCGGCGTTCGTGACGCTCAACTTCACCGGCACCAAGGCCGGCGGCGGCACCGTGCTTCACCAGGTGACGACGGACGGTCGCGGCCCCACGGGCGGACTGGAGACCTTCGCGTTCCCGAACACGTTTACCGACCTGGTGAGCCTGGAGTGGACGCAGCAGTCGCCGTTCCACCAGTTCGACGACCTGGTTCTGTCGGCCGGCAGCTTCTGCGTCTACAAGACCAAGAAGAGCAAGGCCAAGGGCGGCTGCGGCGCCTGCCCGGCCCCCGGCGAGGATATCCGCAGTGACAATGCCTGCGAAGACGTGGGCGAGTGCGTGAAGAAGTTCAAGGCCGTGCTGGCCTGCCCGGACGGCGGACCCGGCACGTGCAAGGTCAAGGGCAAGCGCTCGGCCTGCGGCTGATCGCTGCACGAACGACAGTTGCCCGGTAGCGGACGCCGCGGGTCACTCCAACCCGCGGCGTCTTTGTCTCCAGGGTCGGCAGACGCGAACGTGCCGTACCGGCGCGCGTCCGACCGTTACCAGCCGTCGTCCGTGCCCGTCCACAATTCGTCCAGGGTGGGTTCGTCGCCGCATTCCGGGCATCGCGTGGCCCTCAGTCCTCGAAGGTTGTAGCCGCACCTGATGCAGACCGGTCCGCCGTCCGGCGTCCGGGCCGCCGCCGGCCGCATCGGCCAGCGGGCCAGCAGGACCGCGATCCAGGCGCCCCAGCCGATCAGCGGCAGAATCTGCACGACGTTGTCCCACGGCGATGAGAGTACGCCGCCGAGCGCACTGAGCGCGATCGGCATGACGAGCAGGCCCGCGGTCAGCCACACGGTCATATTGATGGTCCGGCGATCCCACACGACGGCCCGGCGCCAGATGAACATCCAGACTGCGATCATGGCCAGCGCCGCCACGGCGTAGGCCAGTGGCAACTGCGCCGCGTCAGGCAGGCTCAGGTGCTCGTCCAGCACGACCGCGGTGATCCAGAAGACCCCGAAGCTGAACGGGAAGAGGCCCAGGGTCGCGGCCACGCGGCGCGCGTTGCCAGTCATCGTGACACCTCCCTCGCCATGCGTGCGCGCTCGCGCTGCGGCCGCCGCCGCGCCGCGCTCCCATCCCCACCAGACCCAGATCGCCAGCCAGACCCACAGCCCCAGCCCGATCTGCTCCTGGGCGAGATTCAGAATGGTCTCGCTGCCGCACCCGCGGGTGTTCAGCATGGGGCGATTCAGCACGACCTGCGTCAGCGGCACCAGCGTCACCACGGCCGTCAGGGTCGCCCGGCCGAACGTCCACAGCACGACCGATCGGAAGATCAGCAGCGCGCCGCCGACCGTCAAGAGGCAGAACAGCGCGTTGAAGACCTGCTCGTCGTCCAGCCATGTGAGCCGGGCCAGCACGCCGCTGCCGTCGAGGAAGTGTATCGCGGCCAGCGATACGCCCGGCGCGAGCGGCACCAGAGCCATCGCAACGCCAAGACGGCGCACTCTGTTGAACTGCGGTACCATGTCGGCCGTCCGTCTGAACCTGCGCATGTCCGCCGGCCGGGCTGTCCGCGCCCGGGTTGGCCGGCGCGCCTCACTCCGGGTAGCTGAGCCCGAGCAATGACTCCCAGTACTCGCTGGCGAATTCGCGGGAGAACTCGGCCGTGCCGACCTCGACGGTTGGAATGCGGTGAAACGTGTGCGGAAAACGCAGGCCGATCAGCAGCGCCGCTTCCGTCTCGCGCATGATTCTGCGGCGCAGCTCGTCATAGCCGCTCAGCGACGGGCGGTGCCGGCGCATCACGTCGCCCTCGCGGCGCGGGAGGGCTGCACGCCGCCACGGTCCTGCGGCAGGACGTTCGAGGCTGGATGGTGGACGAACCAGTAAGCCCACATGACGCCGGCGCAGCCGACCGCAACGAACTGGATCGGCAGCGGACGCATCAGGACGCTTGGCGGAAGGGTGACCGGCAACATCAACGGCACCGGCACGACCGCCGACCACAGGCAGCAGGCCAGCGCGACAATCGGCACCGCCAGCAGCGACCAGAGCGCCGATCGCACCGGAAAATGCCGAAAGCCGAAGTAGGTTCCCAGCCACGCCGCGGCGCAGACGACGAACGTCACCTGCCCGTGGCGGATGGCTCGTTGCTGCGAGTCGATCGAGAGGATCGCCAGGGCGGCGAGCATGACCGCCGCGACAAACCCCGTGTGCCGCAGATTCGCGCGCAGATCGCCGCTCGCCGGTTCCGCCGCGTCGCCGGCCAGGGCAGGCCCGAAGCGCGGGATCTGCGACCCGGCCATCAGCGACAGTCGCGCGGACGCGACGGTGGTGACGCCGGGCGGTGCGCCGTCTCCCGCTGGCGTGGATCGACCCGGCGAGAACCACCGGGCGGTCGCCGTCGAGACCGCGACCGACGTCGCCATCACAATCGTCCAGGCGACGACCTCGAACAACTGCCCTGCGACCAGCGAGATTCGCGCCAGCGACTGATCGGTGGTGTAGGCCAGCAGCAACTGTTCGCTCGTACTGCCCCGCATGGCCAGCGCCGCCAGCCCGACGGCGGAGGCGAAGACGCCCGCGTCCGTCAGATAGCGGCCGACGATGACGGTGGCCAGCGCGCTGGTGACCGCGACCAGCGCCGCGACCTGCACAAGCACCATCACCGGCCCGGCCAGGGCCAGCAGGCTCACCGGGGCGAGGGGGTCATAAGGACGGATGACGTCCCAGCCGATGGAGGTAAACGTCGTGATCGACGCGACCCACACCACCAGCGCCAGGGCTTTCTGCCAGGATGTCAGTTCGCTGCGGTGCATAATCCACATCAATGCAATTGGATGCTGGCGCTGCGATCCACCCGAATCCGCGCGATTCGTCGTTGACCCTGCGAATGACTCCGGGAAGAGAGCCACCCCTGCGCGTCCACACTTCTTATCGCGCTTCTTTTCATGCCGGTCGCCCAGCAGTGGCGTGCCACCTGCGGTCCACGCGCAAGGCGTGTCGCCCGGTTGCTCGGCCGAGCAGTAGCCGTAACGGAATCACTCTCGTGGCCGTTTTCCGCCTGCGAAGCGTCCCTCGATCAACGTCATCTCCAACCCGCCGACACGCGCCCGCATCCGGCACCTGCGAAGGGATCCTCAAGTGAAGTCGGTCCAACTCGCCAGACGCGGCGTCACGCGTAGCGACACATGCGAAGCGAACGCTGAATAACCTCGTTCTCAACAGATCCTGCTTGGCGTGCATATGCGAAGCGCTCCCCGCGTGACGTCGTTCCCAACGACGGCCAGAAACCACCACAGCTTCTTTGTTCCCAGCGTTCGACCTCGAAGAAACGGAGCCTTCCGCCTGTCCACACTTCCTATCGCGAGTTCCTTTCGTACCGGGTTCCCGGCAGTGGCGTACCACCTGCGGTCCACGCGCACCGCGCGTCGCCCGGTTGCTCGACCAAGGAGCGGCCATTCAAACAGTTTACCTCCATGAAAATCCAAGGCAACCGCCGACCCCCAAGGATCGGGCATCGGGTGTGCGACGAGACGGCGGCGGTTCCGCGCGGCTAGGCCGGCGCGGCAACCAGGTGCGGGCACAGGAATCGTACTTGCACTCCATGACGCTGCAGGGCCGCCCCGTGGTCACGCCAGTCGGAGTCGACCGCGTTCAGAATCGGCGGGTGAAGGCCGCTGGCCAGGGCGACGGCGACGAACTTGCGGTCACTGCGGTCGAAGTCGGCCAGGGCGGCGTCGCGCGGAAACTCCTCAAAGTCGTCGGGATGATTGCGCAGGGGCGTAATAGGTATGGTCCGGCAGTGGCGCGGATCGGCCTGTACGGTCAGCACCCATTTGACAAATGCATCGCCGGCGCCGGGCTGACCTGTCGAACTCAAGTTGTCGAGGTACTCTCGCAGAATCCGCCGGCCGTCATCCAGCAACAGCGTCTGCTCTCGAACGACGGCCAGCGCGTCGAGGCATGCTCGTACGCAGGACGGGTCGGCGTGGTCTGCTCGCCGGTTGGCGACGACGGCGACATTTGTGTCGAGAACAACGTGGCTCACGCCGTCTGGCCCGCAACGCGCTGCATGGCCGCCCGTGTCATGGCTGCCAATTCGCCGAATTCGTCGCCGAAGAAGTCCCTCGGCCAGTTCTCAATACTCCCCAGCGGATTGACGGCCAACGGTGTCAGCCTGGACTCTCCCTCCGCAACTTCACAGAAGTAGAGCGCCGTGTCGTGTGCATCGAGGGCGCCTTCGGCGATCCGCCGCTGCATTCTTCGAAGCAGGTGCTCGCTGTGACTCTCAAAGATAATCTGCACGCCACGCGTCTGCATGGCGTCGATGAAGACATCGGCCAAACCGGCTTGCACGGACGGGTGCAGGTGAATCTCCGGTTGTTCCAGAATGATCGTCGCACCTTCGGGCACGTAGTAGCACAGCACCAGCACGGGAAGGATCTGCGAGACGCCGAAGCCCACGTCGGTGATCAGCACTTCAGCCGCCGATGGCGACTTCTGAACGCGCACCCGGTACAGGTTGCTGTCGCGCGCGATCGACTCGACCGAGAAGCTGTAAATCAGCCCCAGTTCCTTAAGCCAGTGAGCGACGTACGCTTCCAGCGTGAGCTTCTTCTTCCCCTTGCCGCGGGAGATCTTCGCACCGCTCTCGCGCGCGGCCAGGAGGGCGTCCACCGCGCGTTCGCCCCGCCGTCCCATGTCAGCCGGCTCGGCACCGGTCCACGTGTACTGCCGCTGCGGGTACTCGCGCAGCGGGCCCAGGTAGTACACTCGCGAAAACAACTCCTCGAAGGCAAGTTGGAGATCTGAGAGGAAGCCCGCGTTCTGGAAGTAGGCCTTCACCTGATCCGGGAAGCCGTAGAACTTGACGGGCGCCGGAAGTTCCCACGGCCGGCCTTGCGTTCGGGTGAAGCGGAACGGCCCGGGATCAGCTTGAAGTTCGTATTTGGCGCCGGCGTCAGATTTGCGCCGGACGGTGAAGCGTTGTTGGGCGAAATCATAGGCAAACCGGTCTACCTGCAACCGTCCGGCGCCGTTTTCCGACACGTCGGTTTGAAAGCCCAGTTTCGTATCCTGGAAGAGTGTGGCGCCTTGTCGCTCCGGATCGGCGATGCTGAGTGGATGTGTGAGCGTCCAGGCCAGCGACATTTTCAGCGTGCCGGGCTTTTCGTGGCCGAAGAGCACATCCCGCAAGCTTCCCAGATTTGCGGGGCTGCGATCGTCCCCGAAGTTGAGCACCTGCGCACGGTCGGGCGACTCAACGGTCTGCTTCAGCATCAGCAGAAACTGGAGGATGCTCGTCTTGCCGGAACTGTTGGCGCCGAAGAGGCCGGTCAGCCGCCCCAGGCGCATCTCCGGGATAGCCCTCCACGACTTGAAGTTGGTCAGTGCGAGTTGCGTGAGCATCCGGACATATCTCGGAGGAGCGTCAGGCGACCGGCCACACCCCATACTCCCGCATCACCGCCTCCAGTTTCTTCTTCGCATCGCCGTCCAGCGAACACAGCGGCAGGCGGAACTCGTCGGACAGCAGGCCGGCGAGGGCCATGCAGGTCTTGATGGGCATCGGGTTGGGGCCGAACTTTGCAATCGCATCGCAGAAGCCGACGACGCGGCGGTGGATCGAGAGCGCTTCGTCGTGTTTGCCCGCCAGCGCCGCGGCCGTCAGAGACTTCATCAGCTTGGGGGCCAGATTCGCCGCGACGCTGATCACGCCCTTCGCCCCCACGGCCATCATCGGCCAGGTGATCGCGTCATCCCCGCTGAGTACGACGATGTCGCAGGCTTCCAGCATCTCGTCGACGCCGTCGACGCGGCCGGTGGCGTGTTTGATCGCGACGATGTTCTTGTACGCCTTCCGCAGGCGGATCACCGTCGCATTGTCGATGGACACGCCGGTTCGGAAGGGAACATTATAGAGGACGATGGGCAGATCGACCGCCTCGGCGACGGCCGCGAAGTGCCGGAAAAGCCCCTCCTGCGACGGGCGATTGTAGTAGGGGGCGACGCTGAGGATCGCCTGGGTGCCCGCCTCGGCCGCGTGTTTGGAGAGGCGCACCGCTTCGGCCGTCGAGTTCGACCCCGCCCCGGCCATGACCGGGCGCCGGCCGTTCGAGCGGCGGACCACGGCGTCGATGACCTTGTCATGCTCGTCGTGGCTGAGCGTCGGCGATTCGCCGGTGGTGCCGCACGGCACCAGCCAGTCGATACCGCCGTCGATCTGGCGGTCCACCAGCGTATCGAGCGTGCCATAGTCCACGGCGCCGCCCTTGAACGGCGTCACCAGCGCGGTCATCGATCCTTCAAACTTCATCATTTATCCTTCGGAAGGGAAACAGGGAGTAAGGGAATAAGGGAAGAACAGAGACCCCCACAGCATCGATTAGTCCCCGGGGTGACGAGCACACGTTGCGACACGTACCGCCCGGCTGAATGCCGTCAACCCGATGGCACGGCGCTCGCCCCGCCTCCCTTATTCCCTTATTCCCTTATTCCCTCACTCCCTGACTCCCTTCTTCCATCACCTGTTCTGCCACAACAACTGCTTCATCTGCCGCACCGCTTCGCGCATCCCGACGAACATCGCCCGGGCGACGATCGAGTGACCGATGTTGAACTCGGAGAAACCCTTCACGGCCGCGATCGGTCCGACGTTTCGATAGGTCAGCCCGTGGCCCGCGTGGACCTCCAGGCCGCACTCCGTACCGCGGGTCAGCCCCGCACGCAGGTCATCCAGGGCGAACTGCCGCTCTGAATTGGTCCGGGCGCGGGCGTACGCGCCGGTCCACAGTTCGACCGCGTCGAAGCCTACGTCGGCGCTGGCGCTGATCTGATTCGGCACGGGCTCGATGAAGGCGCTGACGACGATGCCCGCCTCGCGCAAACGATGCACCACACGGGCGATGCGGTCGCGGTGTCGAATGACGTCCAGTCCGCCCTCGGTGGTCAGTTCCTCCCGCCGTTCCGGCACCAGCGACGCCTGGTTCGGGCGGATCTCCTCCGCAATCGCGACGATCTCGTCCGCGATGGCCATCTCCATATTCAGCTTGACGCTGACCGACTGCTTGAGCGCCCGGGCGTCGCGATCCTGGATGTGTCGGCGGTCCTCGCGGAGGTGAAACGTGATGCAGTCCGCCCCGCCGAGTTCAGCCTCCACGGCCGCCCAGACCGGATCGGGCTCGTCCGCCCGCCGCGCCTGCCGCACGGTCGCCACGTGATCGATGTTCACTCCCAGCAATGCCATAGCGTCTCGCAATCTCCCGGCCGGCGTGATTATACGCAAATCGGCGGCGGGTGAAAACGCACAGGCGCTGCCTGGCGGCGCCCTCGTCAGCATCCGCTCGATCCGGCGCAGGGCCGGCCGCTGATCCTCCGCTGCGGCGTCCATGAACGTCTTCACCGCGGCCTTCACGAGCGGCGCTTCGCGAGCCGAAGTTCGACCACCGCTTCGTTGAGGCTGCCGCTGCGGAAGCCGCGCGGGTCGATGCTCACGCTGCGATAGCCGATCTCGCGCAAGGCGGAATCCACTCGTGCGAGAAGGTCGCCGGCGCTGAGCCGGTCGATGTCGTGCGGCGGAACCTCGATACTCGCCGCGTCGTCCGCGTGATGTCGCACGCGGCAGACCGGGAAGCCGAGGCTTCTGATATACGTTTCCGCCCGGTCGATCATGCGGAGCTTCGCAGGCGTGACGGGCTGGCCGTAGGGGATGCGGCTTGACAGGCACGGGCTGGCGGGCTTGTCGGCGTTGGGCAGGCCGAACCGGCGCGCGAGTTCGCGCACGTCGGCCTTGGTCAGACCGGCGTCGGCCAGAGGGCTGAGCACGCGATGCTCGGTAGCGGCCGTCAGGCCGGGACGATAGTCGCCCAGGTCGTCGGCGTTCGTGCCGTTGACGACGGTGTAATCGCCGTTGGCCACCATCCACGCCTCCAGATGCTGATACAGTGTGGTCTTGCAGTGATAGCAGCGGTTGGTCGGATTTGAAGTGTAATCGGGGTTGTCGAACTCGTCGGTGTGCAAAACGACCTGGCGCACGCCCAGCTCGTCCACGAGCTGCTGCGTGGATGCGAACTCGCCGGGCGCCAAGCTGTCGCTGACGCCGGTGACGGCGACCACGCGGTCGGCGCCGAGCGCGTCGACGGCCAGCTTGAGCATCAGCGTCGAATCGACGCCGCCGCTGAAGGCGACGGCGATGCGCTCGCGCGACGCGAGTGCGTCGCGAACGGTTGCCAGTCTGGCTGCCAGCGAATTGTCAGCGGTGGATGCGGGCATGGGCAATGGCACGCGGGATTCGAGGGGCCCGTACTGGTGAAGTGCCGTCACAACGGGCACGATCGTGCCTGGGAGCAGCCGCTCCCTGACGGTCGCGGTTCGGATGAATCGGGACTCTGTGGCAACCGTTCCGACCGCGTCATGATTCTCTTCCCTTACTCCCTTACTCCCTTACTCCCTTACCCCCTCACTCTCCTCTTCCCCCACCGTCCGCAGCGCGGGCGCCTTGAGAATGGGCAAGGCATCGAACTGCTGCGGAACTTTCGTCAGTTCCAGTTCCTCAAAGATCACGGCCGGGGCAACGATGCTCTGGAATCCCGAACTTGCCATCGAGTTGTAGAGTTCGCGCTTCGTTCCCGAGGCAATGATGTCGCGCAGCGCCCGCATCTCGACCGGCTGAAACTCCAGCCCGCGAACCAGTTCCTCGCGGCCATCCTCGACGTAGACCTTGTAGGCCAGCAGCGGGCTTCCCAGCGATCGAAACCCGGGCCGTCCCATCGCCTTGATATGCAACCCGAACTCCAGCCCCTCGTCTCGGGCGGCCTGGATCAGTTCGCCCTTCAGTTCATCGTCGGGCAGCGCGTCCTTGTCCTCGAAATAAAGCGCCGCGACCCGCGGGGACGCGTCGCCGTAGCGCCCCCGCCCGTGGCCGTTGCTGCTCTTGATCTTTCGCGACGGCGCGCGGCACGAGACCAGCGTCTTAAGCACGCCTTCCTCGACCAGGTCTACCCGCTGAGCGGGCACGCCCTCATCGTCGTAGTTGTAATAGGAAGCCACGACGTCGCCGTCGAAGCGCGGCGGGCGGGGGTCGTCGTACACGGTGTAGCCGCGGGGAAGGATACGCGTGCCGATCTTTTTTTCCATCACGTCGTCGGAGCCGAACCCCGTGATGCTGACCGGCTCGGCGTCCAGTTCATTGGCCAGCAGTGCGCCGAACACGCGGCCGGCGGCCGAGGCGTCGAAGAGCACCGGGCCGAAGTAGTGCTCGATCATGGGCGCGTCCGCCGCCGCGATCAGCGACTGGCACATCTCGTCCACGTCGGCGAGCATCTCGTCCATCGACGCCAGTTCATCGAAGGTCTCGGCCAGAAACGTGACGCTGTCGGACAGCGACATGCCCTCGGCGCCGCGAACCTGGGCACTGACGGTGATCATGATGCCGGAGTCGCTCTCGCGCAGGCGCGTGCCCTCGGAGTTGACCAGGTATTCCGTCGAGACGCCGGCCCAGAAGGAAACCTCGGCATCCTGCAACCGCGTGTACGTGGCGGTCCGCGCGCTGAGCGCCTTGACCTGCCGGCGCCACAGGTCGGCGTCGAACGGCAGGCTGACGGCCTCCGCAAGGTGCGTGACCGGCTCGACCGGGCTGAAATCCGGCGGGCGATCTTCGATCTTGCGCTCCTGCAGAAAAGCCTTTTTCCGGGCGAGGATTTCGACGGCGATTTTGTATTCCGCATCGGTCGCCAGCCAGATGGCCTGCCGCAGCGCACCATAGTCATCGTCGAGCGGCAGCGGTGCGGGGCGCACCGGATAGCCGACGTTGGTGTTGTCCAGATCCATCGAGCCGACGCGCACGCGCGTGCCGAGGTTGCGCGTACGCGACGTCGAATCGTCCACCAGGGCGCCCATCCTGGCGGCCAGCGAGTGCGTCACGCTGTCGTCCGCTGCATACTGGATGAAATAGGGCTTCTCCAACCCTTCCAGGACGAGTTCCTTCATCGAGCGGTCAAGCTCGTCAGACATCGCCCGCATCAGGGCGTCGCTGGCGGGAACCGTGAGCGATTCCGCCGCGACCGGCGCTGCCCGCAGACCCGCCGCGAGCGCCAAGACGAAGATCATCAGCGGATGCCGGGAGAAGAAATGGATCCGCAGATGGCGCAGATTTGCGCAGATTTCGGATAGAAGGGCATTGAGGATCGCGCAGGTGCTCGTAATGCTCGCGGCGGCGGCGTCCGAGCGCGCGTTCTCTGTGCTGAACCTGTTGATTGACAATTCTATTCTCTCTTAGTCTGCGAAAATCTGCGAAATCTGCGGATACTTGTATCTTACTGCGTCGCGTCGTCGCCCGGTTCGGTTGGGGCTGCGTCCTTGCTGAGCGCGTAGGGTGAGGGGAGTATCGGCGGGCGGCTCTGGTCGAGCTGGCGTTTTTCGATCTCGATGGCCGAAACCAGGATCGACGGCGACGCGGCCGCGACCGGCACCCATCCTGATTCCGCGCCGCACGTTCCGTTGAACACCGCCGGGTCGTCGCCGGTATGCGTGATGCGCTCGAAGCAGGACAGCGGCGTGCCGACGATGTCGACGCCTCGGATCAGTTGGTCCGGCCGGCCGTCCACGAATACCTTGTATACCACGATGGGCAGCACCTTGAATGCCTGTGGCCCGCCGCGCCGCGTCGTGGTGAAGCCGCCGGAGATGTCTTCGAACAGCAGGCCGTAGGGCTTGTCCTGCCGCTTACACTCCTCTACCAGAAGCTCGCGCAGCTTGTCGAACGGCGCCTGCTTCTTCGACTCCACCAACAGGTTGCCCTGTCGGGAAACGACTTCGGAACCAGGCTCGCGGCGGCCGTGGCCGTTGGACTTCGGGAAGCCCTCGACCGGACTGCGCGACAGCAGAAACGTCTTGAGCACGCCGTCTTCGATCAGGCCGACGCGCTGCGCCTTCACGCCCTCGTCGTCGAACCGGTAGAAGCCGCGCAGATCGATCTCACCAAGCGTTGCCAGCGTCGGGTCGTCGTAGACGCTTAAGAAGTCCGGCAGTACCGGCTGGCCGATCTTCTTGGTGAAGGTCTGACCCTCGGTTACGTCTTTCTGGCGATGCCCCTCGATGCGGTGGCCGAAGATTTCGTGGAAAAAGACGGCGCTCGCCCGGTTGCGCAGGATGGCCGGGCCGGTGTAAGGCTCCGCCAGCGGCGCGGAGCGCAGCGCCATGACCTGGTCGATCACTTTGCGAAACGCCTTCTCGATGGTGGCGTCGTCGGGCAGGCCCGCTACGTCGGCGGCGTTGAAGTCGTCCGACTGGAAGATGTCCATGCCGTCGTCGGCCTTGGTTCCGGCCTGGAGCGTGAGGCGATAGCGCGTTTCGCGCGTCTGGAGCCGGGTACCCTCGCTGGTGACCATCGTGCGCGTGCCGGCCAGCGCTCCCAGCGTCACGGAAGACTGGTAGATCAGCGGATGAGATCGCGAGATCTCGGAAATGCGCCGCAGGCGCTTGCCCCAGTCGTCGAGGTCCACTTCCACGTGCCCGGGCGCCTCGAAGTACACGGAAGGCTCTTCCCGGCTGAAATCGTCGCTCTGGTCTTCCTCCTCGACCTTGACTTTCAGGTTCGCCTCGACGCGCGTGAGGCGCTGGGCCGCGTCCTTGAACCGGGCATCCGTCTCGAGCCAGAGGACGTGGCGGATGGCATCGGCGTCGTCGGCGAGCGGGAGCGCTTCGCTGCCCCCCCCGAACGCTCGGCCCGCGCCCTGGTCGCGGATCTGGTGCGTGTTGTCGAGCTTGTAGTCGCCCACCCGCACGTCCACGTCGAGCCGCCGCCGGCGCTCGTCGTTGCTGTTGGCCAACGCGCCGTCGGAGGCCGTGACGATCATGCGACGCTCGTCGTACACGGCGTACGCGATGTAGTACGGCTTGTGCCCCTCGTCGCTGACGAGGTTTTTCATGGCATAGTCGAGTTCGTCCGCCAGGATGCCCACCAGCGGCTCCGGCTTGACCTGCACAGGCGGGTCGGCGGCGCGAACCGGCGTCAGGACAGAGGCGACAAGACACAGTGAAAGGCAGCCGTTGCGCATGACAACTCCCTGATCGGGTGACGGGCCGCCACGGTGTGTGTCATCGGCCGGTCCCCGCTCGCATCATCGGGGTCGCGGTGACGCGCTTGGAGGCTGCGTCCCGGGGTTCGCCCGCGGTTCGTCCGCGACGCCCCTGACATTATCGGGGCACCGCCCGGCGTGTCCACCGAGGCGGTTATCAGAATCGCCTTGGATCGATCGCCGATGAATGATACGCTGCGCAGGCTGATAATACGACGCCCGCGCCGCCAGGACCGCCACGTCCGCCGGCGTCGGCATTGATAACGTCTGTCCGCGGCATCGCTCGACGAAGGCCAACCGCCGATCGACCGATGCGTTTTCCGCAGGCGGGGTCTCGCGCCGGCCACGGCGGCCGGGCCGACAGGCCCCCGATATACGCAAAGGTCACGACTTTCAGGAGCCAGTCCATGCTGATGCCGCGCGCGCGAACCTCCCTGACGTTTTCGATCCTCGCCTTGAGCTCTCTTGTTGCGTCCGGATGCGGCATCGGCGGGGCCGCGCTCCCAGAGGGCGTCAGCGTCCGCCTGCCGGACGATTCCACCGCCCAGGCGGCGCTGGGCGTGGGTCCGCAGTCGCTGGCGAACTCGTCGTGGGAGTTCTTCCGCGCCGCCGACGACCGGCTGATCACCCGTGTGCGTTTCAACGCTGACGGCGGCGTCGAGGAGCTTTTCGACAACCGGGCGGTGGCTGCCGAGGTCTTCGGCGCCCAGATCCTCTGCGACGGGAAGTCGCACGCCACCCAGACGGAAGGACTGACCTACTCGGCCGGCTCCTACGGTGCGGAAAACGCTTCGGGGTTCTCATTCCAGATGCGCGCGGTCGCGAAGTACACCGGCATCGAGGTCGGAACCGGCACCGCCACGATTTCAGGCTCGCATGACGGACAGCGGATGGACGGCACGTTTGGCTTCAAGACCACGCTGACCAGCATCGCCGCGACGATTCTGCCGAAGGAGGCCGCCGCCAGCGATGAGTTCGCGTTTTACGCACTGCTCATCGAGGAATAGCGCCCCCGGCTGATGCCGGCGAGGCGTTCGGGCGGACCGCCCCGTCCCGTGCAAACGGCAAGACACATGATGACCGCCCGTGCGCCGGCACCGCGCCGACGCACGGGCGGCGTTTCGTTCTGCGGTCGGCTCGCGGCGCTGACGCTTGCCTGCCGCCTGTTGGTCGCTATCCTCCAAGGTGGGCAGGCTGCGGCCGCCTCACGTTTGCACCGCGTCCGCCGGGCCGACAACCCTCGACAGGCGCACACAGATCCTGACAGCGGTCGCCGTGTCTGCGTTTGCAAAAAAATCGCCCTGAAGGTTCGTCGTTGTTGCCGCACGTGTGCGACAGCGATTGCGTGCGGCCTCGCGGCGCTCAGGCCGACTGCTTCGGCCCGCGCCTTCGCTGTTCCATCGCCCGGCGCCGATGGGGCGACGCGGATGCGCGCGCATCGACATCGGAATCGCCGGAACCGAAAGAAGGATCGATATGAGACGAGTTCGTCGACTTTATGCGTTGGCTGCTCTGTGCGTTGTTTTGATCGGCTGCCAGTCCCCGAACCGGGCCGACCGGATGGCGGACGGTCAGGCGCTGACCGGCGCCCCGCTGCTCGAAGGCATGGGCAGCCACACGCGCGACGTGCAGACCGCCGATCCGCTGGCGCAGCGGTACTTCAACCAGGGGCTGACGCTGGCGTATGCGTTCAACCATGACGAGGCGATCCGGTCGTTCGAGGCGGCCGCCCAGATCGACCCGACCTGCGCCATGGCGTGGTGGGGCGTGGCCTTGTGTCACGGGCCGCACATCAACAATCCCGCGATGCCGGCCGAGCGCGGCCGCGCGGCCTGGGCGGCGATTGAGAAGGCCGTCGCGCTGCGTGACAACGCATCGCCGGTCAATCGGGCGCTGATCGATGCGCTGACGAAGCGCTACGCGAGTCCGCCGCCGGAGGATCGTCGTCACCTGGATCTGGCTTACGCCGAAGCTATGGCCGACGTGTATGCCGCTTATGCAACGGATACGGACGTCGGCACGCTTTACGCCGAGTCATTGATGGACTTGCAACCGTGGGATCTGTGGCAGGAGGACGGCGCGCCGAAGGGGAACACGATTCGCATCATGGCTCTGCTCCAGTCGGCGCTGGCGCGCCAGCCGGGGCACCCCGGTGCGAATCATCTGTACATCCACGTGGTGGAGTCGTCGACGCAGCCCGAGCGCGGCATCGCCGCGGCCGATCGCCTGCGCGATCTGGTGCCGGGCGCCGGACATCTTGTCCACATGCCGTCGCATATCGACGTGTTGACCGGCCGCTGGGCGCTGGCGTCGGACCAGAACGAGAAGGCCATCGAAGCCGACCGTCGTTATCGCGAGCAGGCGCCGCGACAGGGCTTCTACCACGTCTACATGGCCCACAACCATCACATGCTGGCCTTTGCCGCCATGATGGAGGGTCGGCACGACGTGGCCGTGCGGGCGGCGCGCGATCTGGTGGCCGGCGTGCCGGAAGACTATGCCCGCGAGAACGTGGTGCTGGTCGATCCCTACCTGATGGTCGTGTCCGAGGTGCAGATGCGCTTCGGGCGCTGGGACGACATTCTGCAACAGCCGAAGCCGGCGGACTACCTGCCGATTTCGAATGCCCTGTGGCATTTTACACGAGGCGTGGCCTACGCGGCCAAGCAGCAGTTTGACAAGGCCGAGGCGGAACGGGCAGCGTTTATCGAGGCGCGCGCCAACGTGCCGGAAGGCGCCGTGATGGCCATTAACTCCGCCGACCTCGTGTTGTCCATCGCGGAGCGCGTGCTCGACGGCGAAATCGCCTACCAGCGCGGCAACATCGACGACGCGGTGCGCAGCCTGCGCGAGGCGGTGAAACTCGAGGACCAGTTGCTTTACATGGAGCCGCCCGAGTGGATCCTGCCCGTGCGCCACGTACTCGGCGCGGTCCTGCTCGATGCCGGCCGATATTCGGAAGCCGAGATCGTCTATCGCGAGAATCTGAAGGAATGGCCGGAGAACGGATGGGCGCTGTTCGGCCTCTCGCGGGCGCTGGCGCAGCTCGGCTCCAGCGAAGCGGACGAGGTTGAGCAACGCTTCCGAAAAGCCTGGGCGCGATCAGACACACGCATTCACGCGAGTTGTCTGTGCATGAAGAAGCAGCAGGGCTGAGGATTGACCTTTCAGGCAGGCGCTGATGCAGGCCGGCCGGACGGATGCGCCCGCCGGCCTGCGGCGCCTCCTGCCTGCGCCGGCCTGCGGGGCGGCCGGAAACCACTCTTGAATGCAGGGCCGGCAATCCGCTATGATTCGGACTCATGCCCGACACGCGTCCGGAGGAGGGTCGCGGGTTCGTTGCTGGTTCTTCAAGAGGGTTGTTGTCATGCGCCTGCTCCCCGTGGTCTTGATCGCGTCGGCTTGTGGTTTCGTCGGGTGGCAGGCGTTTCGGGGAGATCGCTGCGGCCCCTGCGTGGCGACCGGTCCGGACACGTGTCTTCCCGCGGCGCCGCCGGCGGCTGAAAGCCTTGCGCTGCCGGAACCAACCGTTGCGTCGTCAGAAGCGCCGGCGGCGGTGGAGGCGCGTGTCGTCCAGCGCACGCCCAAGCGACTGCCCTGGAACGAAGATGTTGTGATCGAGAGTTATCGGCCTGAGCATCCCGTGGAGTGGGCCGTCTCACGATCCCAGCAGCGCTTCAGCGAAAACGGCGACATCGCGCCGGGCGCTCTGATGAACGCGATCCGCCAGCGGCAGGCGATGATCGACGCACAGGCGCGACGGGGCGACGGCCGGGGCGCCTCTGCCGGCGTCGGCGGACTGGGCAGGAACGCCTGGACCTGGCTGGGGCCGGGCAACGTCGGCGGCCGTATCCGCAGCATCATCATTCATCCGGACGATCCGAACCGCATGTGGGTGGGCAGTGTCAGCGGCGGGCTCTGGTACACCGAAAACGCCGGCGGGCGATGGGATCCGGTCGATGATTTCCTGCCCAACCTCGCCATCACCTGTATGGTGATGAACTGGAAGAAAACGAAGATCATGTACGCCGGCACCGGCGAAGGCGCCTTCTTCCTGATCGACGACGGCTCGTCCAACTCGGCCGCCATGCGCGGCGCGGGCATCTTCCGGTCCACCGACGGCGGCAGGACGTGGACACAGCTCGACAGCACCGCCGGACCGGAGTGGCATTCCGTCTCCCGCATCGCCATCAGCCCGAAGAAGCACAAGACGATGCTCGCATCAACCAGCACGGGCATCTACCGCACGACCGACGGCGGAAAGTCGTGGACGCGTACGTTCGATCAGCGCACGCTCGACGTCGACTTCCACCCGACGGACGCGAACCTGGTCGTGGCGGGACGGGCGGACAACATCGCGATGTACTCGACCGACGGCGGCGTCAGTTGGACGAACGCGACCGGGATTACCGGCGGCACGCGCGTCGAACTGTCTTATGCCCCGAGCAATCCGGCGATGGTGTACGCCTGCGTCAGCGGGACGAATCAGAACCTGCGCGTCTGGCGATCCACCGACGGCGGGCGCACGTATTCGCTCCGGACGTCCGGCAACGGCTTCAGCACGCTGGCGATTTACGACAACGCCATGTGGGTTGACCCGACCAACGCCGAACTGGTCGTGATCGGCGGGCTGGACCTCCACCGTTCCACCAACGGCGGCGTGAACTTCCAGACCATCAGCCAGTGGAACCAGGCGCCGCGATCCGCTCACGCCGATCAGCACATCATCGTCGAGCACCCGAACTTCGACGGTGTGAACAACACCACCGTCTTCTTTGGCAACGACGGCGGCATCTATCGCGCCGACAACGTCTACACCGTGCAGGGCACCAACGGCTGGCAGGAACTCAATAACAACCTCGGCATCACGCAGTTCTACGGCGCCGCCGTCAACACCGACAGCGGCAAGATCCTCGCCGGCGCCCAGGACAACGGCACCCAGCTTTACACCGGCGATTCGGAGAACTGGGAGGCGGTCATCGGCGGCGACGGCACCTACTGCGCGGCCGACCCGACGGACCCCGAGTATCTCTACGGCTCGACGCAGCGGCTCAACATCCTGCGCAGCACCAACGGCGGCGATTCGTTCAGCGGCATCACCGGCGGGCCGAACCCGCTGGCGGATCGCGGCGGCTCGGATACCAACTTCATCCCCGTGTGGGGGCTGGATCCCAACGACGAGAACGTCATGTACGCCACGGCCGCGCGGCTGTGGCGCACGACGAACGTCAAGGATCAGACGCCCAACTGGTTCGCGATCAAGCCGGCGCTGAACGACTGCCCGCTGCGGCCGGCGCCGCCGCCCGGGCCGGACCCTGATCCGCGTCCGGATCACTACCTCGGCAACGATCCGTGCAACATCTCGACGTACGCCGTGGCGGACAGCGACTCGAACACCATCTGGGTCGGCCACAACCGCGGCGACCTGTACGTCACCCGCAACGCGCTCGAGCAGGTACCGGTGTGGACGCGCGTCGATGAAAACGAGCCGCTGCTGCCGCGGCGCTGGGTTTCCAGCATCGTGATCGACCCGTACGACCACGATCGGGTCTACGTGGCGTTCATGGGCTACGAGGCGGACAACGTGTGGCGCACCGAGGATGGCGGCCAATCGTGGCAACTGATCGTCGGCGATGGCGAGTCGCGCCTGCCGGCCGCGCCCGTCACGTCGATGCTGCTCTATCCGACCGCGCCGGGCCACCTGTACGTCGGCACCGACGTGGGCGTGTTCGCGTCGACGGACGACGGAGCAAGCTGGTCGACATCGAACGACGGTCCGTCGTCCGTGGGCGTGGATCAACTTCTCTGGAAAGGCGGCTGCGGGCTGCTCGCGGTCACGCACGGTCGCGGCGTGTTCGAGGCCGACATTTGCGGCCCGTGCAGCCGGATCGACGACATGACCGTGAAGTGCAAGAAGGGAAAAGTGACGGCCAAGGTTTCATCTGAACTTCCCCAGTACGACGCGCTGACCTTCAGCCTGGACGGCGAGCCGGGCAAACGACGGGAAATCGGCCAGAACGGCACGGTCAAGATGAGCTTCCGCGACGTACCTCCCGGCGCACACACGGTCTGCATCGAAGAGTGCCCGGCGCTGTGTCGCGAAGCCGTATGCGATTAGGCCGCATGATCGGTTCTGAGGTCAGTCAGCGCGCCCCCGGGATCGCCAGGCTCCGGCCTGGCCGCGGCGGGAGCACTTGTTGCAACTTGAATAACGCTGTCCGCAGGGCGGGCTGGGGCGCCTGACAGCTTGGGCGACACGAAAGCCGCGTATTCAGTCTGAACTGGGTGCCACCCGCCCGCCGATTCTGTCATGCATCCGGCGGGCTTTGCCGCCGCGTCGGAAAGTTGAGCGGCGTCGGCGGGTGCTCTACGATTCACCCTGACGGTCGGTCGGGCGGGCCTTGGTCGCGCTGCGTCACGAACCGTCTGAGCCGCGCGTGGAGACCGTGAGCATGAGCGAGATTCCCCCACCCGCGCCCATGACGCCGCCAACGCAACCGGGCTTCCTTCATCCGCCCGTTCAGATCAACACCAGTCTGGCGGTGACCGCGCTCGTCTGTGGCATCCTCGGCGTCGTGATGTGCCCGCCGGTAGGCATCGTCGGCATCATCACCGGCGCGATGGCGATTTCTCGCTGCAACGCCCGGCCGCAGGAATACGGCGGGCGCGGCATGGCCATCGCCGGGCTGGTCTGCGGCATCTGCAGTATTGTCACCTTGCTCATTATGGGCTTCGTCATGGTGGGCATGATGGGTGTCATGGTTCCTTCGCTCTCGCGGGCGCGGGAGTTGTCCAAGCGGCTCGTGTGTGCGTCGAACATGAAGGCCATCACGACGAGCATGACGATCTATCATCACGAGTTTCCCGGCCAGGGATCGCCGTCGCTGCAACTGCTCGTCGATCGCGGCGACCTGGGGCCGAACACACTGATCTGCCCCTCCGCGGGCGCCCCGAACTACGTGCTCACCTGGCCGGAGGGCGTGTCGCTTCCGGCGACGGCCGTGGTGATCCATGAGCCGTCCAGCAATCATGACGGCGAAGGCGGCAACGTCGCCACGGCCGATGGTATCGTCCGGTTTCTTGAGGGAAGTGAGTATAACGATGCCCTGAAAAACGTGCCGGGGCCGTAGGTGTAATGCGCGCTCGCGCTGCGGCGAGCCGCGTGGCTTCAGCCCGCGCGGACGTACCGACCTGGTATCGCGCCCCGAGCAGAGCCACGCGTCTGCGGAGCACGCACGTCCC
The DNA here is from genome assembly GCA_964648365.1 of uncultured Phycisphaeraceae bacterium. Lineage (GTDB taxonomy): Bacteria > Planctomycetota > Phycisphaerae > UBA1845 > UBA1845 > SURF-32. Next base: position 39,087 of record CAZYLK010000011.1, read on the forward strand.
GCAGCAACCTCCCATGTATCTGAGCTACAACACCAATGGGATGGCGTTTCATCGCATCGAGGATGCGCTGGAACTGATCGCGGAGCACGGCTATCACGGCGTGGCGCTCACGCTGGATCATCACCATCTCGACCCGACCGATCGGCGTGCCGCACTGGCCGAAGCCGGGCGGTTGCAACAGATCACCGACCGGCTGGGCCTGGCCGTCACCATCGAGACCGGCGCCCGCTACATCCTCGACCCGCGGCGGAAACATCAGCCGACGCTGCTCAGTTCCAACGCGAACGAACGCGCCCGACGCATCGAGTTCCTGGCGACCGCCTGCCACGTGGCCGCCGTGTTCGGGAGGGGCGCATCCGTTTCGCTCTGGTCCGGCCCAGCAGAATCGCGCCTCGCGGACGCCGCGTCCGCTCCGCGCACGGCCGAACCGGGCGAACGCCCGGCCGACGCCGGCGCTCGTCCGGCCGAGCGCGATACCATCCTCTTCGCCCGACTGGTCGAGTCGCTGCGCCGGGTACTGGACGTCGCGCGGACGGTCGGCGTGCGGCTGGCGTTCGAGCCGGAGCCGGGCATGTGGATTGAGCGGATGGCGCAGTTCGATCGGCTGGCGGCCGCGGTGAACGATCCGGCGCTCGGCCTGACGCTCGACGTCACGCACGTTCACTGCCTCAGCGACGGCGATCCGGCGGCGCACATCCGCCGCTATCGCGACGTGCTGCTGAACGTTCACGTTGCCGACATGCGCCGCGGCGTTCATGATCATCTGATGTTCGGCGAAGGCGACATGTCGTACGAGGACATCTTCGCCGCACTGCAGGACGTCGACTATGCCGGTCCCGTCAGCGTGGAGCTGTCGCGCCACAGCCACGTCGCGGTGGATGCCCTTCGGCTTGCCCGGGCGTTCCTGGTTCGGTACGTGCGATGAGGTGTCCGGCGGGCTGCCGGTCGCCGCGCGTCGATGATGACCCGGCAACGCCGCGGCAAGTCCCCGTTTTTCGCCCGACTGGCGGTCGGCGCTGCGCCGGAGTATGAATCCTGGCCGCAGCGGGCGATCGTCACGCAGGGACGCCCGCTGCGGCCGGTGTCCATTTCACGGAGAAGCGTCATGAAGAAGTCTGCTCTGCTTGCTGTGATTGTCGTCGCGCCCTTCGTCGGCGCCGTCTTCGCGCAGTCCCCCGAGCCTGCGAAAACTCAGGATCCGCCGGCCGCCACACAGGATTCGGCGCCGGCCACGCAGGAGATGCCGCCCATGCCGCCGCCCGGGGAGCATCACAAGTGGCTGGAGCAACTCGTCGGCACCTGGACCTTCGAATCGGAGATGGGGGGCGAAGGCGAGTCGCCGATGAAGTGCACCGGCACCGACACCGTGCGCTCGCTCGGCGGCCGCTGGGTCATCTGCGAACTCAAGAGCGAGATCCCCGGTATGGGCCCGATGAACGCGATGATGACGCTGGGCTACAACCCCGAGACCGGCAAGTACCAGGGCACCTGGGTCGATTCGATGCTGGACCAACTGTGGATCTATGAAGGCACGCTCGATGCGACGCGCAAGATCCTCACGCTGGAGGCCGAAGGCCCCAACATGATGGACCCGACCAAGGGCAAGACGAAGTATCGCGACGTGATCGAGTTCAAGAGCCCGGACCACCGCACGCTGACGTCGTCCGCGCTGGTCGATGGCAAGTGGGTCCAGTTCTCCACGGCGAACTATCGCAAGGCAAAGTAAGCCGTCCGTGCCAGCCGTGCCAGGGTTGGCCGCGCCCCGTCAGGAATCCGCGTCGTCCGCCGACGGTGAATCGCCGGATTCATCGCGCGAAAGCCCGGCGAACAGAGGCAGTTCGTCTTCGTCGTCCGCAGGGGCAGGTTTACACCCGGCGGAGAGCGACTTGCGCCATTCCGGCGGACAGTCCAGCGCCCCGGCGGCGCGGAGTTCGTCGACCGAGATCAACTGCGGGCCCGAAAGACCCTTGGCCGCCATGTCGCGCGCTTCCGAGGCGAGCGTGTCTTTGAAACTATCCACCCATGCCTGCGCGGCGGCGGCGTCGAGTTCCCGCCAACGCCGGACCTGGGCAGGCGTGGGACAACCATTTTCGTCCGTCTCGTAGGGCGCACAATCATCGTCGGAATTCAAGTGTGGGTCCGTCACAGATCGCCTCCAGCACTGTTGCCTGGAATGGTTCCATGTCCACGAGCAATGCCAGCACGTGCAGCACGTTGAGCAGTTCGGTGGTGTATTCGGCCAGCCAGCGGTCCGGCTGAATGTCCCCGAGCTTCGACGGCGGCCGACGGTCGCCGATGATCGGCCGCTGACGGTTCTTTTTACGATAGCTGAACCACTGGGTCAACACCTGCTTGCCGGAGACCTCGTACCGCCACACGGCGGGCGGCACGTTGTCGATGAATCCGGCGCCGACCCTCAGGCGGCACTGGGCCGGGTCGTAGGCGATTTCATCGGGCATGGATTCGGGGTCGTCCGGGATGGCGCCATTCTTCGGGATGCTTGGGGCGCGATCCTTCGGCAGCCGCGGCGGACCCGGCTGCCGACCGGCCTTCGGATCGGCGAACCGCTCGCCGAACGTGTGCAGCCAGATCACTCGGCTGCCCAACTCGACGGCCCGCCTGAACAGGTCGGGTCGGGCGGTGAGCGGAATGCGGAGTCCCGGCTGGGCCAGGTCTTTCTGAAATCTCGCGGTGTACGCCGGATGGGCCGCTACCGCGGCGAGATACGCCAAGTAATCTTCCGTCTTCACGGCCGAGCCGCAAGTCCTGACCAGGAACTCCAGAACTGTCGGGGGCAGGTTTGCCTGCGTCCCCGCGGCGTCACGCCAGAGCGGGAACACTCGACCGCCGCGGCCGTTATAGTGGTGCAAGTCCGGGACAATACCGCTGAACGTAACTGCAGGGCCGCGTGAGGGGGACCGATCGGAAGGTGCAGTCATGTACACCTGCCGGTCGGAGCGTGAATTCCAAAGCTCCGCATTGGGCTGCGTAATCACACGCGGGTCAGGGATGATCCACATTCGGTTGAACGACCGGAATCCATACGGCACCGGGGAGGGGCATGGCCCCGTTTCCTCGATGATCGGCTTGGTCGGCAGTTTGAATCCTGGTAATGGTGTTCGAATGATCGATCGAATGTGCCGATCCGCTGGCTTACCGCCGCGCAGCGTGGGATGAAACAAGTCTTCCTTTTTCTCGACCGGCGCGTCGACGAGCTTCTTCCACCGGCGCCTCAGCGAATCGGTATCAGGTGCGAATACCCACACCCGTTTTGTTTGCACGCCCGATCCGTTGTACGCGAACAACTCATCGAGCGCTGCGTAGCCAGCCCAGTTACCTGTCGCCGCAGGCAGAAACGGCGCTCGCCAATCGGGTGAACAATCCTGCCAGCGCCTCGACCGTAGTTTAAGCCGGGCCAGGGCCGCGAATTTCTCCTCGCGCCTGCCGGCCGGCAGCACCGTGTACTTTACGGCGGCCGGCTTGCCGGGCGCTTTCTGCTTCGAGCGCGCCGCCAGCACGATGCATACCGGCTGCTGCACGCCCTGAAAGATGCGCGTGGGTACGTCGGGCTGATGGCCTTCCGGCGTGCAGTCGATCACCCAGATCCGATCGCACTTGCGGCGCAGGTTTTCACGCATCCTCTGAAAACCCGGGCCATTCAGGAAGCCGGCGACGGTGATGAAGCAGACGATTCCGGCATCGTGCTGCGGGTCGTGGTCGAACACTTTCCACGTGGCCCAGCGCCAGAAGTACACGTAGAGATTGCGGAGGTGCTTGGCGTGGGCGCCGACGCCCCAATCGGATGGGGGAATCCATGCCTCCAGGGGTGGCGCTTTGGCCCGGACGGTATCGCCTGTTTCGATCCACCCGCCCTTTCCCTTTGCCTTCTCCTTGTATGGCGGATTGCCGATGACGACTGTAATCGGTTCTTCCCGCTTGATTCGATTGGCCTTGCGCCGCGACTCGGCGATGGGCTCGTACCACGACCCGAGTTGTTCCATCTCTACGAAGGGATTCCCCAGCGTGTCCGTGACGAACATCTGCGAGGCGGCTCGCGGCGGCTTCCCGATCAACTCCATGAGTTCGGCATGCACCCGGAGCTGGGCGACGGCGAACGGGCCAAGCTGCAATTCAAACGCGATGAGCCGTCCGATGGCGGACTCGATCGCCTGGGAAACGGCGCCCTCGCCCTGGTCGGATGCCACGTCCGCGGCGATGCGGCGCAGCACCCCGAGCATGAACGTGCCCGTACCGACTGCCGGATCGGCCACGGTCACGTCCGGCGAGGCCAGACCGGCGCTGCGATCGAAGTGCTGCCGCAGCACGTCATCCACGAGGCGGATCATCGGCTCGACGACTTCGGGGGGGGTGTAGTACGAGCCGGTGAGTTTGCGCAGGGCGTTGTCGTAGACCGCCAGAAAATCCTCGTAAAAGTAAAGCCACGCGTCGGGCTTCCCCTTGCTGATCGCATGCCAGTCCACGGCGTCGAGCACGCGCACCAGTGCGTGCAGCGACGTCTTCAGCGTGGCTTCGTCGCCGGCATCGTCGGTCAGCAGCCGCAGCGCGGCCCCGATGAGCGAACTCGTTTTCCCCAGCCGCTTTCCGACCTGGTCCAGGCCGCCGGCCAACCGGATGTTGCTCGAGCGGGCCATGAGCAGGCCGAAGGTGACCGCCTGCGCATAGCCGTCGGCGAACTGTTCATCGTTCGCTTCGGGAAAGAGGAGCTTGCGCCAATCGGCGGCAAGCGCAGTCAGTGCCGGGCTTTTTTCGCCCAGTTGCTCGGTGACCTCATCGCGCAACAGGCGGCACAGGCGTGCCGCGACTTTGGCAAGTTCCGGAGCCGACTTCGGCGGAATGGGTTGCCAGCGGATGAAGTGGTCGAAGAGGCGAAGGAGTCCCGGAGGCGCCGCGAGTTTCGCGCCCGAGGTCGAAACGTCTCCCTGCAATTCCAGGATCGAATCGACGAGTTCACCGTTCTGCCAAAGGCTGAACGCGTTTCCGTCGGTGTAAAGCAGATTCGGCAGGGACTGGAGTTTCTCCCATTGCTCTTTGTCGTGCCCCTTGTAGCGGCGAGGGTCCGCGCCCTTGCCGGGCGCTTTGACTTCCACGAAGCCGACAAGCACGTTTCGCAGCGTGATGGCGTAGTCGGGCCGAGTCTTAAGCCGACTCAGCGACGACTCTCCGACCGCCGCCAGCCACTCCCGGTTGAGCCCGCAGAGTTCGGTCAGGTCGGCGAAGAGCGCTTCCAACGGGGCGCGGAGTTGATCCTCCGGCTCACCCGTTGCGCCGGGGTTGGCGAGCTTGGCCTTGGCGCTTGCGCCAAACCTGGCAACCACGTCTTTCAGATTCGACATGCTGGCCCTTGGTTGGTCGTGTTCACCGCCGCGCCCCCTGGCGCTATCGCAGCTTGCGGATCATACCGAACCAGGGCCGGTGCGGAAGCAAGCCGACTGAGGAAAAGTGTAGTTGATCAGACGGGAACGTCCACCAGCGACTACAGCCGCTGGCTGACCTTGGGACGTTGCAGCCGGCCATGCTGGCGGGGCTCACAGTGACCGGCCGCGTTGCTCGACGTGCTGCGCCGTCAATCGCCGCTTGAGTCACCCTGCGCTTGCCGACGGTCGATATCGGGGCGCTCCCGGGCCTTCCTTCAGGCGTTGCCGTGCGGGCTTTCACGCGCTTCCGAGCTGCGCCAGCGCCGCCGCCAGTTCGCCGACGCGCCCGCTGTTCGGCTTGACGTTCGCCTTACCGTTCGAGTGGCCGTTCGCGTTACCATTTGCCTTGCCGTTCTGCCGGCCGCGCTGACGGCGGTCGAAGATGGCTTCGGCGGTCGCGCGGGTGGACAGTTCCTCGGCGCGCACGCGCAACGTTCCGTTCGTGTCGTAGCGGAGGGTGACGGACACCGGCGAACCTTTGGGCAGGTTGGGCGGCAGCGCCTCGATTGTACACATGCCGATCTGGGTGCAGGCGTTCAGATCGCGCACTTCGCCCTCCAGGACGGGGATGCGGATGCGCGACTGGTTGCTGACGTGGGTGCAGAAGACCCGCCGGCACTCGGCCGGCAGCGGGGTGTTGCGCGGAATGAGGATCGTGTTGACCTTCTTGTCATACCGCGGCGAACGGACCATCACGCCGAGGCTGTGCGAGTTCACGTCGCGCAGCCGCACCGACCCGGCCGCGGCGGCGAAGCCGTCGTCGAACCCGGTCGGCGCGAGGCCCCGTGCGAGCGCCTCCAGCGAATGACCGGCCCCGTCGATCACTTCGTCCACGATGGCGTCCATGTCGTCGTGGCTGTCCGCCGCACCGGCCGTTGGCGCGTGCGTCGCCGCGTCCGCCGCGGGCATCGCCTCGTGAACGCTGTGGATCGCGGCGAACACGGCCGCGCCCTGCGCCACCGTCAGGTCCGGTTGCAGCCGCGTGTTGGGCGTGTGTCCGCTGATCTGCTGCAACAGCCGGCGGACCATCGGCATGCGCGTCGCGCCGCCGACGAGCATCAGGTCATGCACGTCCGACCACTCGAGCATCGCATCGGACAGCACCTGGCTGACGCACTCACGCAGACGCCACAGCAGGGCCTCGCTGAGTTGTTCGAAGTGTTCGCGTGTCAACAGGAACGGCGACGTACCCAGGTAGGGCGGCTGGATCGTCACTTCGGGTTTGACCGTCAGCACGTGCTTGGCGCTTTGCGCGGAGAGGCGCATCCGTGCCCGCGCGGCCGGATCGTGATGCGGATCGGGCCCGCCGGTGCTGAGCAGGTGCCGCTCCATTTCGTCCACGATGCGGTCGTCCCATTCGCGGCCGCCCAGGTAGAGCGAGCCGCCCGTCGCCAGGACGTCGAACTCGCTGCCGTTGATACGGATGATCGTGACGTCGAACGTCCCGCCGCCCAGGTCACAGACGACGGTGTTGCCGGGTGCGGTGGAGGCGATCGTCGCCTTCTCCAGATCGCTCGGGTCGCCGCCGGCCGTGACATATTGCTCGAACGCATTGGCCAGCGCGGCCGCCGTCGGTTCGTTGACGATGGCGACGACGTGAATCCCCGCGGCCGCGGCCGCGTCGAGCGTCGCGCTGCGTTGCGGATCGCCGAAGTGAGCGGGGACCGTAATGACGGCGCCCTCCACCTCACCCACCGCGTGCCGCGCATCCTCGATCAACTGCTTCAGTATGCAGGCGGAAAGATCGACCGGCGTCAATTCACGCGTGCCCAGCCTGGTTACATGCCCCGGCTCGCCCATGTGCCGTTTGAACGCTTCCGCCGCGCGCTCGGGATCGACTTGCAGAATCTCGACGGCCTGCTTGCCCGCAACGAGCCTGCCTTCATCCGTCAACGCAACCACCGACGGCGTCAGCGCGTCGCCATGCCGATTGGGGACGCACACCACGTGCCCGCCGCTGTCTACGCGGGCGACCACCGAGTAGGTCGTGCCCAGGTCAATTCCGATGTATCGCTTGTGGCTCATGTCGCAGTTCCGCGGGTGGAAGGCGCTTTCGCTGCCCGCCCATCCCGCCGCGCGCCCCCGAGTCGGGCCGCGCGTCACCTTTCATGTCGGGAAGGCATCCCGCCGGCTTGGCTCCGCCCGCCTTGCGAACGCTTATCAGGCGTCCGATTCCGGCTCGCGCGTGCGGCGTATCGACACCCTCCCCTCATAAGTGTACGTGCCACGAGCGGGCGAAATCTTGCGCACAAATTTGTCGAAATTTCGGATTTTTTTGGGCCGGCCCGTTACAGGCGGGTGATCCCGGCCGGAAGCCGTTCTCGGACCGCCACGAAGGCCTCAGCGGCGGCCAGCGACGCGACGCTGCCGCGCCAGACGGCCAGGGCCCGCACGGCGTCAATCGAGCGCGCGTCCGGTGCGGCTCTCACCTGCGAGGCGTAGAGCGCCATGGCGGCCAGCTTCGCCTCCAGATGCTCGGAGATGTCGAGGAAGAGGTGGGGGTTAAACCCTATCTCCAGTCCAGGGGCCGACCAATGCGTCTCCGAAACCGTTTCGTAGCACAGGATGCGCCGAACATGGGCGGCGGCACCCACCGGACGCAGGGCGACCATGGCGGCGTCGAAGACCTGGCGATGATCCTCGTGGCGGTCGCCTGGAAAGGGCAGGAGCACGACTTCCGGCGCTGTGTCGGCGATGAGCTGCGCGAAGGCGGCGTTCAGTTCGTGCTCGGGCAGCCCGTGGAGCCGGGTGACGGGCAGATCCATGAACCGGACGTCGTCCACGCCGAGCGAGGCGTTTGCGGCGATCGCCTCCTCCCGGACCCGCGCAACCTGAGCGGCGGGAAAGAGCGGGGGCCAGCCCTTGGTCACGATGGCCGTCGTAACCCGGTGCCCTTCGTGGATCAGGCGGCGGAGCGTGCCGCCGGCGCCGAGGATCTCGTCGTCCGGGTGAGGTGCGATCACGAGTACATGCATGGTCTCGGTTCCTGGGATGGCGGTGCCACGGGCGCGACGCGGGGGTCAGGCGGGCGTCAATTCAGGCTGAGCGGCGGGGGCCAGGGCTGCTCGCGACAGCGTTTGACCATCTCGATCTGATCCGCGAGCCATTGCCCGACGATCTCGGACCGCGTGCGGATGTCGTGCTCCTCGAGGACGCGTTGCTTGATGCAGCTATCGGACGAAGGGATCAGGTGGAACGAGAGCAGGTCTACCAGGTGCGTGAGATTGGCGGCCGGTCGGGTCAACTGGTCGATGACCGACTTCTCGATCAGGCCCTCGCGGACGGCCCGGCAGAGGTGCCGCGCCAGGTTGTTCACCAGTTCCGACTCCTCGGCTTCCGCCAGGCGGGTCTGCGGCAGGGTTGGAGCAAGTTGGACCCGTCGGTACGATTTTGCCCGGTCTTCGCAGACGACGATCGCCCGTTCTTCGCCCAGCACCAGGATGGCGTAGCGGCCGTCGTCGAGCCGTTCCCAGCGGACGATCCGGCCGGTGCAGATGACCGGGAAGATGGGCGCGGCCTTGGTGTGGTACACGTCGTCAAAATTGGGACGCAGCAGGCCCACGGCCAGCTTCTGCCGCTCGGGCGGAAGAGCAACCAGATCCTCGATCATGCTGCAATATCTCGGCTCGAAGACCTGCAGCGGAAGTATGACGCGCGGGAAGAGCACGCAGTTCGGCAGCGGAAACAGCGGGATGCCTTCCGTGCTGACGTGAGCCGGGGGATCTTCCATGCGGGCATTTTAGGCAGTCGGGCGGGGGAATGCGACTGGAAGAAGGCACGAAGGCACGAAGCCACGAAGGCACGAAGGGGAAGAGGGGCACGGAGGCACGAAGCAGAAGGCACGAAGCCACGAAGCCACGAAGGCACGAAAGGGAAGAGGGGGACGAAGCCACGAAGGCACGACGGGGACGAGAGGCACGGAGGCAACTTAGCACGAAGGGGGAGAAGGGGCGCTAACTGAGCCCCGGCCCACCACCGGCGGATCTTCGACATTCATGCCTCGTTGTCCTACACAAGCTTGAGCTCGCCCTTCTTCGGCCCCGGCGGGGCCGCGGATCGTTGCCACGGGTGGAGCGAAGCGCAACCCGTGGAAGGCGCTGCTCAGGTTCACCCGCCCTGGAGGGGCGGCGGAGGACTGCCCGTACGGTTGTCACCGTTCATCGAAAGCAGCCGCTGTCTGCTGCCGGTGAATCTCCCAGGAAACTGCCAGTCCGCGAGCGGGCGAGTCGGCTCGAATGCGTGCCTCCTCCGCCCCTGCGGGGCGGTCGCGATTGGGCGCCACACTACCACGGGCGGTGCTTCGCTCTGCCCGTGGCAACGATCCTGCGCCCCGCCGGGGCGGCCGATGGGCCGGCGGACGTGGCTCCAACCATCGCTATCGGTGAACCAGTGAATCAGCGGACCCGGCGTGAATATACTCCGGCATCCTGTTACCCTCACTTCCGGAGCCCCTTGGAGACCCGTCATGCTTCGCGAACTGTATCCCTGCTACCTTGCGAACCGAGCCGTCGAATCCGGGAAGACCCTTGCCGTTACCAACAAGTACACGGGTGAGCCGGCGTGTCGGGTCGCACTGGCGGATGCGGACGCGATCGACCGGGCCATCGCTGCGGCGGTCGAGGCTTTCGCCCGGACGCGCGAGATGCCGGCCTATCGACGTCAGGCCGTGCTGATGCACGTCGTTGAGCGGGTGGCCGCGCGGCACCAGGAACTGTCGGAGGCGCTGTGCATCGAGGCCGGCAAACCGATCCGCGATGCCCGCGGTGAAGTCACCCGTCTGATCGACACGTTTCGCGTCGCGGCCGAGGAGTCGGTGCGGATGACCGGCGAGTGGATGCCGCTCGACATCAGCGCCCGGGCGGAAGGCTACGAGTCGGTCTGGCGGCGCTTCCCGATCGGCCCGTGCAGCTTCATCGCTCCGTTCAACTTCCCGCTCAACCTGGTTGCGCACAAGGTCGCGCCGGCCATCGCCGTCGGCTGTTCGTGGGTGCTCAAGCCGGCGTCGCGCACGCCGGTGGGCGCGCTGCTGCTCGGCGAGATATTGGCCGAGACGGACCTGCCGCCGGGCGCGTTTTCGATTCTGCCGTGCAGCCGCGACGGCGCGGACCTGTTCACCACCGACGAACGGTTCAAGCTTCTCAGCTTTACCGGGTCGCCCGACGTGGGATGGGACTTGAAGGCCCGGGCGGGGAAGAAGAAGGTCGTGCTGGAACTGGGCGGCAACGCGGCCTGCATCGTCGACGAAGGGGCGGATCTGGACTTCGCGGCCGACCGGCTGGTCATCGGCGCGTTCTATCAGTCGGGACAGAGTTGCATCGGCGTGCAGCGGATCCTCGCGCACGACAGCGTGTACGAACCACTCAAGAAGCAGCTCGCCGAGCGCGTCGGCAAGCTCAAGGCCGGCGACCCGCTCGACGAGGAAACGTTTCTGGGGCCGATGATCACCGAAGGCGACGCGAAGCGCATGGAGGAGTGGGTGGGCGAAGCGGTGGAGGGGGGGGCGAACGTTATCTGCGGCGGCAAGCGCAACGGCGTGTTCTACGATGCGACGCTGCTGGAGAATGTCGATCCGAAAGCCCGCATAAGTTGCATCGAGGCGTTCGGCCCGGTGGCGACGATGCAACCGTTTACCGACTTCAAGGATGCCGTGCGCATCGTCAACGACAGCATCTACGGGCTGCAAGTCGGCATCTTTACGAAGAACATCGATCACGCCCTGTATGCCTATCGCGAGGCCGAAGTGGGGGGCGTCATCATCAACGACGTGCCCAGCTTCCGCGTCGACAACATGCCCTACGGCGGCATCCGGGATTCCGGCCTGGGGCGTGAGGGGATTCGCTTTGCGATGGAAGACATGACCGAGATCAAGCTGCTGGTGCTGAACAAGGTCGGGCGGCTCTGATCCGCGCGCGGGCAGACCGGATCAGTGCGACCGATGTGAGTGTTCGCTTGGCTGGAACCACCGAATCGACTTCGCTCCGACGCTTCGCGGCGGGATTCCTGCTTACCGTCGCGTTCGCAACGGTGGCCTGGTGGATCATCATGCTGACCAGCAGTCGTGCGGCGGCGGCTTTCATCCCGGAGGGCATGCCGAGACTCTGGTTGCACGGGTTCCTGTTGGCCGATGGCGTCGTGTACTGCGGCACGGCCGTGGCGGCGGCGGTGGGTCTGATCACGGGGCGGCGCGGGGCGCATGCCTTGCTCTGCGCCCATGCCGGCGCCGCTGCGTATGCGTGCCTGACCTGTCTGGCAGTTTCATGGATGACGAGCAGCGCCTGGTGGGGGGTCGCGCTGATGTCGCCCGCGGCCGTGATTGCCGTCTGGCTTGCGTGGCGTTTGCGGAATGCTTCGTCATGACCCACGAGCCGCCGTCATCCTCGCTCCGCACCTGGCTGCGCGACGGCCGCGTCGCCCGACCTGCGTCGGCCGCGTGGAACGTGACCAAGACGCTCGTGCAGATCGTCGCGATGTGGTCCACGTTTCTGGCGATCCTGCCGGCCGGCGTGTACTGGCTCGAGACCGCGGCGGGGCTGGCGACGTGGCGCTTCGCGACAACGGGCTGGTCCACGGCCGGCGTGGTGCTGTTCGCCCTGGCGAGTGCGGGCGGATTGTACACCGGCGTGCTGGTGACGCTGCTCGGCGACGGAACGCCGCTGCCGCTCGATTCGCCGCGGCGGCTGGTGATCCGCGGTCCCTATCGCTACATTCGCAACCCGATGGCGATCTTCGGGTTGGCTCAGGGCTTTGCGGTAGGGCTGTACCTGGGATCGCCATCGGTTTTGGTCTATGCCCTTCTCGGTGTGCTGGTCTGGAACTACTTGGCCCGTCCGTGGGAAGAGGCGGATTTGGTGCGCCGCTTCGGCGACGACTACCGGCGCTATCGTCGCCGCGTCCGCTGCTGGCGCCCGCGGCTGCGTCCGTACGATCCGTCGCGCGAAGCATCCGAACCGCCGATCAGCGACGAGACCACGACGCCGCCCGGCCGGTGGGTGGTGATCTACGACGGGCGCTGTTCATTTTGCCGCTCCCGCGCCGCCACCCTCGCGCGCATCACGCCCCTCCCGGCGGATTCCCTCATAGATGCGCACGACGCCGGTGCGCTGGCCGCGCTTCCCGGCGTGTCGTTCGACGCCTGCATGGCCGCGATGCACGTCGTGACGCCCGCGGGTCGCGTCGCGTCCGGGCCGGAGGCGATCGCGCTGGTGCTGCGGCGTCATACGCTGTTGGGCGTCGTCGCGCGCCTCTACTATCTGCCCGGCCTGCGTCTGATCTGCGACCTCATCTATGCCCTGATCGCCCGCAACCGCTACCTCTTCGGCCGTTGCGACGACGGCGCCTGTGACGTCGGCTCCCGATAGTACCCGCCATCGCCGATCGCGAGTGACATGATCCGTACGAGCATCTCGTGCGGGAAGGCAACCGATCGTTGCGTTGACCGCGACCGCTGACCCCGTTCCGTGAACCATTCCACTGCGTTCGTCCTTACGGCGATTTCGTGGTGCGGTGGCGCCAGGGTTCTCGCGTCCAGCCCGCGAATCCACCGGTTTACCGGTCCACGCCCCCCCGGTCTGTATTGCATGATATCCGGGAACCCGAGCGCGGGTGGGGCGTCCAATCCTGCGGCCGGCACGTCGCCGGCCTCACGGCCGTGCCGGTCGTCGGACCGGTAACACGTCGCAGCGCTCGACGACCGATACGCGGCAGCGCGAACGCTTCCGCGGGTTCAGGAGCAGGAAGCCGCCGCGCGCGGCCGGAGGTGTGTTATGGACGAATCAAAGAAGCAGAAAGTCCTGTATGGAATTCTCGCGGTGACCGTGGCGCTGACGCTGGCGATCAATTTCTGGCCGGCGTCGCCGCCGGCGTTTGATAACGGGCCGATCTCCGTGCGACCGGTGAGCGCCACGCCGGACGATCCACCGCAGGAGTTCACCGTCCAGCGCGACCAGGAAGAGGATCCGATCGCCGAGCGCCGCGCCCGCCGCCCGGCCGACGATGAGAACGGTGCCATCATCCGTCGCGCCCCGCAACGGCCGGCGGAAAAGGACCAGGTCGTGCCGTCGGTGTAGCTGCCCGTTGAAGCACGTGTGGCACGGCCTTCGAGGTCGTGAGCACGGCGTTTGACGCTGTGATTCCACCGGCTGGAAGCGGGTGCCGCACGCGGGTTGAGTCGCTCATCAACAAACGGCAGGCGGGCTTACGTCCGCGCGGCGCGCCACCCCGGCGGGCTGCTGCCGAAAAACAGCACACGGCCCGGGCGCGGGGATGCGTCCGGGCTGTTTCAATTGAAACGTGCCCGGTCCCGCCGGCGCCGCGCCGCGGGTGGGTTCGTCGCGGACGTTCGATCGCTATCCATCGATGCCGACGTCAATCTGTGCTTCGGCCGGAGTGAGGGTAACGATGGGGCCTATGAGGCGCAACTCGTCCGGTGTGAGCCCAGCTTCAAGGTGCGTCCAGACCTGGCGCTGGCGCTCCTCGTCACACGCCCAGCCGGGACGCCAGTTCTCGGAGGAAACTCCGGTGTTCCGGTGATCCGACGTGTAGGATTTGATCCAGACCATACGCACGAGTAGTGGTCGGCGACTCCGCCCTCACGACATCTGGCGACACGGCAACCCGAAGGATCGTCCAACACTCCAGATAGCCCGTACCTCTCGCCTTCTGGTGGCTCTTCTCCGCTTCGCCCAGACGGTTGTGAACATTCGACGCATCGGCGCCGCCTTTGATTTCGATCGAGAGGATCGGACGCACCCCCTCGTCGAGCGTCTCGACGACCGTAACGTCGGGATCCGCGCCAAACTCAACAACTACGGTTCGACCGGCGGCATTCCGCAAATCGATCGTTCGGCGCGTCTCACTGATGATGAACGGCTTGACCGCGGATCGCACGAGATTGAACACATCCACCGTCGCCTGCTGGCCGATGCGTGTATTCTCTTCTCCGCGCCACTGCGGGCCGATCGTGAGAAGTTGCAACTCGTGGATCGAGGCGATTGACAGCTTGTCGAGTTTCTCAACCAGGACTGAAGCCGTCGCGATCAGCGATTCGCTGAGCCATTCGATCTGCCCAGCGATGCGGGTCGCAATCTCCCCGCGTTCCTCCATGCCTCGGTAGCGGCCGTACGGTCCCTTGTAGTAGAACTCCTTCTGCGAGAAGCCGAACAGCAGTCGGTAGTATCCCAGCAACCTTGGATTCTCGCGCAGCACGCCGGGGACAGGAAACACAACTTCCCCGCGCAGGCCCAGCGCGGCCACTTGCTTCAAAGCGCTCGCTGGAACGAGCCGGCCCAGGTCAGCATCAATGTCCGGAATTCGCATCCGCTTCACAGTGGCCGCCAGCGCCGGGCTGAGCAGCACGGAGTTAATCTTGCGCAAACGATAATAGAACGAGACTTGGAGCCTCGGGTCGAGCGGAACCAGTTCCTGAGGTGGAGGCATGGGTCAATCGCGCCAGCCCAAGCGACGCTCCGCGAGATGAACGTACTCACGCTTCAATTCGATGCCCGTGAACCGGCGATGAAGCCGGACACAGACCTCCCCGACCGTGCCGGATCCGAAGAACGGATCCAGCACTTTGTCACCCGCATTCGTCCCGGCCAGGACGCAAAGCTCAACCAGCCTTCCCGGAAACGTGGCGAAGTGCGCGCCTTCGAACGCCTCTGTGTTGATGTTCCAGACGGAGCGGCGGTTGCGCAGCCGGCCGTTGCCATTGGTCGGCTCGCGCACGGCCTCGTGGTGGTAGAGATAGTCCTCGCTCTTGGTCAGCAGGAAGACGTACTCGTGCGCTCGCGTGGGCCGGTCCTTGACCGACTCGGGCTGACAATTCGGCTTGTTCCAGACGATATCAGAGCGCAAGAACCAACCATCGGCTTGCAGCGCGAGGGCCAACCGCCAGGGGATTCCGATCAGATCCTTCGGCTTGAGCCCCTTGGGCGTCGGCGGACGATACGACATGGCGCGAGCCGGGTTCTTGCGGTCGGTGGCGCGCCAACGGCGATTCCCGCTCGTGTACGAATCGCCGAGATTGAGCCACATTGTGCCGTCATCGCGCAGAACGCGCCGCACCTGGCGAAACACGGCAGTCAGCCGGCCTATGTACGCTTCGACATCCTCCTCCGCGCCGATCTGGTCAGGATACCCGTAATCACGCAATCCCCAGTACGGCGGGCTGGTCACACAGCACCGAAACGTCTGCGCTCGCAGGCGCGGCAGCACCTGCACCGCGTCGCCCTCGAAGATATCGCAGCCTTCGGGGCGCGTGTCGAACAGCAAGCGCGGCCTCACTGTCGCGGGTTCGGCTGGTGCAGATTCCGCAGGCATAACTGGCACGCATGCTACCGGATGCCGAACGCCGCGCCTACGGTTGCGGGGGTGCCGGTCGCGCCGGATTCGGTGTCCCCGAACGCTCCCATTCGGCGTCGCCGCGGCGCTACAACCCCAGCTTCTCCCGCAGATGCTCCAGGCAGCGGCTCTTGTCGATGCGCTCCTGGCTGGCGTCGTCGCGGTTGCGGACGGTGACGGTGCCGTCTTCCTTGGTCTGGCCGTCGATGGTGAAGCAGAACGGCGTGCCGGCCTCGTCCACGGAGGCAGCACGCCATGGCGGTCCGAAGCGTGCGACCGCCGGACGCATCGTCCTCATCCGCTACTTGTCCATTGTGACGTCAAACTCAGCCTCGGCCGGCGTGAGCGCGACGATAGGCCCGACACGTGACCGCTCAGCCGGCGTCAGTTCACGTTCGAGAAGTTCCCAGAGCAAGGCTTGTCTTTCACGATCACCCCGGCCGTCGAAGGCCGTCGTAGCGATCCAACCCGTCACGCGACCGCTGGAGGCGATGCTCTCCAGACCATCGGCCACGTCCGGGTCAAGGTGCTTCCGCACCGTGTCGATCACTTTCTGGTGTAGTTCGTCCACGCCACAACTCCCTTCATATGCACCACGGCCGCCGCTTCGAGGATCCGGCTCGCCACCGTCCGGAGTATAGCATCCGGACCGCCTCGGATTCCCTGAACCAGGTCATGGAACTGCCGAACGTATCCCAATACCCCGTCCCTGGACAGGTATCGCAGGTCGTTCCTCCAGAATCGCACGATCAGGTTCCAGTCATCCCGGGCTCCCGGCGATTTCATCCCCTCCTGGAGGCTCGTTCGACATCGGGCAAGCCACTTCGGGAGGCTGTGTCGGGCATCATGCGTCGGGTCATCAAGCAGCGCCACTGCCTGCAAGATGCACTCGACCGACAAGCCACTCAGGTAGAGCGCCATTGCCGGGTCGTCACCAAGCAGCCGCCACGCACTCTCCCTGCGTTCAATGGATGCGGCGTATAGGACGTCAGGGTTGTGAGCCAGAGCTGTAGACATCGGTGAACAGGTTCTCGCCGCGCGCTACAACCCCAGCTTCTCCCGCAGGTACTCCAGGCACCGGCTCTTGTCGATGCGTTCCTGGCTGGCGTCGTCGCGGTTGCGGACGGTGACGGTGCCGTCTTCCTTGGTCT
>CAZYLK010000011.1:56110-61567 GCA_964648365.1 uncultured Phycisphaeraceae bacterium
GGCCGTCGATGGTGAAGCAGAAAGGCGTGCCGGCCTCGTCCATGCGGGCGTAGCGCTTGCCGATCGACTGCTTGGCGTCGTACTGGCAGGGCATGACCTTGCGGATCGCTTCATAGATCGGCACGGCCAGTTCGGGCATGCCGTCCTTGGCGACCAGCGGGAACACGGCCGCCTTGATCGGGGCCAGCCGCGGGTGAAACTTGAGGAACTCGGGACTGGCGCGGGATTCGTCGAACGAATACGCCTCGCACAGCACCGCCAGCGTGAACCGGTCCGCCCCGGCGGAGGGTTCGATGACGTGCGGCACATAACGATACGGCGGCCGGGACTTCGCCTCCTTCGCCCGTTCCGCGAGCTTTGCTTTCTCGGCGCCCTCCGCGCCCTCAGCGGTGAACTTATCCTTATCCCGCTCCCACGCCTCGTCGTCGAACACGGCGAAGGCGTCTTCCTTGCCCTTGGCGTGCTTGCCGTGCTGATTCAGGTCAAACGACCCGCGGTGGGCGACGCCTTCCAGTTCCTGCGTTTCCTCAGAGAATGGGAACAGATACTCGATGTCGGTACACGCGTTGCTGTAATGCGCCAGTTCGTCCTTACCCTGCTGCCGCGGCCGGAGCTTGTCCGACGCGATGCCCAGCGACTTATACCAGTTGATCCGCACGTCGCGCCAGAACTCGTACCACATCATCGACTCGTCCGGATGGCAGAAGAACTCGATCTCCATCTGCTCGAACTCGCGCGAGCGAAACGTGTAGTTGCGGGGTGTGATTTCGTTGCGAAACGCCTTTCCAATCTGCGCAATTCCGAACGGGATCTTGACCCGCGACGTGTCCATGACGTTCATGAAGTTGGCGAAGATTCCCTGCGCCGTCTCCGGACGCAGGTAGACCTTACTGTCTTCGGTCTGCTCCACACCCGCATGGGTCTCGAACATTAGTTTGAACGCGGACGATGGACCGAGGGGCGCCCCGCATCGGGGACAGGGATCCTGGAGGCCAGTCTGGTGGAGTTGTTCTGTAGCGACATACGACGTGAACTCTGCCAACGACGGTGGCGCGTCAGGCTGTCCATTGACCCGCGTCGTCAGGAACGCAAGCGTAACTTCGGGATTGCGCACGAGTGCAAGGTTTGGGGCCAGTTTTTTTCCCTTCGTCCTGGCCCACTGCATGAGTCGCGGCGAGTCGATGTGGCCGGAGACCGGGGTAAACACCTGCAGAAGCGAATCCATCCACGTAGACCCCGTCGCCAGGGCCTCCCACAATTGATCAGCCCGAACAAAGTGACCGCAGCCGGGACACTTGCGCATCGGATCGGCAAAACCCGCAAGATGCCCGCTCGCCTCCCACACCTTGGGATTCATGATGATCGAACAATCCACGCCGACCATCTGGTACTCGCGCCCCTCCGGCCCGACGGGCGGGTTGCGCACCATGTCGAGCCACCAGGCGTCCTTGATGTTGCGCTTCAGCTCGGTCCCCAGCGGCCCGTAGTCCCAGAAGCCGCCGATGCCGCCGTAGATCTCGCTGCTGCCGAATATAAACCCCCGCCGCCGGCAAAGGGCGACGATCTTCTCCATCGTTTGTGCGTCTTTTTTCATGCGAAGCCATCATTCCGTTCAAAAGGTCACGCCTTTCGGCGGCAATCGTTCCATTCAAGAGCCGCGCCATTCCGCGATTATCTTCCGCATCCTGCCGTTACGACCCGTTTGCGTTCCATCCCGCGGCGCGAGAAACGCGGCTCGACCCCCCTCCGACGACCCCAACGGGGTCGCATCGTACCGCCCAGGTTTGCCCGCAAGAGCGGGAAAGTCTGGGCGCTACGCCACAACGCCTTCGGCGCAGCGGAGCAGCGCGACTCTGCGGAGGCCTCACCCGCCGTCAAAACCCGCGCCAACCCCCGCGACCCATCCCCGCCGCACAGGAACCGCAGCCGGGAAGCGCAGTCCGCGTCGTTTGCTGCACGCATCCGTCAAGGCTAATCCCACACATACCGCTCATCGAACGCCAGTCTATGCTTCTCAAACAGGGCTCGCAATTCGGCCTCCACGGTCAGCGTCCGGGCCGACAGAACAGGCGTACAGCCCCGATGGGGTTGCGGCACGCGGGCGGCGAGGGGGCCGGTGATTGACGGAACTCGCGCGAAAACCGTGCGCCGCCCACCGCTGGCGCGCTCGGCACTGACGTCGTCGCGCCGGCTGCTGTCACCTGGCCACCCGCCACTCATGCTCGGATCGCCCGAGAGCGAATCGGGCCCGGCGGGCATCGGGCGCGGCCCGCCCTGGGCGTGCGCGACGCGCCAGGCAGACGTTCGCGGGGGAGCCGCGGACTTCCGCCCGCGCGGAGTTTCGCCAGGATGCTGTCGTCCCGTGGGATAGACCGTCGGCATCACCGTATCGCGGCGAGAAACCACGCGGGTGCCAGCGCGTCCATCACATGCAAGGCGCGCTGCGGGGTGGGCTTGCCCGTGGGGCAGTACAGAAAGCCCCACGACTCGATGTAGACATTCCCCGTCTCGACAAACACGGACCCGTCGTCGTATCGCTTCGTGCGTTGAACCGGGAAAAGGCCGACCCATTCCGGCTGCCGGACGTCACGCCTGGTGGAAACCAGCTCTTGCAATGCCCCCCGGCTTGCCGTGAATCGCGCCCAGGCAGGCCATGGGTACGCGATGGAACTGGCAAGCAGGAACAGGCAGACCGGGGTGACCACCCAGTGCGAACGGCGCCGGCGCGCAGGGTTCGACTGGTCGTTGGCTGCCAGACCTCCGTCGAGTTCCTCTGTCCTGCGTTGCCGACCAGTCAGCGCAAACAGCACGCGAAGGGCGTAATCCGCCGCGATGATCACATAAAGTGGAAAGGCGGCGCACGTGAAGATATACCCCACGGCGAACCAGCTTCCCGGCGAACTCATGTCGATGAGGGCGTATCCCGTCAGCAGGGCGACGGTCCACCGGTGCCACGCCTGCGGCGGCCTTGCAAAACGCGGCCGCAGGCGCGAGCGTTCGCGGGCCGGATCGCCGAACGAGGCGGAGTCACCGGGCTCGAACGCGCGGCCGCACCTCGGACAGACGGGCGTCGGCAAACCTCTGAGCGGGTAGCGGCATTGCAGACAGACGGCGGTGTCAGGCAGGTCCGTTCCGACATCGTTCATACCGGTCTCCCTGCAATCCGCGAGGCGGCGCGGCTTCCGCAGCTCATGTCGCCGCCGTTTCCCACAACGCACCGATCGGCAGTGCGTGGAGCCGCGGCCCGAACGGGATGGTATCCTCTCCCAGGTAGAGCACGACGCCGCGATGGAACCGCTCGCCGGCCAGGTCGGCGAGTTCGCGCAGGCCCTTCAAGTCGTCCGAACTGAGCGTGGCGCCGGCCTTGATCTCTATCCCCACGATCCGGCCGGTGGAATCCTCCAGCACAGCGTCCACTTCGCGCCCGGCCTGCGTGCGGAAATGGAACAGTTCCGGCCGCGTGCGGCTCCATGTCGCCTGCTTGCACAGTTCCATGACGACGAAGTTTTCGACCAGCGGCCCGCGCTGTTTCGGGTCGCGGCCGAGCCGCTGTTTGCTCGTGCCCAGCAGATGCGTCAACAGGCCGGAGTCGTTGAGGTAGAGTTTTGGCGCCTTGACCAGCCGCTTGCCCAGATTGCTCGACCATGCAGGCAGCGTCCGCACGAAAAACGTCATCTCCAGCAGGGCGAAATAGCGTTTGAGCGTCGTCTGCGGCACGGCCAGATCCCTGGCGACGTCGGCGAAGTTCAGCGGGGATCCCGCCCGCGCCGCCAGCAGCTTCAGCAGCCGCGGCAATTCGGTCAGGCGTTCGATGTTGGCCACGTCGCGAACGTCGCGCTGCAGGATGGTGGACACGTACGAGCGGAACCAGTCCCCACGGCGCGACGTGCCCCGGGTCGTGCAGATTTCCGGATAGCCGCCCCGCAGCACGCGGTCCATCACTTGAGCGGCCTCCTGCGGCGCGGCCGGACCCTGCGGAGTCGCCTTCGCAAAGAGTGCATCCACGAAGGTCTCGCGGACGCCCTCGATCTCGCCCTGTGAAAACGGCCACAGCGTGAGTATCTCGATCCGACCCGCCAGCGACTCGGACACGGTCGGTACGAGCAGGATGTTGGCGGAGCCTGTCAGCAGGAAACGTCCCGGCCTGCGGCGGCGGTCCACCTCGCGCTTGATGGCGGGGAAGAGCTGTGGCGCCTTCTGGACTTCGTCGATGACGACCAGCCCCTTCGGCGCGGCGACGAACCCCTGGGTGTCGTCCGTCGCGGCCGTCAGGGTCGCGGCGTCGTCCAGCGTCAGATAGCTGGCGACTTTGCGATCGCCCGCGAGGGCCTGAACGAGCGTGCTCTTGCCCGTCTGCCGGGCGCCGTGAACGAGCACGACCGGCGTGTCCCGGAGGCTCTGCCGGACCTTTTCCGTGAGGCGGCGTTCGATCATGCGTGGAGACTAGCCCTCCGGCCCGTGCAAATCAACCCCATGCCGGATGAAAATCGTCCATTTAATGGACGATTTTCATCCAAATAGTCAAAAAATAACGCAAAAGTTGCGATTTTGTGCCCGCACCCGTGGCCGGCGACGCGCGACCGGAGACGTCAACGGGGCGGGCGGGCGGGTGCGGTGCGCGGCCCGGCGTTTCAGGGTGTGGGGTCGGGGGCGGCGCGGTGTGGCGGGGACGGAACAGCGCGATCCGGGCCGCGACGGCCGCGGATCAGTTGCCGGTGAAACCGGCCTGAAACGCGCCGAAGTCCGCCATGTCCACGTCCGCATCGAAGTCCAGATTGAAGGCTTCGCAGCCCGGCTCGATGCCGCCGGCGGGACCGCTGAGGCAGACGGCCAGCAGTCGGTAGTCGTCGAGATCGATGCGCCCGTCGCAGTTGCCGTCGCCGCGCCCGGCGGCGATGAACCGCAGCGTTACGCTGGTCTCGCCGTAGACAACGTCAAACGTCCCGCCCGGCAGGCAGGGCACGTCCACGGCGTCGAACTCGCCCGCCACCGCGCCGGCCGTCAGAAACGTGAACTCGTCATCCGGCTCCGGCATGAACGGACCGGGCACGCGCACCTGGAGCGTGCCGCCGACCGTCGCCACGCCGCCCACGTCGAGCCAGTCAAACCCGCTTTCGGGGTCGCGGCCGGCGATGTCGATCACCATTGTGGCCGGCTCGCCTTGCGAGTAGTCCTGCTCAACCGTCATCTTGCCGATGCCGGGCGAATCTCCCAGGGGCTGGCCCATTCCGAAGCTGCCGGAAAACACGCGAAAGTCACCGAGCGTCACGCCGTTGTCGCCGTTGAAGTCGCCCTCGGAGTATACATCCGTATTAACGGTGGCATTCTCCAGGAACACCGCGCCGAAGTCCGCGATGTTGAGCTCGCCGTCCAGGTTGACGTCTCCGAAGCGGAGTGCGAACAACCCCTCGACGGCGAGCGAACCCAGAATGTCCACGGTGCGATCGCTCACCTCGA
>CAZYLK010000012.1:0-48373 GCA_964648365.1 uncultured Phycisphaeraceae bacterium
CTACCGCAGCTTCAGCTTCCACAGCGCCACCCAACTCATCCGCAGCAGCAGCAGGCCGTGCAGGAAGCGGCTGATGTTGGTGGTGCCGTAGGTGCGGGCTTTGTAGCGGATCGGGATCTCGATGATCTTCAGGTTGGCCTTCGACGCGCCGAAGATGAGGTCGAAATCGCCGAACGGGTCGAACTCGCCGAAGTAGCCGCGGTTGGCGGCGATGATCTCGTAATGACGGCGGCGCAGCACCTTCGTACCGCAGAGCGTGTCGCGGAAGCGCTGCCCCAGCAGCCAGGTGAACAGTACGCTGAAAAACCAGTTGGCCATCTGGTTGAGCGTGCGCATGGCGTCGCGCTCCATCGGGTAGACCAGCCGCGTCCCGTTGATGAACTCGCCTTTGCCGCGGACGACAGCGTCGAAGAATTTCGGCAAGTCCTCCGGCGGAACCGTCAGGTCCGCGTCGAGGATCATCAGCACGTCGCCGCGGGCGGCCGCGAAGCCCTTGCGGACCGCGTCGCCCTTCCCCCGGCCGTCGCCCTGATCGATGAAGCGGATATCGCGTTCCGGACAGGCCGCCATCACGCGGGCGATTTCCTCACCCGTGCCGTCGCTGCTGTCTCCGTCGACAAAGATCAGCTCGGTGTGGGCGCCCATGTCCGGCGTGCGCCGCACGGCCGCCTCGATGTTGCCGCGTTCGTTGCGCGTCGGGATGATGACGCTGCACGTCAGCGTCGCGGCATCGACCGGCTCCGGGGCGGGGCGGGCGATGAGCATCTGCACCAGCGACAGGTGGCGCGTCGGCCAGACGCGGGCAAACACCCGGTTCAGCAGCGGAGCCAGCAGCGGCACGGGCAACGGCGAGAGCACCTCGCGGGATCGCTTGACCACTTCGAAGCCGGCCAGGTCGAGCAGGTTCTGCAAGTCGGCCGTGTTGAGCCAGTTCTGGTTACGCTCAGGCGCCCGCAGGCCCAGCGAGGACGCCGCCTTCAGCACCGGTTCCCAGAGCGCCGCGTGGTACAGAATGATGATGCGCGTATCCGGATGAGACGCGCGCCGTACGCACTCCAGGCAGGTCTGCACGTCGGCGATTTCGCCCAGTGCGTCGCCCAGGATGATGAAGTCAAAGGTGTCGTCGAGCGCGAAGTCGTCGGGCGAGGAATCGACCAGCGTCAGATCCTGGTGTGCCACCCTGGCCGCGCCCAGCCGAGCGGACGTGTCCACGCCGACGCCGTGGCCCGGCTCGACCCCGGCCAGCAGATCCGCCCGTCCGCACCCGACCTGCAACACCCGCGCGCCGGCGGGAATGTGGAGTCGAAGCAGGCGGATGAGTTCGCGGTGATAGTACCCCGGCGCAGCGGCGCGCGCCGTCGTGCGCGGGGCGAGCGTCTCCGCCAGGGTGTCGAACCGTGAAACCGCCGCGGTGCGGGCGGGCATGGCCGTGATACTCATATGCTCGTCGCCTCGTGAAACTCGTCGCAACAACCGCTGGGGCGCGACGGCGGGTCCGCGCGGTCGAAGCGCGCCCGCCGCGCCATCCACGCTGACGATCGCTTCGCGCGGAACCGCCTGAACGCGCCGACACCGCTCCCCGGCCGACGGGGTCGTGATCGCGTTATCGGTACCCTCGGGGTGCTGCTGAAGCTGGGTGTCGCCGTCGCGCGCGACGGCCGAGCGACCGCGAACTGGCACGCGCCTGAGCACCCGATCTGGGTGTGAGCACCCAAATGCGTAATCTACCGGATGCACGAACGTTGCGCATCGAGCCGACGTAGAGCTGGCGGCCGGGATCCTGCCGGTCGCCGCGGCCGGCCGTCCGCATGGAAGGATGGCCGGTCGGTCGGCGAAAACTGCGCCTCGGTGCCGACGCACGACCTCGATTTGACCCTCCTCGCCGTCGTACGGCCCGCTGGCACGCATCTTGCCCTATTCCAGGACGTGTACCCGGTGTCCTGCGATGCTTCTGAGGCGTCTCGACAATCCGATCCCGCGGCCGGACGCGGCGGCACACGCCGCGGCGGACGTGTACAGCACGGTGTGCTGTATCACCGGATTCGGCGGAGATTTCGTCGCGACGCGCCGGTATCGCGACGGTCGTCTTCATGTGACGCTGGCGGATGTGTCCGGGCATGACCTGCACGCCGCGCGGCTGGCGCATGAGGTTCACGCCGCGATGGACCGGCTCGACGACCGGCGACGGAACGAGCCGGACTGGCTGGCGAGCCTGAACCGGCGCATCGTGGCACGCATCGTGGATGGCTTCAGCGCGATGCTGAGCGTCACGCTGCAGCCTTCGGACGGCGGCTTCGCGGTGACGACGGCTAACGCGGCCATGCCCCGCCCGTGGGTGTACCGTGCGAAGACGGGATCCTTCGAGCGGGTGGGCTTGCCGCAGGATGCGGCGCCGCCGCTGGGCGCGCTGGACGGCGATGCCTGGCTGCCGAGGACTAAGTCGTTTTTCCTGTCCGGCGGCGACCTGCTGGTCATGATGTCGGACGGCGCCGTGGAGGCGCTCGTAGGAAGATGTGGCAGTGACGAGACCATCAGTCGCCTGATGGGTAAAATAAGTTGGCTGGGCGGGCGTCGCCTGCAAGAGGCTCTGTGCCGCAGGATCCGCCGCCTTCAGTCCGGCGTCGAGCCGAGCGACGACTATGCGATCGTCGTGGTTGAAGTACCGCGGACAGGTAAGTCCGCAGGCGTTACGGCAGCGTAAGTAACCGAAAAATAGACAAAACTCCCCGCTGTCGCGGTCGCGAGTCGCGCGTATGCTGGGATAACGAATCTCATTTTCTCCTCCTCCTGGGAAGTTGGTCCCCCGCGTCGGTCCGCCGATCGGGGGCCAACTTCTTTTTACTGGAAGAAGCCACGGAGCCACGGAGGTGGAAGAAAGGCACGAAGGCAATCAGGCACGAAGGCACGAAGGGGAAGAGCGGGACGGAGGCGAGAAGCCACGGAGCCACGACGGTGAAAGCAAGGCACGGAGGCACTCAGGCGCGACGGGGGAAGAGAGGTAGGCGCGGAGGCACAGAAGGCACGGAGGGGGGAGAGGGATCGAGGCATGAAGGGGAGGCGCAGCGCGGGGGCTTCACGAAACATGGAGCAGGAGAGGTACGCGTAGACCGCCAGAACCCCGCCTTTGAAAGGCGGGGCTCTGAGAGTAACGCCTGTCACTCTTCCCCCTTCGTGCGCATTTGCCTACGTGCCGATGTGCCCTTCTTCCCCTTCGTGCTTTCGTGCCTCAGATGCCTATGTGCCTCCCTCCCTCTCTTCCCCTTCGTGGCTCCGCGGCTTCTCCCTTACTGCTGCTCCGGGTTATTGATCCAACCGTAAGGGCGAAGCGTGCCGGAGCGGAACTCCATTCTGACCCAGCGTCGGTCGCCGCGGACGTAGAGGTCGTTGGCATCCATATCCTGCGTTTCCTGGAGGCGATCGGTGACGCCCATTGGCGCACGGAATCCTTCGACGTGCCCTTGCAGGAACGCCACGTTGCCCGCGCCGGTGTGCCGCGTTTCGATCTGGTCCATGTTGCTCCACAGGCCGTCGACGTAGCGCTCGTTGAACCAGCGGGTGTTTTCCTCGACGAAGACGGGCATCCCCGTGAACTGCCTTATGCGGCTGCTCAGCGGGAACGTGGCAGGCGGCAGCGCGCCGACGCCGTAGGGCGACGGGTCGGGCAGGTAGCCCATCGGTCGGATGCGTTCCAGCCGGACGCCGTGGGTGTTGGCGACCATCGTGTAGTCGAAGTCGAGCGGCGTCTCGCCGTCGAACATGTTTCGCCCCCCCCCGCCGACGCTGTCGCGGCGCTTGTTGCTCGGGCACTCGCCCAGCACGTCGATGTTATCGGCGTATTGGAAGAGGAAGCCCGGCCGCGCCCCGCCCTGCCCGTCCGGCAGCCGCGCCCACGCCGCCCCCAGGTGCGTGATGCGCCCCTGCGCCTCCGGATCGACCGGCCACACCTGGTCGCGGAACTCGGCCGCGTAGAGATTGACCACCATCGAGAACTGCCGCAGGTTTGACTGGCACGCCAGGTTCAGCGCCGACTCCCGTGCCCGCCGCAGCGACGGAAGCAGGATGGAAATCAGCAGGGCAAGGATCGCAATGACGACCAGCAGTTCGATGAGCGTGAAGGCCGCAGCGTGGCGGCGAGGATGCAGGAGCGGTGCGGACATCAGCCCAGTTTAACAATTTGGCGGCGGCGGCGTAAGCGGGGCTCGGAATCACGGGCGCGCGATTGGAAACTCGTCTTCAATGGTGCTCAGTGTGCCCGCGCGAATCCTCTCTCGTACCCGCAACATGAGCCGCTGGTAGAAACGGATGTTGTGGATCGACGCGAGCGTCGGGCCGAGCATCTCGCCGGCCGTGAAGAGGTGGCGCAAGTAGCCTCGCGAGAAGCGGCGGCAGGTGAGGCAGTCGCACTCGGCTTCAAGGGGGCGGTCGTCGCGGCTGTGGGCGCTGTTGCGCAACTTGACGGTTCCGGCCGCAGTGAAGGCCTCGGCGTTGCGGCCGTTGCGGGTCGGCAGGACGCAGTCGAACATGTCTACGCCCGCGGCCACCGCCCGCACGATGTCGCGCGGCATTCCGACGCCCATCAGGTATCGCGGCCGGTCGGCGGGCAGGTCGCATGCGGTCGCGTCGAGAACCGACACCATCTGCTCATGCGTCTCGCCGACCGACAGCCCGCCGATCGCGTAACCGTCGAAGCCGATGTCAATCAGCGCTTCAGCGGATCGCTGCCGCAGATCCACGTCCAGCCCGCCCTGCACGATGCCGAACAGGGCCTGGTTGTGATCCGTGTGGGCGTCGCGGCACTGCTGCGCCCAGTGGATCGTCCGTCTCACGGCCGCGTGCAGCGTTTCAGCGTCACACGGAATCGGCGGACACTGATCGAAGGCCATGATGATGTCCGCGCCGAGCAACTGCTGGATGCCGGTCGCGGAGGCCGGGTTCAGCTCGAGCATCGCGCCGTCCACGTGCGACTTGAACACGACGCCGTCGTCGGTGATGCGATTGATGCCGCCCAGCGAAAAAACCTGGTAGCCGCCGCTGTCGGTGAGGATCGGCCCGTCCCAGCCGGTGAAGCGGTGCAGGCCGCCCAGTTCGCGAACGACCTCGGCCGTGGGGCGAAGCTGCAAGTGGTACGTGTTGGCGAGGATAATCTGCGTGCCCGTCTCCCGAACCTGGTCCGGCGTCAGCCCCTTGACGGTACCGGCCGTGCCCACGGGCATGAACGCCGGCGTTTCGACGACGCCATGAGGCGTCGTCAAAGCACCGCATCGAGACTTGCCGGAAGTTGAATGTATCTCGAAAGTGGACATGCTGACCACGGGTTCCCACCATCCAACCCTGGCTACGCCTACCGTAATCAAGGCTCCCGGCACACTGGCCCGAGTTCTTATCGCCTCGCCGCTTCCTGATCCTTCACAATCGCTTCGATAAGCGGTGCGTAGATCGTGTTGTCCAAGCGCCGACGATAGCACCGCCCATACGTCCCTCTTGCGAGACGTTCCCGCACCCACTCAGCCTCCTTGAGCAAGACCCACAAATTGTGGCAAGCTCGGTTGCTGAATCCATCTAGTCCGCACTTCTTGAGGCCCCGCAATCCGCCGGTGCGACAAGCCGGGCACAGACAGTTGCGCAGTGTCTTCAGTTCGGCCGCATCAGGCTCCCGGCCCCGCCAACTCCCCAAGTTCGCCACCATCCGGTCGCCTGAGCCGGGCAGTTGAACGATGCCGCGGGCGGCGCGATTGCGCCAACCGCTCGAATCCAATGAATCGAATCCCAGGAGCCCAGCGATATGCACCGTAGCCGTCCCGCCCATGCCAAAGACGTGAAGATTCTTGTCCGCCAAGCTGGAGCGAGCGAGTCTGAGCGCGGCCAGAATGCTCCTGTACGGGAGCGCTTTGGGAGCCCGGAGCAGATTCGGGACGACTCCGCCAAGGGCGAAGCGCGCCTTCTTCCTCAGGTTGTCGTGTTTACCGACGGCCTTGATGTAGTCCGGGAGCATGCGCCCGACGTGCATGACGGGAACGAAGCCGTCGTGGTCATAGGAACGGTTAACAGCCATGGTCCGCGTGAAGCAGTCCCTCTGACGGGCGGCGCTCATCGCCGGATGCGGAATGAACTCGCGCGGGATCGGGTACCAGTCCGGCTTGGCCCTCTCGACGAATTTCTCGTACTGCCGCCGCGGCATTGAGCCCTCGCGGCTGAGGAAGTAGAATGCGCCGTTGTCTAGGTAGACTCTCACACCTGTGGGAACGCCGAGGTACTCGTGAAGACCAGCATCCATTATGTGTGCCCGGCGAGCGGGCAGCGCGTGCAGTTCCGCGTACGAGACCATCACAGCCTGGACGCCTGCGACGTAATGCGGCGAGTGCGCGTCCCAGACGCGCGGCTTGAGGTTCTTCAGGCTGAGGCCGGCAATCACCAACATCCGATCATCGCCTTGTCGCCGTCGCGGAGTGAAACGCGTCTTCCAAAACAGCGAACGCGTCCTGCTCCTCGCGTTCGCCTTTCGACGACGGCTCCTTGATTCGAGCAAGGACGGGGAAGTTGATCATCTGGCCCGACAGGATCGCCTCGCCAACATTAAGGCCAGGAAGCATTCGCGCCTCATCGTCGCTGATGGTCTCGACAACACGTCTGACGAAGTTCTGGTCGGCAGGATTGACCATGCGCATGATGACGTACGAGTTGCACTGGGACAATGTTGTCTCGTCAAGGCGGGAGGGGCGCTGGCTGATGAGGATCAGTCCGACGCCGAATTTCCGGCCTTCTTGTGCGATCTGTCTGGTCATGGCGATCGAGCGAAGGACTGAGGGGTGCTCAGACTTGCCGGGAACGAAATTGTGAGCCTCTTCGAGCACCAAGACGAACGGGTACCGCACCTCACCGCGAACTCTTGCGGTAAACAGAGTCTCCGAGATCAAGGTGAAGAGTGTCGCCTGCAACTCCTCGCTGTATCCCGCGAGCGACACGACGGATAACTGCCCGTATGCGACGAGCTTCGTGCGGTCCAACGGCAGAGGAGCCGCGGCACCCGCGCGTGCTTGATTGATCGATTCCATGCGTCGAACCGCCAAAGCCGAACGACGCAGTTTCCTCGCGAGGGCGTTGTATGTGCCAGCTAGCTTGGGGGTCAACGGATAACCGCCTTCGAAACCCAGACTCTCCAAGCAACTGCTCCGTACGTCGTCCTTTTCCTTGCAAAGCCGGGCGAGAGCATCAGCCAGGTAGGAAAGACCGAACAAGTCGGCCCGGAGGCCGTAAGTGCTGAGATACTGGTTCTGCGTGATCTTGAGCAACTCGGTGCTCAGCAGGTCCAGACCCCCGTCTGCCCGCAGTAGTTCCTTTGCCGCGCCGAAGAAGCTGTCAAACGCATCGAGCTGGGTCGGGGTGATCTCCTCGCCGCTGAGACCGTTGATGATCTGGACCGCGTCGCCACCGTCCTCGTCGAGAATCGGAAGGTGCGCTCGAAAGAGTTTCACGCGCTCGCGCAACTCCGGGACAGCGGCAAGTCCGGTGTAGTCTCCGTGCGGATCGAAGATCACGATGGGATAGTCCTTCTCCGCAAGCTGCTCAATGATCCGGCGGGCGGTCCAGCTCTTCCCCGCCCCAGTCATGGCGAGGATCGCGAGGTGTCGCATCACCACATGGTGGCCATCGACCTTTGCATCGACATCGGTTCGGTTGGACAAGGACGCGATATCTAGCGCGCGGCTTTCCCTCTGCGCCAAGTCACCAAGAACGACGCGGGCGATGTCTACGGAGTCTGGGCGATAGGCACTAGAGGCCGGCTGAGGCGGGTATCGCAGGTGGTCCAAGCGGCCGGCCTTGTTTCCTGCGACAGGTTCTGTCCCGAGTACCCTGCAGACCGCCGTGACCATTTCCCGGCTGAAGGAAAGCACCGTGTCGAGCGGGTTCGTACGTGTGGCAGCGAGCTCGTGGCCTGCCTCGGTGGGGAATAGCGGGTTAACACGCTCGATCCGCTGGACCTTTGCCCAAACGCGGATGTCTTCGATCTGATCTCTGTCGGGCCGCCGGAGACGAGCGTCAACGGCGATTATATCCTGTTCCCGAATGGTCTCGTGGGCTACTGCGAGCCGGAACTCCTGGCTCGTGCTTTCGCCGACCAGCGTGCCGACGTAACGGCGGGAGTCTGGTGCGTTCGCGTTCTCAGCCATTGCGTCTCCTAGGATTAGAACTTGGGCCGAAAGAGCCAGTCGCGATGCGTAACATAGATAGCCTGCACTAGAATCCTACGCATCTCAGCGTCGCTGATTTCACCCCGTTGGAGGCTGACCCCGAGATGGTGCTTGATGAGCTTGGTATAGGCGTTCGTCATCCAAGCCGGGACCTTCGCGAACTTGTCGGCAATGTCGAGACCGACCGGAAAGCCGTATCGTGGAAGTAGGCGCGCGTAAATGCAGGCGCGAGACGCCGCATCGTCTATCTGCTGTTGGCCCAGTTTCTCGAAAACCTCTACCCGAATGGGCTCGGCCGTCTCGGAAACGTGGACATAGCAACCTTGAACCGCGGGAAAGCCATAGGCACCGCCCTGGAGGAACGAGAAGTCGACGGTCTCCGCGCGCGATTCGCCGGGCAACATGACTTCGCCCCTTCGTAGCCCTTCGTACTTCGCTACTTCCCATGGCTCAGATCGCTGGCCCGGACGAAGCAGCATCCCGATGATCAAGGCGTCAGTGTATCCCAGCTTGTCGAGCAGCGCGCGTTCATTCACCAGATCAGTACGGCCGTACATCCGGTTGAAGTAATGCTCGTTGCCCTTGGCGCGCAGTCCACGAAAGACGCGCGGGAGAAGCACTCGCTCGCTGAACTGACGCAGCTCACCTCGTTCCACGACACCCGCGATTATCGGTAGAGGCGTTCGCTGGGCGGCAACGCGTATGAGTCGCCGATACAGGAAGGCGATCCACGAGAGCGGCTCGAAGAGTTTGCGGCGCACCCACTCGTCTGGTGCGCCCGTGAGTCGGGGATAGATGTCCAGCTTCGCCTCTTGGAGGAATTCCGTTTTTAGACTGTGCGCGAGTTTCTCATCCGCCGCGTAACGCGCTAGGAAAAGGTCTATGTCACCCTCGGTGAACGGCGTGTGGCCGGCGTATTGGCCCATCATGTACACGAGGGGCCCGTGAAACATGAGAACTCGCAGATCAGGGGTCCGCTCAAGTGAGGCCAGCCCGCCCAGGAGTTCAGCGGTGATACGCACGATGTCGGTGAAGTCCTTTCGCTCCTTGCTTCCGCCAGTCAGGTCGCCAAGAATCACCGGGTAGTAGCCGAATTGCTCACGCTCGGTCAGCTCGCGTTCGCCGGTTCGCACACAGTAGGAGCCGACGCGCAAGAGGATGGGCACTTGGCTAGAGATTTCGACGTTGCCAACGCCGCCGTCGATGAATGTGACGACCTCTCCTCGGAGATCGGTCCAGGACGGTGTATCAGCGGCGTGAACAGTAAGTATCGGCTCAACACGGGATTGACTCGACTGAGCGTGTATCGCCGCGCGAAGATGCCCAATGAACTTCGTCGTGTTCTTGAAGTAGTTGTCGCGCAGGTTCTCCGCGACGGTGAGCGCATTCTCCGCCAGCTTCATGAGAAGGTGGGGCTGGCGCTGAAGATCCTCCAGAACCCCTTGCTCAGTGAGCCCTTTCTGACTCGTTGGCGCCATCAAGTGGTGTACCTCAGCGTGAGTCCCAACCGCGACAATGCTCTTACGGCATCTGCTGTGCGGAACCGCGCAACGGGCTTGGAAAACAGCAAGCCCGCTAGCCACTTTGGCGCAACGCGCCCGCGATCAACGGAAACATACCAAGTCTCGAATCGCCGTGCTCCGGCCGGGTCGTCGGCGAGAAATCGCCGGGCAATGTCGAGAATCTCGGCCGGGGTCTTTCGAACGGTCGTGCCCAGCAGCGTCGCCTCGCCAATGAACAACGGCATGGGTTTGCTGAGGCCGGCGCTGGGTACTGCTTCGTCCAGCCAGTGGCGCAGGCGCGAGGCCCGGCCGCCGATGCTGCCGTGAGCAATGGTGACAGTGGCGGAGTGAGCGTGGATGGCCAGCGGACCCGACAGCAGCGGCCAGTACGCGGCGCCGACAGAGACGAAGATGCGCGTATATCCGCCGTCGCCGAGAGTCTGTGCCAATTCGGCCTCAACCTGCCTTTGGAGGGTGGGCCGATCAGATCGGCGCAGAATACGATCGTACAGAGGAATAAGCTGGTCGCCAGCGACAAGCCCGAAGCGCGCGGACAGTACGTGTACGCGCGGCTTGTAGTCGGGAAACTGCGCGTTATATCGGCGCACAACGCGAAACGTGGGACCATCATAACGCTCAGTCGCAGGAAGCAATCGCTTATCGCGCCGCTTTCTTCGTCCGCAGCCTAGAATGACAAGAGACGCAGGCACTGGGATGGCTAGCTCCGGTTTCGCCTGAGATCCGTAGACTCGGCACCGTATGGGCGACCTCACTTCCCGTCAACCGCCATCCAGACGAAGAACTCAATAAGGCGACAACCAGAGGCTGGGTCCGGTGCGCCGATATTGCCATTCGCTATTCAATGCAGCCTCCCCCCCCGATAGATCGCCCACGCCAGCCCGAGGCCGAGCAGTCCGGCGATCAGGTATCCGGCGATACCGAAGTATTGAATGTCGATGCCCAGCGGGGCAAGCTGCGTGTTGCTGCTGACCACGACGCTGCTGCCGACGATGATGGCCGCGATCACCACGGAAAACGCCAGCCGATTGCTCGCCCGGTCCAGTTCGGAGGTCAGGTGGTCAAGGTTCTCGTGGCGCAGGCGGAACTGCCACGACCCGCTCGCCATCTGCGTCAGGATGCGCCGCATCTGTCGCGGCGCGTGGCGCAGCGTCGTCATCAGGTGCCAGACGCCGACGCCGCTGACGCGCAGCATCCGTCGCGGCGAGAACCGCTCTCGGATCATGCCGCGCAGCCGCGGCTGGAGCAGCGCCACCACGTTGAGACTCGGATCGAGATCTTCAATCACGCCCGAGATGGTGGCGAGCGTCTTGATCACCAGCACCAGTTCGCGCGGCAGCGTCACGTCGTAGCGGCGCATGACGTCGCTGAACTCTTCCAGCAGCACGCCCAGGTCGATCCGCTTCATGGGCAGGCCGTAGTACTTGTCCAACAGCGACCGCACGGCCCGCTCCACCTGCCCGCGGGGCGTGTCCTGCCCCAGCGCGCCCATGTCGGCCAGCACGTCGACGACGACTTCCACCTCGCGGCGCACGCCGGCGTAGACGATGACCGCGAGCTGCGTCATCAGTTCTTCCGTGACCGTGGCGACCTGACCGAAGTCGATCAGGCCGACGGAAGCAGGCGGCTCAACCAGGATGTTGCCCGGGTGGGGATCGGTCTGGAAAAAGCCCATCTCGAAGAACTGTTTGAAATAAGCGTCGGCGAGTCTATGGGCGATCTCGTGCGGGTTCAGCCCAGGCTCGTCGCGGGCGACGAGCGTGGCGACGTTCTCACCCGATAATGCATCGAGCGTAAGAACGCGCGAACTGGACAGATCCCAGTGGACGGACGGGATACGGATGTGCGGATCGCCGTCGAACGCCTCGTGGAAGCGCGCCGTCGCGGCCGCTTCGTTGACGAAGTCCAGCTCCCGCAGCAGCATCGTCTCGAACTCTTCGACCAGCGTGACGGGGTGGTAGATGCGAAGGTCGGGCAGATACCGCTCCAGCGACTCCGCCAGCCAGCGCATCAGGTGCATATCGAGCCGGACGGTGTCTTCGATGCCCGGGCGCAGCACCTTGACGATCAGGGCCTGCCCGTCCTGCGAGGTGGCCGCGTAGACCTGCCCGATGGAGCCGCTGGCGAGCGGCTCGCGCCTCAGCTCGGCGAAGCAGTCGGCAATCGTCGCCCCGAGGTCCGTCTCGATGATCCGGATCGCCTCGTCGGTCGGGAAGGGGGGTACGTCGTCCTGGAGCGTGGCCAGCCCCGCCCGCACGTCCGCTGGAACCAGGTCGGGCCGGGTGGTGAGGGTCTGGGCCAGCTTGACGAAGGTCGGACCCAGGTCGGCGCAGACCTGCGCCAGGCGCTGGCCAATGGCCGATCCGCCATGGGGGACGACGCTCCGGGTGACCTTCCGCATCAGCCAGACCGGGACGTAGCGGGTTAACTGGAGCTGCTGGACGACGTGCCCGAAGCCGTGCTGGGTGAGGACGGCCGCGATCTGGCGCAGCCGGTTGAGGCTGCGGACGCTGCGGCTGATCTGGAAGGGGCTGAGCAAGGTTCCGTAAGAGTGCAGGCGTGGGCCGGCGGCGTCAAACCGAGCCGGCGGTGCGACCGGCGGGGGCGCGGCGGCGCCAGCGGCCGGCAGCTCTCTGGTGCGGGCGGCGACAACCGCCGGGTCGGCCTTTTTTCGGGTGGTCGGTCGCCGTCCCGCCCGGCTTATCGGGTCGAGCCGACGAGGGCGCTTGAACAGGGAGGTCCGGGGAACTAGAATGGCTATCGCGGTTGGTTTCGGACTGTCCGGACCATCGCCGGCTGGCTGGTGGCGCGGCGCGCCACCTTGGAGGACGGCCGGCGGCGGCGGCGAGACGATGCAGGTCGTGTCGCTATGCACCCGCTTGGATTGTCGGATCTGCTGGACCGTGTGGGATCCAGCCCTCAGTCGGCTGACGAGCCGAGTTGATTGGAGGTCGGAAGAAGCTATGTTCAGGTCTACCCCTTTGGCTGCATGCGCAGTGCTGGCGTGCGCGCTGAGTGCCCACGCCGGAATTGTCGTCTCACTGGTCGGCGACGGCGTCGACACCAACCGCCTGACGCCGGGACAGAACTTTGACGTTCTGGTGTCGCTTTCCGCCGAGCAAGGCGAGACGATCGACCACGTCCGCTTGATGCAGTTGGATCACGCGCTGACGTCGGGCTCGTCGGTCGACGGCTACGCCTGGGAGATTCAGGGGATCGACGACGGTCTCTACTTCAAGGAGGTTTTTGAGAACCCCTATCCGTCGGTCGCCCGCGCGAACTACATCGCGTTTCAGCCCGAGCCCGGCTTCATCCTGAACCTGACGGATGAGCCCAGCCGGATCGGCCGGTACAACGTCACCTACAGCGTTCCCGGCTTCCTGAACCTGCTCGGCGATCCGAATCCGCCCAACGGCGACTCGTCGATCCAGTTCATGAGCGGCTTCGAAGGCAACGTCCGCACCTACAGCCAGCGCGAAGGCAACATCATCGGCGGCACGCTGCCGCTGGTGCCCGAGCCCGCGACGCTGGCGTTCGTGGCGCTGGGCGGCCTGGCGCTGCTGCGCCGCCGCGGTCGCTAGCCCGTTCCGGTCGGTTGCTTAAACCGCCTCCTGCTGCCTTGCGGCCGCGCTCAGACACTCCGCGCCCGCGCAGCGGATCGCATGAATAAAGTGGCAACGGACGCTCCCGAGGGGCGTCCGTTGCTCATTGACGGAGGTAGACGTCGTACCGCGTCGTCTTGTCCGCGTGCGCCTGGTGGGGTCGCGCGGAGAGCGGCGGCGCGTGCGCCATCCGTTTGACCACCACGCGCCGGGTCGCTGCCGCCACGGCCGCGTCGAACAGAGACTCAGCATCCTCGTCATCGCCGACGAGCGTGCGGATGACGCGCATTTCCTTGCGGACGAGCGCCGCTTTCTTCCGGTGCGGGTACATCGGATCGACATACACGGCCTGGGGCCGCGAATCGGGCGGAAGCTTGCCCAGATAGGCGCGGGCGTCGTCACACTGCAGCGTCAAGCGCCGCGCCATAAGCCCGGCCAGGTCCGAATCCGCGGCGGCGAGCCGTGAAAGCCCGTCGCGGACCAGGGCGACAAGAACCGGCGACCGTTCGATCGCGATCACGTTGAACCCGTGCAGGGCAAGCAGGAAGGCATCATGCGCCAGTCCGGCGGTGGCATCGACGACCTCCGTCACACCCAGGTGGATGCCCAGGGCCTTGTACATCAGGCCGAACCGATTGACGCGCCGCGCGTAACCGAGCGGTCCGCCGACGAAGTCTACAAAAACCGGCCCCGGCGCCCCGGGGCCGAAGCTTCGCAGTTCGAGCCGCTCGGCGGTGACGGTGAGCAGCAGTTTGCCCCCGGCTTCGACTCTGGCGTCCACGGCGTCGACGATCGGGAGCGACAGTTCGGCGGACAACGCCGAAGCGCGACCGCGGGCCGCCGTCGTCGCCGAGGCGCACCAGACCGCAATCGCGGGCGGTTGGCACGTCGTCTCGGGGCCGCGGCGTTGCATGGGTCGGGTTTCCGGCATAGTCTCGCCGCCGGACTTCCCGACGACAGAACTGAAAAGGAGCATAGCATGACATCCAGCGCCGGCGAGCTTTCCGCCACCATCAAGACCCGCCGCGGGACGATCGAACTCGAACTCTACGCGGACGACGCCCCGCTGACGGTCGCGAACTTCGTCAACCTGGCGCGGCGCGGATACTACGACGGCATCACGTTTCACCGCGTCATCCCGGATTTCATGGTCCAGGGTGGCGACCCGACGGGCACAGGCTCGGGCGGTCCGGGCTACAAGTTCCAGGATGAATGCACGCCGAAGCGGCGGCACGACGGACCGGGCGTGCTCTCGATGGCCAACGCCGGACCCGGCACCAATGGCAGCCAGTTCTTCATCACCCACGTCGCGACGGACTGGCTGGACGGCAAGCACACGGTGTTCGGCCGGGTCACGTCCGGACAGGACGTGGTGGACGCCATCGCTCAGGGCGACAAGATGGAATCCGTGACGATCGGCGGCGACCCGGCCGCACTCCTGGAGCAGACAAAGGCGCAGGTCGACGCCTGGAGCAAGGTGCTCGACAAGAAGTACCCGGCAAAGGCGTAAAGCGGCCGGACGGGAAGACCGACCGACGCGGCCACGTGCCGCTTACGGGCCGGCGTCTCGCTGACGATCCAGAATCGCCTCGACGAATGCCTCCCCGTACCGCGCCAGCCGGATGACGCCGCGCTTGCCGTCTTCGTCCCGGTCGGGGTTCAGGAAGCGCCAGACGACGTCGCCGTCCCGCGTGATTTCGACGCCGGCGCCGGAGTTGGAGAGCGCGACGAGCACGTTGCCGTTGGGTAGCATCTGGCTCGTCCCCCGGCTGGCGGTGAAGAAGTCCTCGGGCGGGTCGCCCCTGTATTCCCACACGATTTTCTTCGTCAGCGGATCGAGTTCGATCACGCGCGACCACTTGCGCCGCATCCCGTTGTCGAACAGCAGAATGTTGCCATTGGCCAGCACGGAGGCTTCGTGCTGGCCTTCAACGTCGCCGCGGCCCCACGCCCACAGCAACTTGCCGCTGGTCCAGTTGAAAATGCCGATCGTGTCCTGAAGGCGCGACGACACGATCACGTTGTCCAGCGCGTAAATCTCGTGCCGACCCACCAGTTCCGGGTGGCGCATCCATTCGACCGAGTTCGTGTGCAGCAGTTCGATCCGGCTCTTGTCTTCCTTGTTGAGTTTCCGTTGCGGCTCCCCCATCGTGAAGACGTCCGGATCGCTGGTGAACACGTCATAGAGCGACCGTTCGTCCACGAGTTCTCCCTCGGGCGTCAGGCGGATGACGTAGTTGTCGCGGATGTCCATTTCGTACCCGTCGATGGAGCGAAGGCGGTCATCGACGGAGAGGATATGGCCGTCCGGCGTCACTTCGACGTCGTGGTGGACGCCGAGCGTCTTTTTCCACTTGATCGTGCCGTCCCAGGCCATGCGCATCAGGTAGCCGAACGAGTGAGGCGTGCTGTTTTCAACGCCCTTTTCCTTATCGCCCGCACCGACGATCAGTACATCGCCGTCGGGCTGCAACTCCGCCCGGATCCATCGCTTGCTCGGCTCGAAGGACCATTCGTTGATGACGCGCCCGCGGGCGTCGATCAGGCGGGCC
Source organism: uncultured Phycisphaeraceae bacterium (assembly GCA_964648365.1). Lineage (GTDB taxonomy): Bacteria > Planctomycetota > Phycisphaerae > UBA1845 > UBA1845 > SURF-32. The sequence continues at coordinate 15,864 of CAZYLK010000012.1, forward strand.
GTGTTGAAGGGAATGCTCACGTACAGCGTGTAGCCCGGCGACGATCGCCGTTCATCGAAGAGCACGACGCCATCCTCCTTCGCGTCCTCCGGATCCTCGTCGTCAACCGTGTCGATGTAGCCCAGGCCGCCGAGCATGTCCTGCTCAGAGAAGCGCTGCTCGACAACCGGCTCGGCGTCGCGGGGCGGTTCGGGCGATTCTTCGCGGCGGCACCCGGAAGTACAGAGCAGGGCGAGCAGTATCCCGCAGGATACGACGTGGAAACGTCGGCTCATGGCATGTCCTTTCGTTGCTTACGGCTTTTCTTTGTCCTGGGGCTGGTCTGTTCACTGGAATCCGTGCCATCGCGGCGCCGGCGCTCGGGATCCCGCCGCGCGCTGCGCTTCGGCTCTTTCATGTCGCGGTCGCGCTTCTGCGGCGGCGCCATACGCGACGGGTCGCCGTCGGCAGGTTCCGCCCTTCGCACGTCGGGCGTTGCCCCGTCACGCTGCACCGAGTCTTCGTTTGCGTTCGCGGACGAACGATCTTCGCCCGGGGCCAACTCGCTGATTTGTGCAGCGGTAAGCAATCCCAGCCAGATCGCGATGCCCGCGACGCGCGCAAGGCTCCACGGCGCCCGAGCGACGAACAGCGCGGCCGCGTAGAGAAGCAGGATCCAGAAGAAGGAAAGTTGAAAACGGATCGGACCGAAGTGGGTGGCGATGTGAACGAGCGCCAGATAGAGCACGAACAGCAGCAACAGCAGATCGGAGCGGCCGAGTCGGCACAGCGCGAACCCGACGCCGCCGAGCGCCAGCACGGCCAGCCCGGACGTTACGAGAATCGCCGCGATCGCCCGGACGCCCCAGTCGCCGAACAACTCCGGATCGTCGCCGCCGCGGGACAGGAGCCACCCGCCCGGGCGCAGGATCCGCGGGCCGACCTCGACGACCTTCTGCAGCAGCCACGCCGGCTGGCGATCCCGAATGATCTGCAAGCCGCGCTGTTTCAACTCGGCGTTCATGTCGACGCGAATCTGCTCGTCCGTCGCGGCGTCGCCGAGGCCGGCCTTGACCTTCTCTTTGACGTCCGCCGTGATCGCCTGCCGCTGCCGGTTCGACGTGTTGCCCATGAGGATCGGGTTGCCGTCGTCGTAGGAGACGATGACGAGCCGGTCGAGGTGGAAGTAGTTTCGCAACGTCCACGGCAGAATGACGAAGCCCTGGGCGGCTATCATGGCGAGCGCGGCCGCGCCGTTGCGGCGCAGCCCGCGTCCACCCAGCAGCAACACAAGCAGCGCCGCCACCGGCGTGAAATACAGCCCGATGCTGCGCACCAGCGCCGTCGCGCCGGCTGCGAATCCAGCGAGCAGGCCGGATGCCGCCGAGGGGGAATTAAGGCACCAGATCAACGTCACCATCGACCAGACGACCATCGGCCAGTGGGCGTTGTCCACGATGGGGTAGTACACGTGCGTGACGTAGCGCGGATCCACGGCGACGAACAGGGCGGCCAGGACGCCGAGCGTCGGCCCGTGCAGCGACCGGCCCACCAGATAAACACCCAGGATGCCCAGCAGCGCAAGCCCGACGTTCAGCGCCTGCCCGATGCGGAGCCGCGCCTGCTGCTCGGCGTAAGCCGGGTGATCGGGCGCGAGTTCGCTTCGCGTCAGTTTGTCGTCGGTCAGATCCTGCGATGCGCCCATGATGGGCCGCTGAGCGGCGGCCAGCAGCGCGGCGTAGCCCGGAGCCCGGTTCCACGTGTAGCTTTCACCGCTCACGAGGCGCAGCGATTGCGTGAAGTACTCGCGCGCGTCGCCCTTGAGCGGGTCGATCGGATCGAGCAGGCCGATGGCTGCAATGCGAAGCACCAGTGCCAGCGCGAGCACGCCGGCCACGTAAAACGCGCTGCCGCCGGCAGATCGCGGATCGTTCAGCGACGGCTGCATCGACGCGTCGGACTTCACCCGGGCCGTGGTGTTCACCTCCTCGCGGCTCATCACGGCCCCTATTCGTCGTCGTCTTCTAGATACCCAAGCGAGTCGAGTAGCGCCCTGCGCTGTTTACTGATCCGACCCCCCTTCTCGATGACATCTGTGGCTCGCTTCGCCCTCCATCTCAGTTTTTGCTCAATCCAGGGTTGAAGCAGTTCCCTGTGCCGCCGGATGAGGTCCGCGTGGTCGCCAGCAACGTTCACCGTCTCATTCGGGTCTTTAGATAAGTCGAACACCCACACGTCGCCCTCGGCCACGTCCAATGGCGGAAAAGCCTTGATCCGAATGAGCGTGTAGTAACACTTCAGGTTTCCCTCGCGTATGACCACCTGACGGGCGCTACCGGCTTCATGCACGAACAGATCGCGCTCCGTGATACGGTTCGACGGCTGTCCACGAAGTGCTGAAACCAGGCTCAAGCCCGGCATTTCGTTCCGAACGTCGAGACCGTAAAGCTCCGCAATCGTCGGCGCCAAGTCCATGTGGGTCACCTGTCGATCGATGCGCACCCCGGCCGGCATGCCCGGTATCCTCACGATCAGTGGGACGTGAAGGGTCTCCTCGAAGGGAAAGGCGTGGTTGTAGTACATTTGTCGCTCGCCCAGACTCTCTCCGTGGTCACCAACAACAATTACGCCGGTCGTGTCGCGGAGCCCGAGTTCATCGACGCGCTTCATCAGCCGCCCCAGGTGGCGATCCGTATTGGCAACCTCTCCCTGATACATCGCCAGAGGGTATGCCTCGTCTCGGACGCCCGGAAGCCAGTGCGTGAACCGCGCGCGCCCGGGGTGATCAGTCAGCAGTGGTCCCGTCCCCTCTGTCGGGTCGTCTGCGTAGAACTGCTTCGCGAGTTCCGCGGGTGGGGCATAGGGAACGTGGGGATCCCAGTAATGCACCCATAAGAAAAAAGGCGTACCCTGATTCCGCTCGAGCCAATCCATTGCCAGCTCTGTGACTTTGCGCGCATCGAGGAACTTGCCAGGCTTGTCCGGAATGTCTTCCACGTGATCAAAGCCGCGCCATCCGATCCAACCGGACAAGTGGGCGGACGACGGAAACGCGGCCGTGACGCGCCCGGCTCGCTTGAAGGCGAGCGGAAGCAAGTCTATCCGGTCGTTGATCGGCGTTATATTGTCGACAGCCTCGTGGTGCAGGGCATACAGCCCGCTCATTATCGTGGCGTGCGATGGATTCGTCTGGTTGGACTGGCTGAGGGCATTGAGGAAGACGGTGCCCTGGGAGGCCAGCCGGGCAAGCTCAGGTGTCGGAGCGTCGGTGGCATATGGGTTGACGTGATCGGCACGGGTCGTATCGAGGGTGATGAGAATGCAGTTGGCGGGATTTGGGTTGGCGGACCCCACCTTGGGCCTGCGGTCATCTTCGGGAGGCTCGTCGTCACCATCGGCAAGTTCCCGGCCAGGATTGCGCCCAGGAGGATCAGCCGCACCAATCTGATCGATCGCACATCCACGGCGATCAACCATTGCATTCGCTGGAGTATTCGGACAACGATCATGGTCATCCGGCACCCCATCGTTGTCCACGTCCCGTTCGTCCTCGTCGACGTAGCCCAGGCTGGCCAGTTCATCGGCGTGTTTCGCGGAGATCGGTTCGTTCATCGCCGCCTGGTCGCGGCCTTCCGCGAATTCCGCGCCCCGACCGCGCTGCTCGCTGACCAGTTGCACCAGTCGCCGCTTCAATGCAGCCGCGCGCTCGGGATGATCGGCGATGACGTCATGCAGTTCATAGGGATCCTCGGCCAGGTGAAATAACTGGTCCGCCTCGTCCGGCCGGCCCGCGAGGATGTACTTCCACCCGTCCTCCTCGACGGCGAATGCATTCTTGCGACCGGGACGCTGGTAGTAGAGCGGTCGTGGCATTGGATCGGCCAGCACGTCAGCGCCCGTACACTGCTTCAGGAACTCCGCGACCGGCAGGCGTCCGTCGACCATCCGCAGGACAGTCGGCATGACGTCAACCAGCGAAAGACCCTGCGCGATTCGCCGAGGCGCCTCGCCGGGCACGTGGACCATCAGCGGAACGTGCATCTGTTCGTTCCACACGTGGCCGTGACCCAGTTCATTGTGCTCGCCCAGCCCCTCGCCGTGGTCGGACGTGAATATGACGACCGTGCGATTCCAGAGGCCGGAGGCTTCGAGATGGCTGACGAGACGCTCGATGGCGGCATCGACGTAACGGATCGAGCCGTCGTACTGGTTGGTCTGCTCGTCCGCGAACTTGACCTTGGGATCGTCGCCGCCGCGCGGGCGGTGGCCGCCGCCGAGTTCCAGTCGCCGGGTGGAACGCGTGCGATCGAGGTAAGACTCCAGCGCATTGTCCGTCGAGTACATCGTCAGGTACTCGTCCGGCAGGTCGTAGGGTGAGTGATTATCGAAAAAGTGAATCCAGCCGAAGAAGGGCTGCGAGTCCGCGTTCAGCCGGGCCTCGGCGAGGTCCAGCGTGGCCTCGCATCGACGCGTCTTGTCGTCCGGTTCGGACCAGTCGTCGAAGCCGGTGGCGATCCCGGTGACGGCCTTGACCGGCGTGGCGCTGACGACGCCCCACGTGCGATAGCCCCGGTCGCCCAGATGTTCGGCCAGCGTGCGCAGCGTCGGCGTTGAAACGAATCGGACGCCGACTTGTCCCGGGTGCTTCGCAAGGTTGGCCAGCGCGCCATGTTCGAGGGGATAGGTGCCCGTCATGATCGACGCATGGCTGGGCAGCGTCTGGGCCATCGGCGTCACGCAGCGCTCGAAGAAGAGCGTACGCTGAGCGAGCGCATCCATGTAGGGTGAAGTGTCGCGAAAGTAGCCGTAGCAACCGAGGTTCTGTGCCCTGAGCGTGTCGATGGTGACGACGAGCAGATTGAAGTTGTCTCGGGATACCGCAGGGTCCGCCGGCGTGTGACTCGCGGGACGCTCCTCAGCGGACGCGGAATCGGCGGGTCCGCGACTCCGGCAACCGGTGGGCATCAGCAGCAGGCCGCACAGGGCCAGCGTCGTTGATCGGATCATCATCAGAGGTTTCTCCTTATGCGACGCGAGGGACTGGTTCCCCTCGGTGGCAGGACTTGTCCAGGATGCGGCGTCTGCGGCGCCTGGTCTTCTCCGGCGGCGGCTGCGCCGCCAGCGACCGAGCTACGCGCGCCCAGTGCGGCCGGACCGGGGAAATCAGGCCTGTCGCCAGACGCCACGCTCGCGCCCCGACCCATCCGAATCATCGCGTCCCATCGATTACGGCGCATCGCCACCAAGCCGTCCAATACTGGCCTTCCCGCAACCCGGGCTCTGATTGGCGGCCAGCGGACCGGGCCGACGCTGTGGTGCCGGAATTCGGGCCGGTTGATCGGCATTGTCGGCGGATTGTGCAGGCATCTCGATGACTTCACGCTCGAATCGGACCATGTTGGCGGGGAGGTGCGTCGTAGTCGGTCGTCTCGAAAGCGAGATATGCAAGGCACAGGCGGTTTACCCGGCGATACCCTGCGAACGGCACGCCGTGGATATACGATGTGCGAGAACGTCCCCGAGATGACCTGTCCGGATGGTGCTTCTACTCCCCCGGGCATCCTACTGGAGCATAGGCCGTCGCGGCGCTCGAGGCAAACGATGAGGCAAGAACCGCACGCCTAATGACCGTGCGCGGTCATACAATAGCTGCGAGCCGCAGCTTCCACCCGCGCGAAGGCTCGGGCTTCGGTGCGCGTGCGAATCGCGCGCGGCGACTCACAGGGAATGAGTATGGCGCTCTCCGGGATAACGGATGCGCAGCGCCGCAGCGCCGGGCGTACACTTGCGAGCCGTTTCCTGCTGTCGATCGAATCCGCTGGCACTCGTGGCCGCGGCGGGCGGCACTACCCGCGAAAGGCCCAACCGAGCATCTCACGGAAGTTTGCCCCCTTGCCGGTCATAAGCATCCCGACGCGAAAGATTCGCCCCGCGACGAAGATGCAGCCGACAGTCGTCAGGAGCACCAGAATGGCGCCGGCGATCGGCTGCCAGATCGGAATGCCGGGCGGCACGGCCTGTCGCACCGTCATGAGCATCGGGGTGGCGGGCGGAATAAAGGACATGATCGTGGCGAACGGCGAAAGCGGCTCTTTCACCACGCTCGGCCAGACCATCAGCGGGATAATCAGGAATGCGAACGCCGGCAGCAGCATGCTTTGCGCTTCGCGATGATCTGATACGGCCGAACCGATGGCAATGAAGATGGAACCGAACAGGATCACCATCAGCACCGTCTGAAACGCGAACCAGAAGACGAGGTTGCCCGGGAAGTATTGGCCGTACCCGGCGTAATTGACAGCGAGGAAGGCGCCGCCCAGGTAGATGGTCAGCAGCGTCAGCGTCACGCCGACCGTGCCGAACAGCTTGCCCAGCATCAGCGAGAACGGATCCACCGAGCCCAGCAGCACTTCGGCGATGCGTTCCATCTTCTCTTCAAGCACGCTCTGAATCAGCGGCGTGGCGCCGACGTTGACGGTCAGGAACATCAGCATGACCATCGCGAATGGGGCGAAGAAGTTGGCCAGTTCATTGGTCTTGCGGGCCTGGACGATCTCTCCGCTTTCGTCGCGGGTGACCAGCCCCAGGTTCTCGACGCTGACGCCGGCGGTCGCCGCCGCCACGACCTGCGGATCCAGCCCGGCGGCCGCCAGCCGCAGCCGCTGGATTTCGCCCTGCACGTTCGGCCGCAGCCAGCGGACGATGTCGCCGTACGTGGGCGTGTTCGAATGGTAGTGTACGCGGGCCGGCGCGGCGCCTGCCGCTTCCGGATCGGCTCCTTCCCCAACCTCCACCGGTGTCAGCGTCGAAAGCACGTCGGCGGGGATGATGACGAACGCGTAGTACTCACCGTCACGAACGCGCTCCGACGCGGCGAAGGCGACGCGGTCTACGTCATCGGAGGTCGGCTCGACCCGCTCGAGTTTGAACACGGGGGCGACCTGCCGTCCGTCTGTGAAGATCTCTTCCGTATTGCGTTGATGCGCCGCCTTCGCGAGCACATCGAAGATGCGGCCGGTGTAGTCGATCACCGCCACGCGCTTCTCCCGCGTGTCGACGCGATCGCCCATCGTCGCCTGGAAGGCGATGCCGCCGCCCATGAGCACCGGCATCATGATCAGCATAATCAGGAAGGCCTTGGTCTTTACGGCCGCCTGATACTCCCGCATGGCTACGGCCATTACCTTACGCAAGGGTCGCCTCCTCCTCCGGCGCCGGCCGGGCGATGCGTACGAAGATGTCGTGCAGCGACGGCTGGGTCACCTCGAAGTGGGCGACGCGTCCGCGCTGGATAAGCTGGGTCAGAACGTCCTGGGTGTCGGCCCCTTCCGCCAGGCGCAGCTCCTGCAAACGGCCGAAGTCGGCAATGCGCTCCACACCGACCAGAGATTGCAGCGCGGCGCCGTTGCCATCCAGACGCACGCGCACCGTGTCATGCCCATACTGCCGCTGGATGTCGTCCAGCGTGCCGTCGAGCACCTTGCGGCCCTTGAAGATCATGAAGATGTAGTCGCACATTTTCTCGGCGACGCTCATGTCGTGCGTTGAAAAGACGACCGTGGTGCCCTTGCGCCGCAACCCGATAATGGCGTCGCGGATGACATCGGCGTTCACCGGGTCCAGCCCGGAAAACGGCTCGTCGAGAATGACCAACCTGGGTTCGTGGATCACGGCGCTGATGAACTGCACCTTCTGCGCCATGCCCTTCGACAATTCCTGGATCTTCTTGCCGCCCCAGCCCGCCAGGTCGAGCCGCGACAGCCACTCTTCGATCGGCTCTTTGAACTCGCGCCGACCCTTCAGCTCCAGGTAGAACTTGAGCAGGTCATTCACCTTCATCTTGCGGTACAAGCCGCGCTCCTCCGGCAGGTAGCCAATGGTGTCGTTGGCGGCGCCGTGGATCGGCTCGCCCAGCACGCGGATCGACCCCGAGCCGGCATCGGGATAGTAGATCCCCATGATCATGCGCAGCGTGGTCGTCTTGCCGGAACCGTTGGGGCCGATGAAGCCGTAGATGCTGCCCTCGGGCACGCAGAGCGACAGGTCGTCGACGGCCCGGTGCTCGCCGAACGTCTTGCTGACGTTGTCGATCGAGATAGCGTCGTTCGTCATGCCGGGTAGACTACCGCGCAGACGCCGGTGGGGGGATTAGATTCCCGGTGAGGTTTTCGACCCGCCGACAGGATGTTACAGGAAGAAGGGAGTGAGGGAGTGAGGGCGTCAGGGAGTAAGGGAAGAGAAGAGGGGGACGCATCGCTGCGAACTGGAATCGGCTCCGCGAGTCGCGGCCCCACCGCGTGCCAGCCTTGAATGCAAGGTTGCCTGATCAGCGGCGCTTTCGTCCGCGGATGGAACGACAGGTCTCGACAGTTCACGCCCGCAAAGATGGGAAACCGCCACCTTCCTCACTTCCCTTACTCCCTTACTCCCTTACTCCCTCACTCCCTTCCGCACCATGTGGCTCAACTGGCCCAACCGGATCACGATCGCCCGCATTCTGCTGGTCGCACCATTTGTGGTCGGGCTGCTGAATGCGCACCAGTCGGACCTCGCGCGGCGGGTGTCGCTGGCGCTGCTGGTGCTGATGGGCCTGACCGATCTGCTGGACGGGTTCCTGGCCCGCCGATTGCAACAGGAAACGATGCTGGGCCGGTTTCTGGATCCGGTCGGCGACAAGCTGCTGGTCACGGCCGCGGTGATCATCCTCGCCCTTCCGAGCACGGGCGTGGCGGACGTGCATCTGCGAAGCTGGGTGCCGGTGATCGCGATCGGCAAGGATATCGTGACGGTACTCGGGTTTTCCCTGATCCGGCTGACCACGGCCCGGACGTTCGTCAAACCGCGGCCGGCCGGCAAGGCGTGTACGCTGTTGCAGGTTGCGATGATCGGCGCGGTGCTGCTCTATCCGGACCTGCCGCCGGTCGTGCGGCCGGGCGTCGTCGCGCTGTGGTATGCCGCATCCGGTTTGGCCGTCGTCGCGGCGCTCGACTATATTCGCGAAGGAAATCGATTTGCCTCGGCCGTTTCGCGGCCGGGCAGTGACGTAGGCAGGGAGTGAGGGAGCCAGTGAAGAGTCGAGTGTGTGCGCCGTCGAACGGGAACCGGAGACCCGTTTTGAGCGCGGCCGGTCGTGCAGCCGGTCGCGAACGCTTGCGGCAGGCAGACGCCGATGTGGCCGGGCTCCAGCCGGCCGGTGTTTGCCACCGGCTTCAGCCGGTGGGTGGCTGCCTTTGTTCACACCCCGCTCCAGCCGGCTTCAGCCGGGCTTGCGCTTGCCGCGGGTGTGATGACGTTTACAGGCATTCAGGGGTGAACCGCCGGGCGCAGGGCAGGATGCTGCCAGTTAGCCATCCTATGACCGCGCGCCGTTGGTACGGACGCCCGACGCAAGCCCGGCTGAAGCCGGCTGAAAGTGCTGGCTGGGCGCCGGCCGCCCACCAGCTGAAGCTGGTGGCAAAAGCCGGTCGGCTGAAGCCGACCCATAGGGAGGTTTGCCGACCGTGCAGGGCTTCTGACCTGAAGGAGGACTTCACGGATCTGCTCGCCGCGTTCACGGAGCTGACCACCACCTTCACTAGCCTGACCACCCGCTGCGCGGACCTGACGACCGGCCTCACGGACCTGGCCACCGCACCTACTAACATGGCGCCCGATCCGCGGATAGCGATTAAGAGCCAACCCCTCGGCTGCGGGCGGCGTACGTCGGCTCCGGCTGATTTGGTAACATGTTCTGAGCGTCCTTCTTCCCTTACTCCCTTACTCCCTTATTCCCTCACTCCCTTCTTCCAAGTGCCATGACGACACCCGAGACATCACCGTTCAGCCCCATTTCTCAGGCCCTCGATGATCTGCGCGACGGGCGGATGATCATCCTTGTCGACGACGAGGACCGGGAGAACGAAGGCGACTTTGTCATGGCGGCGCAGTACGTCACGGCCGCGCACGTCAACTTCATGCTCAAGCACGGCCGCGGATTGCTGTGCCTGTCGATGACCAAGCAGCGCTGCGAGGAACTGCACCTGGCGCTTCAGACGACGGACAACACGTCGCAGATGGGCACCGCGTTTACCATCAGCATCGACGCCCATCGACGCTTCGGCGTCACCACGGGCGTCTCCGCCTCCGACCGCGAGACCACGATTGCCGTTGCCTGCGCCGCGGATACGAAACCCGCCGACCTGGTGCGGCCGGGACACATCAGCCCGTTGATGGCCAAGGATGGCGGCGTGCTGGTGCGGGCCGGGCAGACGGAAGGTTCGGTCGATCTGTGCCGGCTGGCGGGCCTGCGCCCTATGGCGGTGCTGATCGAAATCCTCAACGAAGACGGCACCATGGCTCGCCGGCCGCAGCTTGTGCAGATCGCTCGCGAGCACGGCATCCGCATGTACACGGTGGCGGACATTATCGAATATCGCATGAAGCGCGAGCGGTTCGTCTCCCGCGGCGAGAGTGTCAAGCTGCCCACCCGCCACGGCGAGTTCACGCTGATCGAGTATCGCACGCCGGTCGACGCCGAGCCGCACCTGGCGCTGTGTTGCGGCGGCATCGGCGACGTTGACCAGACCGGCACGCCCATCGAGCACGACGAGCCGGTGCTGGTGCGGGTGGAGTCCGAATGTATGACCGGCCACGTGTTTCGCTCGGCGCGGTGCGACTGCGGCGATCAGCTTGAAGCCGCCATGATGCGCATCCAGCAGGCGGGCAAAGGCGCGATCATCTACCTGCGGCAGGAAGGCCGCTCAATCGGCCTGCACAACAAGCTGCGGGCGTATCGCCTGCAAGACGAAGGCATGGACACGGTACAGGCCAACGAGGCCCTGGGGCTGCCCGCCGACCGCCGCGACTACGGCGTCGGCGCCCAGATCTGCCGCGACCTGGGCATCAGCAAACTGCGCGTGCTGACCAACAACCCCAAGAAAACCAGCCGCCTGGAAGTCTACGGCATCACCGTCGTGGAGCAGCTACCCATCGAAATCCCGCCCAACGAGCACAACATCGCCTATCTGAAGACGAAGAAGGATAAGATGGGGCACAAGTTGAATCTGCCGTAGGGGCCTCGCCTTACCCGCAACCTATCAGCTTGCCCTTCAGCTTCTTGCAGGCAATGCCGCCGCGGAACGGGCAGTGCATGTCACCGCGAAGTTTCGAATCGCAGTCGTCCGGGGCGTTACACAGCGTCGCGCCGTCGATGATGTCGCCCTTTTTCGGACACGTGGTGCATCGTCCCTTGCTCTTCGCGTCGCGCTTGAGCTGGTAACGGCAGACATCCGGCCCGAAGAGGTTGCGGGCGACGGCGAGCTTGGGCCAGCCGTCCTTCGAGTGGTGGCCGTAGGCGAACAGGCGACTGTCAGGCGTGAAACTCAAAGGATTCGTGCCATCCTTGGCCTTCTTGTCCCGATAGGTCGCAAGATGGCCGCCGTCGGCGGCACGGTAGACTGACAGTGAGTTGCTCATCGTCATGAGCGTCCGCCCGTCCGGTGAGTAGCTCACACCCCAGCCGCCGGATAGCGTAAACAGCAGCGCCCCGTCGGAAACCTGCCAGACTCTCGGCTGCCGGTCCTGACACGCGGATGCCAGCCGCAGCCCGTCCGGCGAAAACGACAACGACATGATGGTGTCCCGGTGGCCCGTGAGCGTGCGCACGAGTTCACCGTTCGCCACGCGCCACAGCCTGACGGCGTCATCGGTATGCCCGGACGCAAGCAGTTCTCCATCGGGGGAGAATGCCACCGTGTTGCAGCCGGTCGTGTCGATGGTGCGGATCAGCGAGCCGTCCGAGACGCGCCAGAGCTTGATCACGCCTGCATCGCCCCCGGAGGCGAGGATCTGTCCGTCGGGAGAAAAGGAGATGTCGCCACGGCCGTCGAGTTCGCGAATCAGCGAGCCGTCCGACATACGCCACAGACGGATCGGGTTATAGCTTGACGCGAGGATTTCGCCGTCCGGCGAGATCGCGATGCAGCTGATTTGGCTGCCCTGATTGATGCTGCGGATCGGCGTCCCGTCCGCCGCATCCCAGAACTGAATGACGCCGTCGCGGTCGCCCGAAACGAGCACCTGGCCGTCGGGTGAGAATGCGACGCCGCGAACGCTGTCCGCGTGACCCTCGCCCCGCCACACGATGTCCGGCGGATCCTGCGCCTGGGCCGCGGAGGAAACCAGCGTGATGGACACGCCCATCGCGGCGATCATCGCCGTCGTCGACAGAAACCGCCTGCAACTTTCTCTGCGTGACATGAGTCGATCTGCTTTCCAGAAGGGCGTGAGAATCACCGCCCGATTCGTCGGGCGCTGGTGATTCCGGGGGGACGGGGGGCGACCCCATGTGTCGGAGATGATGAAGCTGCTGTGCCTGCGCCATGTGCGGCACCCCGGCGCGTGCCCGAATCCCCAGAACGGCGGACAGGCGCCAACCCCAGATGCGCTGGATTATACCTACCCGGATGTGCCCGGATCAACCGGGAACGCGGCCGGGAATCCGTCGCGGGGGCGTCGCGGGGGGCGGAAGAGCCGGCGGCCGCGGCTTGGCGCGCCACGTCGCCCCAGCCGTGGTTCGTCAGGGGAGCCCGCCCCGCGTGTCATCCCCGGGGCAGCAGGTTTCCTGTCGGGCATTTACACGATCTTAACGCTTCGCGTGTTAGAATGCCCCTCATGAACCCCATCACGAAACCCGCGTCCATCGTTGCGACCTCCCTGATGCTGCCGATCCTCCTGATCAGCAGGCCGAGCCTCGCTCAGGAGGATGGAAACGCGCCCCCGGCCGACAACATCGGCCACACGCGGCATCATCACCCGCACAACGAGCCGCACCCGAAGGCGCCGGACGATGCGCGTTTTACCACCAGCCGCAGCGGCGCCGTGCTTCCGCTGCCCAGCGAGACGGACGCCTTCACGTTCGCCATCTTCGGCGATCGCACCGGCGGACCCATCGAAGGCGTGTCGGTGCTGGCCGATGCCGTGCGCGACGTGAACCTGATCGAACCGGATTTCGTCATCACCGTGGGCGACCTGGTCGAGGGCTACAACACGACGCCCGAGTGGATGACGCAGATGCGCGAGTTCAAGGGCATCATGGACAGGCTCCTGTGCCCGTGGTTCCCGGTAGCGGGCAATCACGATATCTACTGGCGCGGGCCGGCGTGGATGCGGCCCGACGGCGAACACGAGAACAGCTATGAAACGCACTTCGGCCCGCTGTGGTACGCCTTCGAGCATAAGAACTGCTGGTTCATCGCGCTCTATTCGGATGAAGGCAACCCGGAGAGCGGCGAAAAGGCCATCAACAAGCCCGACAGCCAGAAGATGAGCCCGGAGCAGTTGGCTTGGCTGACCGAAACGCTGGCGAAGGCGAAGGATGCCGATCACGTGTTCCTGTTCCTGCATCACCCGCGCTGGACCGCCGGCAACTATGGTGACGACTGGGATCGCGTCCACGACGTGCTCAAAGCCGCCGGCAACGTCACGGCCGTGTTTGCGGGTCATATTCACCGGATGCGCTACGACGGACCGAAGGACGGCATCGAGTACGTCACGCTGGCGACCACCGGCGGCGGTCAGGGCGCCCGCGTACCCAGCGCCGGGATGTTGCACCACTTCAACCTGGTCACCGTGCGCAAGACTCAGGTAGCCATGGCCGCCATCGCCGTCGGCGATGTGATCGACCCGCGCGACATGACTCAACCCATGGTCGACGACATGCTGGCGCTCAACAGCCTGTCGCCGGAGTTCGGTTCGATTACGACCGTCGGCGCTGACGCGGCCACGGACGCTGACCTGACGGTGACGATCCGTAACCCGGTCGGCCGCCCGATCGAAGTGCTGGCGGCGCTGGAAAGCCGCGACAGTCGCTGGAGCTTCGCGCCCGATCATGATCACGCCGTCATCGAACCGGGCGGCAGCCGCGCATTCCGCTTCAGCCTGCGCCGCATGGCGTCCGGCTGGGATCGTGCGTTCCGAGAGCCCGAACTCACCCTGGACATCGACTACCTGACCGACGGCGCCCGGTATCCCGTGCCGCAGCGGCACGTCCGTCTGCCGCTGGATCCCGTGCTTCCTGCGCCGCAACCCTCGGCCACCGAAATGGTGTTGGCGCTGGACGGCGACGACGCCCTGTCGGTCGCCAACGAGTCGCTGTCGCTCGCGGCCGGTCCCATGACGCTTGAGTGCTGGTTCAATGCCGACGAATACGGCGGACGCACGGGCCTGATCGCCAAGACGGAAAACTCCGACTACGGCATCTTCGTCAGCAGCGGCAAGCCAACGTTTTCGATCTTCATCGGCGACAGCTATCTGAACGTCGAGACGGACACGCCTGTTCTGGAGACCGGCCGCTGGCACCACGTCGCGGGGGTCTATGATGGGCGGGAGGCCCGCCTGTACATCGACGGGCGCAGGCTTCGGTCGGCACAGCGCGAGGGGTCGCGTCGCGTGAATACACTCCCGCTGGTGATCGGCGGCGACGTTAACGGTCGCAGCCAGCCCATGTCGCACTTCAAGGGCCGGATCGACGCGGTCCGACTGTCCACTGTCGCACGCTACAGCGGCGAGCAGTTTACGCCGGAGCGCCGCGCGGCCGCGGACGCCGACAGCGTGCTCGTTCTGAACATGGATGGCATCGTCGGGCCGTGGCTGGTCGATGAATCACCGAAGCGCGCGCACGTGCCGGCGCCGGAGTGGGTCGTGGTGACACCGGATTCACCCTGATTGGATCGTGGCCGCGCGCTGTAGACAGCCGTTGCGCGAGCCGCGGGGGTGCGGCTCAGCGGGCACGGGGATCCAGCCGCGGATCGCCGTGTTCGGCGGTGATGACGCTGTGGATGCCGCCGCGGACCGTCCAGCGCGTGCGGACCCGCATCCACTTCGGCGCGGCGGCCGCCACCAGATCGTCGAGGATGACGTTGGTGATGTCTTCGTAAAAAATGCCCCGATCGCGAAAGCCCTGCAGGTAGAGTTTCAGGCTCTTGAGTTCGACGCAGCGCTGATCGGCCACGTAGGCCACTTTGATCCGGCCGAAGTCCGGCTGGCCGGTCTTGGGGCAGACGCTGGTGAACTCATGCACGTGGTGTTCGATGAGGTAGTTGCGCCCGGCGTGCGGGTTGGGAAACGTCTCGAGATGTTCAGCGGGCTGCGGCATGGGTCAACTCTGCGTGTCTGACGGCGATTGTACCGCGGCCCCGCCTTTTGAGAACGCCCGCAAAACGGCCCACCGCCATGCCGGGGCGCCTCGGAACCCTCCACGATCCGTCCCTCGCAGCGCCTGGCGCCACTCTGGCGACGGTTCGAGAAGCGCTGCATACTTGGGCGCGGCGCTCAAGCGAAGGCTCGGGGCAATGCCGGGGTATTTCGCATGACCGTATCGGAACTGTTACCGACTCCTGCGTCCGACGTATCCACAGTGCGGGTCGATCACGGCATCTGCTACGCCCAGTTCGTCTACGACGTCGGGTTCTCCGTGGACATCGACGCCGCGGAGCGGCTGATCCAGACCGCCAAGCACCGCGAGTCCATCCGCCGCACGCACAAGGCGCCGAGTTACTTCCAGTTCCGCCCGTCGCCGCTGCGCGTCACGATCGCGGGGGAATCGCTGTCCATCGCCGGCCACGCAACGGACGCCACGGTGGACCTGGTCATCTACGACTTCGCCGCCATCTCCGTCATGTACCGCATAGCGCTCGCCGGACCGTTTGAGGCCGTCCGGCGACTGGGCATCGAACTCTATGACAACGAGCCCCTGCTGGCGGACTCGAAGCGTCGGGTCGAACAACTCCTGCATGTAATTGGCCCGGTCGTCAGCAAACCGCGGCTGGCCGACATCGTCGAGGACTACGTCGTCTATCAGCTCACCGCCTGTACGCCCGCGCTCGACGCTCGCCGCGCGGCCGAACTGGCGATGCCGCTGGCGCAGTTGTTGCGAGCGGAGCCCGAGCCGCTCTCGGCACAGGAGATGGACGACTCGCTGTCGTGCCGCATCGCCTATGGCGCCGGCGACCTGACCTTCATCGACTGGAACGCGGCCCTGCTGATCGGCACGGATACCGAAGATGTGCGCGCGGTGCTGGAGTTTGCCAACGTGGAACTGCTGGAAGTGCGGTTCCTGGACGACCAGTTGGACGCGGCACTGACGGAGGCGTACGCACAGTTCTCGCAGGGGACGTGGGCCCGCCCGTGGCGGCTGCGGCCGCGGGCGGCCGTACTTGAGCGGGTCGCCCGGCTGCAACTGGACAGCGCGGTGCTCTTCGAAGGCATCAACAACACGCTGAAACTGCTGGGCGATCCGTACCTCGCCCGGGTCTATCGGCTGGCGGCCCAGCGCCTGCACCTGGCCGACTGGGACGCGAGCATCCTGCGAAAACTGGGCACGGTCGAGAGCATCTACGCGAAGCTGTCCGATCAGCAAAGCGCGCTGCGCATGGAGATCCTGGAGTGGATCATCATCATCCTGATCGCCGTCTCGATCGTGGTGTCGATCAAATAGCGTGGCGCAGGCCTGCGGCAATCCGGTGACAAACGTGCGATGGCACGACGAAGAGTGAGGCCGAGCGGCAGCCGTGCCGAGGCGTGCCGGCCGCACCGGGGTAGGGAGGGAATTGCGCCCGGGAGGACTCGAACCTCCAACCTTCAGATTCGAAGTCTGCCACTCTATCCAATTGAGCTACGGGCGCGGCAGCCGGCGCTTGCTCCGAAGGAGCAGGCAACCGCCCTTACCCTATCATCAGCACCGCGCGCCCGCAACCGCAGCGCGTCCGCTGGCGTCCGGTTCCGCGCAAGGGTAGCATCACGCACGTTCGAGTCGAGTCGGGGTTTGGCGCGGTCCGGATCCCGACGGCATTTCAAACATGCGACAGGAGAATCACGATGCACGCAAAGTGCGGACGGTTGGCCGGCGTTCTGGCCTGCGCGGCGGTGGTCCTGCTGGGTGGCTGCACGCAAAGCCCGCTGCAGACTTCAGTGGACATGCCGCTCGGTGACACCCTCGGACGGTTCGACGTCACCGCCGACGAACCGACGGACAGGAGCGGCACGAGCACGATCGACGCGCCCGTCACGGTCGGCAGCGGTTCGATCACGATCGAACCGGACGCGATTTCCGTGACGCCATCCGGCGCCCTGAAGGAGATGGTTCAGGCGCAGGAAGGCGGCAGTGAGCTGATCGTCACGGTCTGGATCGACGCGGTGGAGAACGTCGAGTCGGTGTGCGGCGGCGGCGAGGACTACGGCCCGTTCACCGTATCGCTGGACGAGAACTTCGTGCCGCAGTCGGTCGAGCCGGCCAACGTCACGCTGACGCAGAACACGCTCGACCTGATCAACGCGGGCGAGTTCAGCATCTGCATCCGGGTCGTTTCGCCGGTCACGGGGCAGGTGCAGATCCAGGCGCTGGCGCTGAGACTCGGCCTGTAGCGCCGCGGACTGAAAGAAGGCTCTGTTCACGCGAGAGGGGGACGCAGGCGCGTCTCCCTCTTTTCTCCATCCGCGTTCATCCGCGTTCATCTGCAGTCGAAATTCAACCGCGACTCGATCGTCGTTTCGGCGGAGGAGATGAACCGCAGATGAACGCTGATGCACGCAGATAGAAGAAAGAAGACGAGGCAGGATCGGGACGTGCGCAGCGATGGCCTCGAAGCTCACTCGCGTCGTTCCTGAGCGTCACCATGTCACACTTTCTTCCTATCCGCGTTCATCCGCGTTCATCTGCAGTCGAAATTCAACCGCGACTCGATCGTCGTTTCGGCGGAGGAGATGAACCGCAGATGAACGCTGATGCACGCAGATGAAGAAGAAGAAAATGGCGGGACAGGGTGCGCGGCGTTCGCCCGCTCTTACTCCCTCACTCCCTTACTCCCTCACTCCCTTCTTCCAACTGCGCATCATCCACCGCGATCACTCAGCGGCGCCGCGCGCGGAAGCGCGACGGTCGCGGCATAGGTGGATACGTCCTGCTCGCGGCACTGGCCGTCGGCGATGATCAGCAGCGGCGCGGCCACTACCGCGCTGTTGAACAGGCGCCACTCGATCGTGACGCGGGCGGCCGTCGAGGGAACCGCGTACGACAGCTTCACGAACACGCGCGACGTCCAGTAGCTCAGCCGCGCCCGCGCAGCGCTCGCCTTGCCTTCGATCTCGCCGACGTCAAGAAACGTGGCCGTCGCCGCAGCAGTATTTTGCTCTTCGGTCGTTCCATTATCGACGTTGGCCACGGCGGACGTGGCGCCATTGCTCAGATCGAGCCGTATCCGCTCGGCGCAGAGCCGCGCGAAATCCGCGGCCGCGGCCGCTTGCTCGGCAGGATCCAGGAAATCGCGCGCCGCCCGCGGCATCGGCATCCACGTCTCGACCATCGGCGCGGGGAGATAAATCGAGACGTCCACGCGGTCGCCGCTGATCTCGACGACGCCGCGCAACGTCTTGAAGGCGTCGATCAGGATGAACGCTGACCGGTCGCACCGTGGCGGCGAGCCGGCGGACTTTTCAGCAGACTGGGATGTCTCCGCGAACGGACCGGCCGGGCTGGCGTTTGCGGCCTCGCCTTGCAGATTGACCACCTCGACGTTGCCGCCGCCGGTCAACGCGATTTCCATCAGGCCATCGACGCCGGCCTCGCGCACCGTCAGGTCGATCCGCGTCAGCAAAGTGCCGGCGTCGTCGGACGGCCGCTGCTGAAAAGACAGGTATCGACCTGCGCCAGACACGTCGTACCGCAGCACATACTCGACCAATGATCGGCGCAGCTCATCGTACGTCATTTCCGAAGACGCCGCGGCAGCCCGCGCGGCCGAGCCGGAAAGGCCCGCCGACAGCACGCGGCCGTCGATGCGCCGGCCCTGGTCGTCGCGCAGCACCAGACGTTCCAGCAGCGCTTCCCCATACCTGCCGGCGCACGCCTCGACGTCACGTGTGAGGAAGCGTCCACCGGACGGCAGCAACTCGCCGTCGTGCAGGTAATCTTCCGCCCCCCCCGAAAGCGTCAGCGTGAGCTTGCCGTCTTCGATGATGCCCATGCCGCGCAGCGTCGAAAACGTGTGCGCGAACACCGGCGCGGAGGCCGCCGTTAGCGCACATACGCCGAGCATCGCGATGCCAATCCGAGCCGCGTCCGTCAGAGAGCGGGTTCCAATCCGAACCGCGACCGTCAGGGAGCGGGTTCCAATCCGAACCGCGACCGTCAGGGAGCGGCTCCTGGATGACGCACCACGAAGCAACGCCGTTCCGCCACGATCGCGCCGCTCCCGGCCGCTTCCTGACGGGCGCGGCTCGGATTGCCGCATTTCGCCGGCGTCCGCTCGATGCCTGGTTCTCACACCCGTCTTCATGGCTTCGCAGAACCGTCCTGTGTCACGTGTACGTCGATCTCAGTAAAAAACGTCCCCTGCCCCACGTCCTGCGTGATCCACAGAAGATGCCGGAACGGACCCAGCGGGCCGTCGGCATCCGCGATGGACGACCCATGCACGCCGCCTTCGCCGAGCGACTTGGTGCTGACCACCGCGATGAGCGTCCAGCCGTCGTGGCTTTCGTGGGTGATATCCGCGACTGGCATTGTCTCGGAAGTCGAGCCCCACAGCGAGAAGAACTGCGGCGCCCGGTCACTGCGATGCCACGAATAGGTATTCACGCGATCGATCGACTTACTGCCGCCCAGGTCGATGAAGAAGCGGCCCTCGTTATCGTACCAGACGCATCGCTTCGTATCGTCGTCGTTCTGCGCGACGTCGCCGTCATTGAGCCGCGGCAGCGTGCCGTCCACCGCGCCCGATCCGCGGTGCGGCGGGAAGCGGCCGTCCGGGTTGAAGGCGTGGAACGTTACGCCGTTGCCCAACGACTGATCCGCGTAATCCGACGTGGTGGGCGCGCCCATCGACAGCGCGTCAAACGTCTCCTGCCGGTCGATCTTCGCGTCCGCGATCGGCGTGAGGCCCTGGAACACCGGCGGCGCGGGCCGCGGATAGACGTGGCGGAAGGACACCGGCTTGCGATCGGTGAAGTCGTCATAAAGCGGCGCGGCCGGCGACGTGTCGTCGTTGACGCCGCGGGCGAGCGTGGCGGCGAAGATCACCACGCGTGGATTGTCAGGCAGCGTCAGCGATTCGGCGCCGCTGGGCACGTCGATGCCGTACTTGAACAGGTAGCTGAACTGATACGCCTCGTTGCCGGCGGGCGCGTGGCGGTGCGTCGCGAACCAGGCCACGTCGTCGCGCTTGATGTAGCCGGGCGAGATGCCGGTGACCTGCCCCTCGCAGATGTGATCGACCTCGCCGAACGTCGTGTCCCACGTGCGGTTATCCCACTGGCCGACAAAGCCGGTCCAGGACTGGATGGAGTAGTCGACGGCGCTGGTGCCGATGGTGAAACGGACCGGCGTATCGGCCTCGGCGGCCGCCAGCAGGTAGAGCCGATCAAAATCGCCTTTCGGCAGCGGGATCTTCTGACCCTCGCACCGGACGACGTTGTTTTCGCCGTCTTTTTTCGGGGCCAGCGTGAACTCGATGCCGTCGCTGACGATAGCCGCCGGCAGCATCTCGGCCGGGTAGGTGCGGCCGTCGGAATCCATGCGGCCGTCGGCTCGATCCGCGTCAGACGAAACAACGTCGGCGTTGTAGTTCAGCGCGAGCGTGCGACTGTCGGGCGGCCGGAGTTTCAGCGGTGCGTCGGACAAGCTGACCGAGAAGCTCCGCGGCCGGAACGGCTGGATGTCGACACGCAGCTTCCCATCCGTCAGGGTCGCGTCGCCGATGCGCCGCTCCTGCCCGTCCACTTCGTACGCATCTTCAATCGGCGCGGCCAGCGCCAGTTCAACGCCCTTCGCCTCGCGCCCCCACAGTTCCTGCACGCGAACGATGACGCGATCGCCGTCTTCCGCCCGCTTCAGCGCCCGCACGTCCACCTGCGGCGTGCTGCAACGCAGCCAGGAGAACGTCTTGCCCAACTCGCCCTCATGTACCGGCGCAGTAAACGCCATCAGCGGCTGATTCAGACGCCGCGCCTGCCATTCGCTGCGCCCCTCGCGCCAGTCGCCCGCGTGGCCGTAGATGGCGTAGAGAATGTCATGCCGCCCCCAGTCCTGGCTGTGCTGATCGAGGTAACTCTTTCGTACGCCCGGCGTGTACAGCAGGGTCAGGCGAACTTCGCTGTCCGCCGGTTTGTCCGATCCGAACTTGCTGTCTTCGAGGATCGACACGCCGTACTTGCCCTCCTTGTCGGTCAGATCGAACCATTCGTGCGACGGCACTTCGTAGCGCGTCGGCTCGTTGTTGCCGCGCTGAATCGTGCCCATGCCCCAGTTGTAAGTGGCGTTCGGGTTGGAAGCCGTCAGCGGGAAGGATGCCTTCAACGCGCACTCGGTCGATTGCCAGTCGATGTCGCACTTGAACTCGACGCGCTGTCCGGCGGAACCGGCGGACAGGCGAATCTGCTGGTTGATGATCGAATTGCGGGCAGATCGCTCGATCTCCAACGCCACGCGCACCGGTCCGTCTTCGATCACGCGCACCTTCGCCGGACCCCTGACGCGGTCGATCGGCGGGTTCTTGCGATCGTTCCAGTCCATGTTCCACGCCGGCCACGCCCGCGGCTTCTCATAGGTGAACACCAGCCTGGCCGGCGAAGCCAGCAACTCGCGATCGCCCTTCTTGTCGAAAATGCTGGAGACATCGCCGTCGTCATTGATCGTGACGCGGTAGAACTCGTTTTCCAAACCCTTTTCGCTGACCTTCAGCATCGACGGCGCTTCGCGCACGCCGTCCAGCCCGCGCACGTCGAAGACGGTCAGCGACGTTGGCAGCACGTCCGCGAGGAAGGCGATGCGCACCGAGGTCTCGCCGCGCTCCAGCACCTGCGACGGCGTTTCCTTGCCGAATGCGTCAAACACGCTCACCTGCGCCGGCGGGCGGCGGCCGAAGTCGATCGTCGCCTCGACGACGTCCTGCCGGTCGATCGACAGGGGGTTGTAGACCACCAGCGGCGTGCCCTGCACCCGCGTGTCCATCGCCCGCACGATGCCGCCGACCGAGTCTCTCGCCACGGCCGCAAAGCCGTTCATCGCCAGGATCTCATCGTTCCACGAATACGTATAAGCGCGCGGGATGCTCGTGCCCGGCAGGATGTCGTGCATCTGATTGGCCAGCACCCGCTCCCAGGAGCGGCCCAACTTCTCGTACGGATAACGAGCCGCCCCCAGCCAGTCCGCCGCCACCGCGACGCGCTCGGCTGCGTCGGCCAGAAGTTCACCCTTGCGGTTCCAGCGCTTCATGTAGGACTGCGACGTGAGCGTGCCGGCCGAATGTTCGGTCAAAAGCAGATCGCCTTTGTAGCGCGGCAGCTTGTCGCGCTGCTCGGCCGTGATGTCCTTGTACATCTGATCACTCGACACGAGCGCCACTTTGAACTTGCTGTCGGGCTGGTCGATGCTGGCGACGTAGTTGGCCACGTCCTCGTCGCGCGGCGCTCCGCCCACGTCGCCGACGCCGTAGTAATGATAATCCGCGAAGACGCCGTATTTGCGGCCGTTGGTCTCGATGCGCTCCAGCCACTTCTCATTCAGATCGACGCGGCCTACCAGCGCGCTGGCATACGAACCGGGATCGAGCGCCGCGATGACGGATTGCCCGTCCAGCCCCTCCCACACGCCGATCGTGAACGGGATGCCCACGGCCGAGCCCCAGGTCAGCTTCTGGGTGGAAAAACCCTTCAATCCGCAGTGCGCCCAGATGGATGGCATCGACGCCGGGAATCCGAAGCAGTCCGGCAGCATGAAATCGACGCTCTCTTTGCCGAACTCACGGCGGAAGAACTGGTTGCCGTACAGCACCTGCCGGATCACCGCTTCCGCCGAAGGCACGTTGGCATCGCCCTCGTCCACCGAAGAGCCGGAAACGTACCACTTGCCCGCGGCGATGTACTGCTTCAGCTTCTCATATTTTTCAGGGTAGTACTCCTTCATCATCCGGTAGCGCACCGAACCGGTGAAGTTGAAGCGGTACTGCGGGTACTTCTCGAAAAGGGCGAAGTTGTCGTCGAGCGTGTTCTTGACGTACTCATCAATCGTCGTGCAGAAGTCCCATCGCCACTGCGTGTCGAGGTGGGCGTAGCCGACGCAGTAGAGAACCTTGTCTTTCGACAGGTCGAACTCGGGCGCATCGGCGGCCTCGCCCCGCGCGCCCGGATCAACACTGCCGGCCGGCCGGCTTTCCTGGGCCGCAACGCCAAAGGCGAATGCCGATGCGAATAGAGCAACAATAAGCTGACGTGTGGTTTGCATGACTCGTCCTGCTGGCTCAAAGCGGCGCGATCGGCCGGTTTAATGGGTGCAACACCGATGTGGCACCGGCTTCCGGCCGGCGGCCTCCCGCGTGACGTTGACGCGTCCGCAAGGTGTCGCAACCCCCGCACCGTGTCAATGCCGGCTCCGGTATGGCACCCTTGTGGCACCGGTTTCCAACCGGTGATGTCCTCTGTCCCACCGGTTTTTTACCGGTGATGTCCGATGTAGCACAGGTTTTTAACCGGTGACGTCTGCTGTGGCGCCGATTCTCAACTGAGGCTCGCGAGAGGCGCCGATCGGCCCAGGCCGTCCCGCCGCGGCGAGCACGTGATTGCGGACGCGCCCGCGGTGTGGACAGAACCAGCCGGATCGCCTGGCGTCGGTGTCCGCGCGGTTCGGTTCGCGCCACCCTCGCTGCTCCAGCAACCCCACCGTCTCCACGGTAATGCCGCTCCGACCCCTCCCCACACCCGCCCCGCCCGCCGCTTTGACATTTCCCCCCGCTTTCCGTCTCATGGCCGTCGGACCAACGGAGTAGCGTCATGGACCAGTTCGAGATCGTCGGAGGGAACCGACTGCGGGGCGCCATTCAGATTTCCGGCGCCAAGAACGCCGCCCTGCCCATCATGGCGGCCGCGATCCTCACCGAGGGCGAAACCGTCCTGCACAACGTGCCGGACCTGGCCGACGTGCGGCACATGCAAAAGCTCCTGCCGCGGCTCGCGTCAACCCTGCGCTTTGCTGGACATGTCACCTGGCGATACTGTCGGCGTGCGTATGGACGCGGATCAGACAGGCAGACCCCGGGCTCTATTGGGCTGGCGCGTGCTTGCCCTGCTGTTGATCGTTCTTGGCGTCTACGTTGTCTTCGCGGAGTGGCTGGACTTGCATCCGATGGGTCCGCCCTTGCCGGAAGACCGCGTCGAGAACCGGGTTGTCGAGTGCATCCTTCTCTGGACCGCGGCCTGCTGGGTGTATGGATGGCTGTGCGTGGTCAACGGCCGCGGACGCGGGCGGGCGGTGCCGATGCTGCGGTTCGCGATGGTGCCGATCGTCGCGTCGCTCGTGATCGCTGGATACAACCTGCGGCAACGTGCCCTCGCGCACGCGCCAACCGGCCCGGGCGCCTCACAACTGGCGGTACTTGGAATTGTGCTTGCCCTGTCACCGATCGTGTACGGCGTCACCGGCTCACTGCTGCTGTACCTGCACGTTCGCAGGTGGCGGCGGATGTGCAGGACGGGCGTCTGCGAACGGTGCGAATACGACCTCACGGGAAACGTATCCGGCGTCTGCCCGGAATGCGGGCGGTCCACGTCGGAATCGGACCGCCAGCCGCGCAGGGATCCGCAGCACAGAAAGCTCGGTGGACTGCTGATGATGAGCTTCGGACTGTTACTGGCCCTGTTTGCCGTCGCGGGGGGACCCGTGCTGCGATACGTGGACGCCGACCAAGGGTACAGCGGTCAGCAGGTCGCGTGGGCTGTGATCGGCGTTTTCCTCGCCGCCGTCGGCATGGGGGTGCGAAGGGGACGGGCGTAGACGAGCGTTGCGGCCCCTCGCGCGGTCACCGCGCGCGGAAGCGCGCGGAACCCGCGCGGGGGATTACCGCGGGCTCCGCCGCGCGGCGAGATCAGGCGTGATCTTCGAGGTCTTGCACTGCTGAGTTTTGCTGCTGGGCTTGGCGAGCCTCCAGCGCACGCATTTGCGCGATCAAGCTATCCGCAGTGAGGTCGCCGAACCGGCCGTCTCGCCACGACTGATAATCGCCTGGGTTGCTGCGCAACCAGCTCAGGAAACGCAAGGTCTGGGCCAGGCCCAGGTGCCGGGTCAGCACATCCAAAGCCTTTTCGCGAAGCTGATCATCGGTGAGTCGGTCATTCATGATATCTCACTCATGTATTCTATCGGTGTCAGCACTCGAATCAAAGTGCTCGTGCGTCTCGCGCGGTGTGCAAACCGGTCGTCGCAGGTGACCAGCACCTCGCATCCGGCAGCCTCGGCGAAGGCGAGATGGGCCGCATCGAGCGTCCCCAGTCCATCGGCTACAAGAGTTCGAATTCGGCTCTCCACGGTCGAGGTCACGGCGACAACGTCGTCAGCCCGCGCGGCGTATTTTGCAACCTCTAACCGCCGCTCGTCATCCGGGTCGGCGTCGTTTTCAAGCGTCAATGCGGTGGACCAGACCATTGTGTCCCGTCGGTCGTCGATGCGTCCGACGATCGAGAACAGGGCCTGCGTTTCCAGCGTGACCCGTTCCAGTGATTGATCGTCGAAGGGACGCTTCAATGCGCACAGGTCGAGGTACAGCCTCATGCATCTTTCATCGGTTTGCGGGCGTCGACAGGCTCATCCGCTTTTGACGCTCGAACACATCGCGCCGCGACCCGATGCCCGCCACGAACCCTGGATCCGGTATCGCAGGCCGAAAATGAACCTCCGGAATGCTGACTTTGACATTTCCCCCCGTTTTCCGTCTCATGGCCGTCGGACCAACGGAGTAGCGTCATGGACCAGTTCGAGATCGTCGGAGGGAACCGACTGCGGGGCGCCATTCAGATTTCCGGCGCCAAGAACGCCGCCCTGCCCATCATGGCGGCCGCGATCCTCACCGAGGGCGAAACCGTCCTGCACAACGTGCCGGACCTGGCCGACGTGCGGCACATGCAAAAGCTCCTGCCGCGGCTGGGCGTCAAGGTCACCCGCGATGACAACGGCGACATGCGCCTGCGCGTCGAGGACGAGAGCAACTGCCACGCCGAGTACGAACTGGTCAACAAGATGCGGGCCAGCGTCTGCGTGCTGGGGCCGCTTTTGGCCCGGCGGCACAAGTCGCAGGTGGCCATGCCCGGCGGCTGCGCCATCGGCGACCGGCCCATCAACCTGCACATCGAGGCGCTCAAGGCGCTGGGGGCGGACTTCGACCTGATCAACGGCGACGTGTGCCTGCGGGCCAAGCGGCTGACCGGCAAGGAGCTTTTCCTGGGCGGGCCGTTCGGCTCATCCGTCACGGCCACCGCCAACGTGCTCATGGCCGCGACGCTGGCCGAGGGGCAGACGGTGATCGAATCGGCCGCGTGCGAGCCGGAGATCGTCGATCTGGCCGAGTTTCTCAACAACTGCGGCGCTCAGATCCGCGGCCACGGCACACCCCGCATCACGGTGGACGGCGTGGACGAACTGCACGGCGCGGAGCACACCGTCATCCCGGATCGCATCGAGGCGGGCACGTTCATGATCGCGGCCGCGATCACCAACGGTGATCTGGATCTCGTCGGCGCCCGGGCAGACGACATGCTGGCCGTGGTGGACCGCCTGCGCCTGATCGGCGTCAATGTCGAGCGCACCGACACGGGCCTGAATGTCACCTCGACCCGCCGCTTGGAGCCAGTCGAGATCACCACGCAGCCTTATCCGGGTTTTCCGACAGACTTGCAGGCCCAGATCATGGCGCTGCTGTGCATCGCCGACGGCAACAGCACGATTACCGAAAAAATCTTCCCCGATCGGTTCCTGCATGTCGGCGAGCTGGGCCGCATGGGGGCGCACCTGCGCAAGGAGGGTCCGACGGTGACGATCCAAGGCGTCAAGCGCCTCGTGGGCGCCCCGGTGATGGCCAGCGACCTGCGCGCCTCGGCCGCACTGATCCTCGGCGGCCTGGTGGCGAAGGGAAAAACCCGCGTCGACCGCATCTACCACATCGACCGTGGCTACGAGCGCATCGAAGAAAAGCTGGCGGGCGTGGGGGCGGAGATCCGGCGTATCGCGGGGTGATGGCGCGGGTCGTGGGGCGCCTGCGAAGCGGGCAAATTGACCGAGCAGGCCACCGGTTGAAAACCGGTGCCACATCGGGGCCGATTCGCTATAATCGACGCCGACCCGCAGCCCGGGCCCGTAGCTCAGCGGTTAGAGCTGTCGACTCATAATCGATCGGTCGCAGGTTCGAATCCTGCCGGGCCCAATGCCGTTTGTCGCAATTTGCCGCAAGACGCCGTAACCTCTTGTAATTCAAGGCTTTCCCGACCCACATGCCGTGGGGGTTCCGGCTGTCTACGGCCGGCTGCGTGCAGGTATCGCGCCGTATTCCCTGTCTCCCGTACCCGCTGACCGCCTCGTTCCGTTCACGATCGCGGCTGCTAGTGAAACGAAACAGGCGCGCGAACTGGCAAGACGTGGTGCCGACAGAGTCTACCACTCCATCCGATCTCCCTGATAGTCATAGCACCGCCCCGCGTGCTCGCTCGATAGCGTCCCGATGACACGGCGCATCCCCGCAACGCTCTCCACGACGCCCAGCGGCGCCTGCGGGCCGCCCATGTCGGTCTTCACCCAGCCCGGGTGCAACGCAACGACCGTCATGCCGCGCGGGCGCAGCTCGATGTCCAGGTTGCGCGTCAGTGCGTTGAGCGCCGCCTTGCTGGTGCGATACTCATAGGCGTAGCCCTGCCGGTTGCCGCCGATCGAGCCCATGTCGCTCGTAATCATGACGACGGCCTTGCGCTCGCCGCGGGCGACGCATTCGACAAGCGCCTGCGTCACCCGCATCGGTCCCAGTGTGTTCACGCGAAACGCCCGCTCCCAGTCGTCGAAGTTGACGCTCCTGTAGCTGCTTTCCGGCCGGAAGTAGATGCCCGCGCAGTTGATGAGCACGTCGATCGCGACCTCGCCGAGTTCCGCCGCCAGCGCATCGACGGATGCCTGACGATCGACTTCCAGCGCGTGAACCGTCACGCCCGAGCCCGCGGGGGCTACTGCCTCCCGCTGTCCCGCCTCCCGCGCGACGGCCGCCAGCGCCTCAGCCTCCGCCGGCCGGCGGCAACACGCCCACACCCGCCAGCCGTCACCCGCATACTGCCGCACGAATTCCAACCCAAGCCCGCGGTTGGCGCCGGTAATCAAAACGCTGGGCATCGCACCATCTCCCGCCCGTCCGCACGCCACCCGCGCTACCCGCCGTCAACCCCTTCGCCATCGGGCCGGCTCGAAGTGCCGGAGCCGCGTGCAAGGAAGGCACCACTACGCCCGGCAGGATTCGAACCTGCGACCCCCGGTTTAGGAAACCGGTGCTCTATCCTACTGAGCTACGAGCGCATGGTTTGAGCATACCGGACACGGGCACCGGGGCAAAGCGGGCTTGAGTGATCGGCGATCACGGCGCGAATGTAGACGGGCGAATGCGTCGCGGGCGGGTTGATGGCGGCGGGCGGCGTCGGGGGAGGTGCGGGGTCATTCGGCCAACTGGGTGAGTCGGCCGAGGATCGCCTTGTCGAGCGCAGCGATCCAGTCGGGCTGAACGGCGGAATCGCCCGTGTCATCCGGCTGCGGGCGTGACGTGGTGCGCAGATCGACGGGCGCGAGGATGACGGTGATCCGCTCCAGGCCTGTGTCGGCGGCGAGCACGAACAACTCCTCTGCAACGGCATCGCCCATCGCCAGGCAGCCGATCGACGCGGCGCCGCCGTGGATCATGATATCGCCGCCGAGATTCGTCCGGCCGTCGCGTTGAGCCATCTGCCGGTCGAACGCGTTCGGGTAGCCCACCCGCAGCGCCAGGTGATACCGGCTGTTGGGGTTGAGGGATTCGACGGCGTACACGCCCTCCGGCACCTGCCAGTCGCCTTCGCGCAGTTTAGGCCCGAGCGAACCGCTGGCGGCCCTGAAGGGCCACGTCGCGACCAGGCGCTGTGTCTCGGGCTCGGCGCCGGCGTAGAGACGCAACTCACGCGCCTGCTTAAGCCCGACGAGCGTGGCGAACGCCGGCGGATACGCGACGCCCGCGGAGGAGAAGCGCGGCAGCAGCCGCGCACGCGCGGCCGGTCCGTATTGCTCCAGGCGTTCGGCGACGGTGTAGCGGAACACGCGAACCTTCACCTCGATCCAGCCGCGCCACAGCAACGGCGTCGCCGCGACCACAAGCAAAGCGACCGCGACCGCCCGCGGCCCCTGACGTTTCCATGAGAATCCACTGGCCGCATCGTGCATCCATGCACCTCCGGGCAGGTTGGGACCGAGTGTAGGCGCCATATCAAGGTCGGACAAGAAGCCCGCGACCGCGCGCCTGACGCTCCCGGTGGACGGCTCCGAGCGAGCCGCGCGGCTTCAGCCCGCGCGGAGCTTCGTGAACGGATGACACTGCCCCCAGAGGAGTCGCGTCGCGATTCAAACCCGGCTGAAGCCGGCTGAGGACAAGTGAATGGAGAACTGGATGCTGCCGGCGACCCATCAGCTCAAGCTGATGGCAAAAAAGGGTCGGCTGAAGCCGACCGTCGCAGAAACGGACAGGGACCGACCGTTGGAGAGACCGACCGTTACTGTGGAATGTCGTAAGTGACGCATCATTGTTAAACGCTGGTCATCAGCCCGAAAACAGCTCTGCCGTTACCCGCCTCATGGGCGCAACTCTGGAAGGATGCGAACGGCGTGAGAGGCTACACTGCAGTGGCAACCTGTCTGCCGACCGAGTCTTGCCCATCAAGCCGTTGGCCGTGCCCCGCGTGCTTGGCGATCTCATGCGTGAGCCGCTACGATCCTCGGTCTGAATCGGCCACGAAGTCCCGCGGGCGGGCGCTCGCCGGGAGCCGGGGCCGACGGGTCGGACTTGAGCGGAAGAATCATGGATCACTTTGAATACAGAAGCGGCGTTCTTCACTGCGAATCGGTCAACCTCGTCGATCTGGCCAAGCGCCACGGCACGCCGCTGTACGTCTACTCGCGGCAGACGATTCTCGACCACTACACACGGCTGGCGAAGGCGTTTGCCCCGGTCGATCCGTGGTTGTGCTTTTCGATCAAGAGTTGCGGCAACCTGAACATCCTCAAGCTCCTGCAGGCGCAGGGCTGCGCGTTTGACGTGGTCAGCGGCGGCGAGGTGATGCGGGCTTTGGAGGCGGGGGCGGCCCCGGGGCGCATCGTCTTTGCAGGCGTGGGCAAGTCCGACGAGGAGATCAACCACGCCCTCGACGTCGGCGTCGGGTATTTTAACGTCGAGAGCGAAGCGGAGATGGAGAACATCGCCGCCCTCGCGGCCGCGGCGGGCAAGACAGCTTCCGCCGCCCTGCGTGTCAACCCCGACGTCGATCCCAAGACGCACGTCTACACCACGACCGGGAAGCGCGAAACGAAGTTCGGCGTAGACGTCGAGCGGGCGCGGAACGTGTTTAAGACCTACGCCGGCCGCCGCGGCCTCAACCTCGACGCCATCCATCTGCACATCGGCTCGCCGGTCAACGACGTCAACGCCTATGTCGAGTCGATTACCAAGGGGCTGAAGCTCATCGAGGATCTTCGCGGCGACGGTTACACGATCCGCTCGCTGAACATCGGCGGCGGGTACGGGGCGAACTATGAGACGGACCAGGCGCCACCGGCGATGCAATATGCCGACGCGATCGTGCCGCTCTTGCGCGGGCGCGATCTGAAGATCCTGCTCGAACCCGGCCGCAGCATCATGGGCAATGCGGGCGTGCTGCTGTGCAAAACGCTCTACACCAAGGCATCCGGCGACAAGCAGTTCGTCATCGTGGACGGCTCCATGACGGAGTTGATCCGCCCCTGCCTGTACGGCGCGTTCCACTTCGTCTGGCCCGTCGCCCCGGCCGGCGGCGCGGTACCGCCGCAGCGCAGCGCGACGCTGAAGCTGGACGGCACGCGGCTGGTGGACGTGGTCGGACCGGTCTGCGAAAGCAGCGACTTTCTCGCCAAGGAGCGTTACCTGCCTCCGATGAACCGCGGCGATCTGCTGTGCGTCTTCACGGCCGGGGCGTACGGAATGGTCATGGCCAGCCAGTACAACTCCCGCCCGCGGCCGGCCGAGGTGCTGGTCGAAGGCGCAACCGCCCGCGTCATCCGCCGCCGCGAAACGTATGACGACCTGGTCGAAGCCGAGCGACTGGATTGACGGCGTCGGGCTTACTGAGCGTACGGCATACGTGGCACGGGCATCCTGCCCGTGATTCGAACGTGCTGCTGCACACGTTCGCAGTAACGGGTTCCGTAGCGGCTCGCCTTCGCCTCCGCTCGAATCACGGCCTGGAAGGCCGTGCCACGTAAGCTGCCCGCTGAACGCGCCGTGTGGTTGCCAGACTCTTGCCAGAGTCCTCACTGTTGTCGGCCTGGCCTTTTCAGACGGCGCCCCCTTGAGTCGGTCTCAGGCCAACGTGACGACTGGTCCGCCCGCTTGCCGCGGGTCGTGCTGCAAGGCGCTGGCGTACTCGTACGCCGCATCACCTTCCCCGGCCGAACCGCGAAGCAGCGCCCAGCCCACGGCCGCGCCGCAGATGAGCAGCACGACGATCGACGGCGCCAGCAACCGGATCAATGGCGTGCGGGCGGGTCGCGCCTCCCCCGACACGTGTGATTCGGTCGTCGAATCCGTCGCCCCGCCCGGCCGGCAGATAAACGCCACCCCAGCCATCGCCAGCGGCGCGGCCGCGACCATCACCCACGAAGCCACCGGCACCAGGTCATAGTCGTAGGCATAGCCGCACAGCGCCGCCATCGGCGCCAGTGTGCCCACCGCAGCCGCCCCCCCCCAGCCGGCGCGGATGCGGCGGCCGGTCAGCCCGATCGCCAGCGCCAGACCGTTGAAGGCCGACAGGCCGCCGAAGATCAGCGCCAGCTTGGCAAAGCGGCTCTCCAGGATCAGGATCGACAGCGCGGCGAAAACGAGCATCGCCGGCGCGCAGAACGTCAGCGCATCGCGCCCGGGTTCGCGCCCGGGCTGGCGCTCGCGCCGCACCGCCTGCCAGCAGAGCGTGGAGACAATCGCCGCGGCCATCAGCCCCAACTGCCAGTTGCGTGACGCTACGTCGGGAAAGCGCATCGCCGCGCCCGCCACGACCGCCACCAGCCCCCCCCCGATCAAAGCCGCGGCCATGCCATGCCACGCCTGCCAGCGCGACGTCACGGCGCTGATCGCCGCCGCGGCCGCCAGCGGGATCGCCAGCGCATACCAGGCCGGCCACTGCACAGCCGGTCCCTCGGGAAGTCCTTCTTCGGATAGAAACGCCGCTAGAAATGACACCAGGAGTGCCGCCGGATAACCCCAGGCCCGGCCGGAGGCAGGCGACGCGGCGCCGCCGTCCGCCATCAGGCGTTGCGATCGCCACAGCCGCTGGACGAACACGAGTACGGCCGCACCCAGCAGAGCCGGCAACGCGACGCTTAAGACGATGGACTTGATCAATGCAGCAGTCTCCCATCCTGGCCGTGAAGCCGAGCGTGGCACGGCCATCCTGGCCGTGAAGCCGAGTGTGGCACGGCCATCCTGGCCGCG
>CAZYLK010000012.1:48473-61372 GCA_964648365.1 uncultured Phycisphaeraceae bacterium
CACGGCCATCCTGGCCGTGAAGCCGAATGTGGCACGGCCATCCTGGCCGTGAAGCTGGACCGTGTGGCATCGGCTTCCAGCCGATGGAATCACGGGCAGGATGCCCGTGCCACGCGGGCCGCATCCGGTCTCAACCTTGCATCCGCGTCCAGCGTGCCCGACTATAGGGAGGGCGGCTCACCGCGACCACACGGAAGACACGATATGACAGCGTTCACCGAGTCCATCAAACCCATGCTCACCGACCTGGTCGCGCTGCGGCACGACCTGCACATGCACCCGGAACTCGGCTACGAGGAACGACGCACCGCGGCGTGCGTGCTGGAGCAGCTTCGCCGCATCCCCGGCCTCGACATCCGAACGGACGTCGCAACCACCGGCATCGTCGCGACGCTGAACCCGGGCAAGCCCGGACCTTGCGTCGCGCTGCGGGCCGACATGGATGCGCTACCGATCCAGGAAGAAAACACCTTTGAACATCGCTCCAAACACGACGGCCGGATGCACGCCTGCGGCCACGACGGACACACCACCTGCCTTGTCGGCGCGGCTCGCGTTCTGGCGTCTTTGGCCGACGATCTGCCCGGCTCCGTGAAGTTCATCTTTCAGCCGGCGGAGGAAGGCGGCGGGGGGGGCGAGCGTATGATCGCCGAGGGCGCGCTCGACGACCCGCCGGTCGACGCCGCCTTCGCACTGCACGGCTGGCCCGAGATCCGGCAGGGACACGTCATCATCGGGTCAGGACCGATCCTGGCCGCCACCTCCACCTTCGACATTGAACTGAGCGGATCCGGCGGACATGCCGCCTATCCGCATCAGACGCAGGATCTTATTGTCGCGGCCGCGCATATCGTCACGGCCGCACAGGCGCTCGCGTCGCGCCTGTCGGACCCGGTCGAGCCGGTTGCGGTATCGATCACGAGGATGCAGATGGGCAGCGCCTACAACGTGCTGCCGTCGCGCGGCCACCTGCGCGGCACGCTGCGGGCCATGACGCTGGAGTCCAATCACCGGCTCCGCGACGGACTGAAGCGCATCGTCGAGTCCACGGCCGCGATGTTCGGCGCGACGGCCGCGTTCGACTGGCACGCCGGCTATCCGCCGACCGTCAACGACGGTCCGCTGGCTGATCTCGCCGCCGCCGCCGCGCGGGAACTCTTCGGCCCGGCCCATGTGATCACCGACTCGCGACCTTCAATGGGCGGCGAGGATTTCTCCTACTTCGGCCAGCGCGTCCCGGCCGTGATGGTGCGCCTGGGCGTGTGCCCACCGGATCAGCCCAGCTACCCGAAGCTCCACCACCCCCGCTACGACTTCCCCGACGCCGCCATCTCGCTTGGCGTGGCGCTGCATTGCCGGCTGGCGACGGCGTTCTTGAAGCAGGCCACAGGCACGTAGCCGGACGGCCGTCACGCGCTCGTGGTCCAACAGATGGACCCAAATACAGGGAGTGAGGGAGACGGAAGTAAGCGAGTGAGGGAAGAAGGAAGCACTGTAGTCTGTCTTTCTTCCCTTACTCCCTCGCTCCCTGACTCCCTCACTCCCCTCGTCCTGACAGCAATCGCCCTCCACGCGGAGAATGCGCGCAGAATGGCGAGAAGTTCCGCTGTCAGAGACTATGGACACTCGTTGAACAGGATCGACACGGCTTCGGCGTAGTCGTCGCCGGAGTAGTTGGCCACGACCACGTCCACGCGATCGTCGCCGTTCATATCGGCGGTGGCGACCGCGCCGGGACGCTCGCCGACGGCGTAGCGACACTCCGGTTCGAAACTCCCGTCGCCGCGGTTGAAGAGGATGGACACGTCGTGCGGGTGATTCTCATTGTGGAACCGCTGGTTCGGCACCACGGCATCCATGTCGCCGTCGCCATCCAGGTCGTCGAATGCGACATCGTGCGGCCACGGACCCACCGGATAGACGATCGCCTCGCTCATGCTTCCCGATCCGTCGTTGAGCATCACCCAGAAGCCGTTCGGCTTCGGGTTGGCGTTCGGGCTGTTGACGCCGCCGATATCCAGATCGCCGTCATTGTCCAGATCAGCCGCGGCCAGCGCCAGCGTCGGCCAGTCCGGCGTGCGGAAGCGCTGCATGTGGCCGAACCCGCCGGCGCCGTCGTTGGTCAGCATCGCGACGAACGCGCGGTCATGCAGCACGTACGGCGGCTCGTACGGCATCGTCAAGACAGCCAGATCCGGATAGCCGTCACCGGTCAGGTCTTCCGCCAGCACGTCGTAGAGAAAGCCGTGCGCATTAATCCGGTAGCTGGGGCCGTACTCGAACGTGCCATCGCCGCGGTTGAGCAGCACCGGCAACGTACCGTAGCCGTCGCCTAGAATCAGATCGGCGTCACCGTCGCGATCCACGTCCGCGGCCGCGAAGTCGATCGGCCGCACGCCGTCGGGAAACTTGTACGCCCCACCCGGCTTTCCGAAAGCGCCATTTCCAGGGTTGAAGTAAACGTATACCCGCCCGCCCAGCGAGTCCGTCGTGATCAGGTCGAGGTCAAGGTCGTTATCCACGTCCGCCAGCACGACGCGCCGCGGGTCGTGACCAACGTGGTACCGTGTGGACGTGGCGAAGCCGCCGTCTCCGTCATTCATCGCCACACAGAAAGAGCCTTCATAGTTCAGCCCCACGCCCACCACGTCCGCGTCCAGGTCACCGTCCAGGTCACCGACGGTGATGCTCCACAACGCGCGGGGAAAGGCCGGCGACAGAACATGGCGGTAGCAGATGGGTTCACAGGAAGGGGCGAACGGTCCAATCGCCTCCGGCTCGTGTACGTCCTGCGTCATCCACGCGAATGGATCCGCGGGTGGCCGATCGGCGAACCGGGGCAGGCCCGGCGTCTGTTCGGTCGATGCGGTGACTGCCGGCCTGTCCGCATCGGGCCGTGAACGGCCGGCATCGGCCGCGACGTGTGCAGGGAGTGGCAATTGGACGCCCAGCGAGAGGATCAGCAACACGATTCCCGCGCGCAGGGTGGAGGTGGACATAACGTGCCTCCGGGTTGGGTGACTGCCCCGGGCTCCGTACTCGCGCTCCCGCGCTGCGAATTCCCGTCCGGCGCCCGGGCCGACTCCTCTTCATTCAGCATAACGAACTGCCCCGCCGGTCGCAAACGGCGGGCGCGGCGAAGCAAACGCCGAGACGACACACAAGCTGCCAAGGCAGCGCCGCACGGCCGTCGCGCTGTCCTCCGCCGAGTGTGTCATTCATCAGCGAGGCCGCTTATCCGGTCGGCACGCCCGTTCGAGTCACGTTTCTCGATATCGACGACCAGCCCGCCTTCCGCGGCGTTGCGTGTCACGGCCGGACCCTGGCGGGCCGGTACTCTCGGACCGATATCGAGTTTCTGCCGTAGTGGGCAGCCCGGAAACCGCCTCGACGCGCGTCGCGCGGTGCGGATAACGCCGCAGCGGCAAAGTCGCTCCCCCCCCCGGCCGATAGGCCAGCCATCGCAATCGGCCTGTCGCTGACGATCGCGGCAGTGCTCCGGGGATCCACCATGTCCGCTCCGCCCGCACGAACGCCATTTCGCTCTGTCCGTCTGCGCGAAGACGAAATCGACGCGCTGCTTGACCGCGTCGAGCGCGCGACCGCCTCGACCGCGCCCGTCGAGGGCGAGCAGTTTCGATATCGCATTCACAACTGCGTGGTCCATCTCGCCCAGCCCGGCGCCGGGTCGCCGATCGCCTTTCTGTGCAGCACGCGCCGCCTGAGCAGGAGCGACCTCAGCTTCCTCCACGGTGGCTTTGTCCACGCCGGCTCACGTTGCGTCGCGCAGCTCATCAGCGCGCACGGCGCGTGGGAACACGTGCCCGGCTCGGTCGCCACGTGCCAGTACGTCGAAGGCACCATCCACGAAGTGCGGCTGCGGTTCGACAAACCGATCGACCCGACCGTCTACTGCCCCGAGGCCGTGACGGTGGACGTGCTGGTCGTCGAGGACGATCCGCTCATGGCCCGGCTGGCATGCAACACGCTCAAGAGCCTCAACGCCGTGGCCACTCATGCCGAAAACGGGCAGGTGGGCGTGGAGAAGGCGCTGGCGGGGTCGTTCGCCATCGTCTTCATGGACGTCGAGATGCCGGTGCTGGACGGGCTTACCGCGACGCGTCGCCTGCGCGAGCAGGGTTATGAGGGCCTGATCGTGGCGGCCTCCGCCATGACCCGGCCGCAGGATCAGCGGGCATGCCTGGAGGCCGGCTGCGATCGGTTCATTGGTAAGCCGTACACACGCGCCAACTTTGAGCAGGTGCTGACGGTCGTCAAGGAAGAGCCGATTTACAGCAGTATGGCCGGTGACGCCTCGCTGGGCGACCTGATCCGCGAGTTCGTAGAATCGCTCCCGGCAAAGCTCGATGCCTGCAAGTCGGCATTCCGGGAAGCCAGGCTGGCCGAACTTGAATCGCTCGTCCGCTCCGTGAAAGCCACATCGGGCGGCCTGGGCTTCGACCCGATCGCGAAAGCGGCCGAGACGCTGGAGCGGGCGCTCGATTCGGAATCGGCGCCGGAAACGCTCCGCATCCACCTCACGGACATGGTCCGCCTGGGCCGGCTCGCCCGCACGGCGACCGGCCGCCCGAACTGACGCACGCCGCGCGATCGTCCGACGAAGACGCCCGAACGCTCGTCGACCGCGGATCCCGCCGCGACAGACCGGCTGGTCACCCGGCTTGATGGCGTAAACCCGGCCTGAACCCCGCCTCGAAAGCCAGGGCTCTGAGAGACGACCCCGCCAACGCCCGTCTCTCGCGTCCCTCTCTCCCCTCCGTGCCTCCGTCGCTCAGTGCCTCTCTTCCCTTCGTGGCTCCGTGGCTTCGTCGCTTCTTCCCTACCCCCACATCCGGATGACGTCATTAAACGTCACCCAGATAAACGCGCTGGCAATGAGCACCAGGCCGACGATCTGCGTGGCAACCTGGACGCGGAGGCTGACCGGTGTGCCCTTGATGGCCTCGATGATCAGGAACACCATCAATCCGCCGTCGACGATCGGCAGCGGCAGGAAGTTGATTACCGCCAGGTTGGCCGACAGGATCGCCAGGAAGAACAGCAGTTCCGCCATGTCCTTCTTGGCCACCTGCGCGCCGATGGCCACGATGCCGACCGGGCCGGAGATCGACTCCGCGCCGACCGTGCGCGAGAAGGCCATGCGCTCGATGGTCTGATAGACCTGCATGACGAACATGTGGGTCTTCTTGACGCCCAGTTGGATCGCTTTGATCGGGTTGCGCTCCTGAACCAGCACCGACTGGTATTCCAGACCGAGGCTGGGCTGGAGCACGACGCGGCTGAGCCACGGATCGAGCATCTCGGGCGTGATGGCGACCTCGGCGCGTTCGAGCGGCGCCAGCCCATTGGCGCGATAGCTGACCTCCACCGTCTGTCCGACGAGCGACTCCAGCAGCTTGCGCATGCCCTCAGCCCGCAAGATCTGAAGCGTGCGCCGGTCGTCGCCCTCGCCCGTGGTCACCTCCGTCTTGCCGTCGATCGATACAATGCGGCCGAACGAGCCCAGCCCCAGCGCCGTGCGCAGCGTCTGCGGAACACGCATGCGTGCCGTGGCCCGCTCCTTGTTGACTTCGTACGTCACCGCGACCGAGTTACCCGCGGCCGCCTGAAACGCAGCAATGATCTCATGCCAGTGCTCCACGGGCTGGCCGTCCATCTCGCGGATGAACGCCCCGGCCGGGATGCCCGCCATCTCGGCGGGGCTGGGCCGCTGGGGCGTGCTCGGCGTGATGGCTGCGATTCGCAGGTAGTCGTTGCCGACGGCGTCGAAGCTCGCGTTCACCGACCCGGGTGCGCGCGTCCGAATGACCGCCTCCGCCAGCGCGCCGTTGGGCCGGCGCACGGTAAGCTGGAACTTGCGCCCGGCCTTGTCGCTGACGAGCCTGCGGATGTGCTCCGCAGTCGGGTTTTCAACGCCGTGGAAGCGGACGACGACGTCGCCATCTTCAATGCCGGCCTGATCGGCGGCGCCGCCGGGGCGGACCTGTTCGAAACGGGCCTCCGGCCCGCCCGCGGCGTCCTCTATCGCCACGACCTGCGCCTGCATCGTCCCCGGCCGCACACCCCGGCTGACCGGCCGGACAAACGTATTGACGACGCGGCCGTCGCGCGTGCGATAGCGAAGAGCCAGATCCACGTCGGGCTGATCGCGATAGGCGGTGCGGATCTGTTCCCGGCTGGGCGCCTCGATGTCGTCGAACATCAGAATCACGTCGCCGGCCTCAAGCCCGGCCAGCCAGGCCGGACCCTTCGGGTCGACGCTGGTGACGGCGACATACGGCTGCAAACCGAGCACGTCACGCGATTTGCGATCCGAGTCGTCAGGCTGCAAGAGCATTTGCAGCGGCACGCGGACCGTGAGGCGCTGCGGCTGGGCGTTGGGCTGGTCCTTCGGCGTCCGCTCGACGGTGAACTCGCCGCCCGATTCCGCGATCAGCGGAACGGCGAGCAGCATATTGGTCTCGTCGATCGCCGTGCCGGCCACCTCGACGATTTTGTCTCCGACGCGCGGCCGGCCCTCGGCGTAGTCGCTCGGGTCGCCGCCGACGGCCGTCACGACGTTGCGAAAGCTCGGCTGGATGCCGATCGTCTGCTTGCCGTGGTCGGTGTTCGACTCGGGCGTGACGTAGATCGGTGATTGTAGCTCGCCGTTGCGCTCGACGATGAACTCGACCGGCTCAAACGGCGGCGCCAGAAGCACCGCCATCGTCACCTCGTTCCAGTCGCGGATGGCGGCGCCGTCGATCTCCCGGATCACGTCGCCCGGCTGAAGACCGGCCTGATCGGCGGGGCTGTCGGGCAGAACGTACTGCACGCTGGGCGCGATCGCCCTCATGCCCACCATGAACACGACCATGAACAGGACAAAAGCGAAGATGATGTTCATGATCACGCCGGCCGAGACGATCGCCATGCGGTGATGCACCGGCTTGTTGACGAACGAGCGCGGGTCGTCGCTGAACTTCAGCTCGTTGGATTTATCGTCGAAGTCCTCCTGCCCCAGCATCTTCACGTACCCGCCCAGCGGCAGAAGATTAAAGGAATACCGCGTCTCGCCCTTCGTGAAGCCGAAGAGCTCCTTGCCGAAGCCGATGGCGAAGCGATCCACGCGCACGCCGGCCCACTTGGCCACCGCGAAGTGCCCCAGTTCATGCACGAACACGATCAGCGAGAAGCCCAGCAGCATGACCAGCACGGACCAGATGTTGCGCACCAGCCCGACCGGATCGAACGCGGCCAGCACGCTCAGCGAGGCCGGCAGATCAGAACTCATGAGGATATCTTGCATTCCGTAACCTCGTTGCGCGCCCATCGATCGGCGCGAAGTAAGTCGTCAAGCGTGGGATCGGCCACGGGCGTGTGGGCCTCCAGCACCCGTCGGGCCAGCCGGGCGATCTCGCCGAACCGGATGGCGCCGCGTCGAAACAGATCCACCCCCGCCTCGTTGGCCGCATTCAGCACAGCGCCTGAGACGCCCCCCAACCGCGCCACCTCGTGCCCCAGCTTCAGCGCCGGGAACTTTTCCACGTCCGGCGCGATCAACGTCAGCGAACCGGCAACACGCAAGTCGAGCGACGGCGCCGGGCAGGGCAGCCGCCGCGGGTAGGTCAGCGCATATTGAATGGGCGTCCGCATGTCGGGCGTCGAAAGCTGGGCGATCATCGAGCCGTCCACGTACTCCACCAGCGAGTGGATGATCGACTCCGGATGCACGACCACGTCGATGTGGTCCGGGTCGAGATCGAACAGCCACCGCGCCTCGATGATCTCCAGCGCCTTGTTCATCATGGTGGCCGAGTCGATCGTGACCTTCGGCCCCATGTCCCACGTCGGGTGGTTCAGGGCGTCGTCCAGCGTCGCGTTCTCGATGTCCTCGGCCGGCCATTCGCGGAACGGTCCGCCGGACGCCGTCAGGATTACCCGCCGCACGTCCGCCCGCCGCCCCGCCAGCAGGGCCTGGAAGACCGCCGAGTGCTCGCTGTCCACCGGCAGGAGCATCGCCCCCGTCCGCCTGGCCAGCGGCATCAGCAGCGCCCCGGCCATGACCAGGGCCTCCTTGTTGGCAATGGCTACCCGGCGGCCCAATTCGACCGCCCGCAGCGTGGGAGGCAGCGAAGCCGCCCCGGTGATCGCGAGCACGACGCAGTCGCACTCGACCTCATCCAGCAGCCGCACGGCCGCGTCCGGGCCGGTCAGAACCCCGGTTGGGTGGCCGTTCATGGCGGCGGCAAGGTCGCCCCGTCCGTTTTCGTCGGTCAGCGCCACGGCCGCGGGCTTGAACCGCCGGGCCTGCTGGGCCAGATCGGCGCCCCGGGAGCCGGTCGCCAAACCGACCACGTCCCACTCATCCGGCATCGCCGCGACCACGTCGAGCGCGTTGCGCCCGATGGACCCGGTGGACCCCAGAATGATGACACGCTGCCTGTTCAACCGCTGCGCGATCCCGCCGCCGTGAGCAAAAACCTGTAACCGTCCCGCCTCGCGCCACGGCAATGATAGACGGGGCGGACGGGGGCGACAAGAATCGGCGGGGACACACCGCGGCGGGGCGGCGGGTGGCTCACCGCGGAGGTCGCGGAGGGCGCCAAGGCTGGGGGAGGAGCACCAATTCGCGAGCAGCGACGTGCGTGTGGGGATTGCCGTGGCGCGAAGAGGAGGAGTTCGGGAGCGCGAGACGCCGCCAGGTGTGCGGCGTGCGGCCGATGTCATGCTGTATGCGGTTCTCGCTTTGGCGCCCGGTGCTTTGAGGATCGCCGTGGGGGGTGGGCGTCCCGATGTGGCCAGCCTGTTCCTCTTCGGGGTATTTCAGATCGTGGTCGTTCCTGTTTGCATGTGGCTTGCCATCCGGCATCCGGAGCGCGGCATGCGCGTTCTGATTGGATCCGGCTACTGCGCTTACAACCTGATCGCGATGGTTCTGGTGCCGCTGCCCTACCTGGGGGACAGCACGGGTATGTTTGTCGGCGGCGTAGTCTGTCCGGTAGTCCCACTGGGATTCCTGGGCGGCCTGATTCTGCTGCTCGTACCGCGCCCTTCGGACCGACGCCGCGACGCAATCCGCAAGGGCGTCTGTGAGAAGTGCGGTTACAGCCTGACCGGCAACGTTTCGGGCCGCTGCCCGGAGTGCGGGACGGACGTGCCGGCCGTCGACGGCGTGGCCGGCCTCGCGGATGACGAGAAGTCAACATGATCGCACTCCTGATTCTGCTGGCGGTGGTCGCGCCGATTACGGTCTACGTCTGCCGGCGGGTGCATCACCGCTGGATGTTTCTGATACTTGGAACCCTCCCGGGCGGATGCGGAACGTGCGCGGCGGGCACGAAGGAAACCCTCCCCCTCGGCAGCCTGGAGTACTGCATGCCAAACAGCCCCGCTGACGTGCTGCGTCAGAGCACCGGATTCGTCATCGGTTTCGGCCTTACCGTGGCGGTGGCGGCGTTCGTGGTTCACGGGTCGCCGGTTCAGTCACGCTGGGCGCAAGACCCCGATCTTGCCCCGTTCTGTCCTATGTGCGGCTACAGCCTGCGGGGAGGCGTTGGCATGCGCTGCCCGGAATGCGGCACGCTCCTCGAACCCAACTGAGGCCTATTGCGGGCTGTGTGCCCGCAAACCCACCGATGCGTCACAGTCTCGTACGCCAGAAGCCCGGCCTTCGCCGTACATGAGCCACCGCGACAACTTGGATCACCTCGTCGCGGACACGATACACGACGGCAAATGGAAACCGCTTGAGCAGGAACCGACGCGTGCCAAATCCGAATCGAGGCCAGCGATCCGGTGTATTTGACACCGCGTCGACCGCAGCGTCGAAGTCATCAAGCAGGGCGAGCGGAGCGGACTCGCTTTGTTGCGCATACCACCGGACTGCCCCCTCGATGTCCTCGATAGCCAGCGGATGAAACTCAATCCGCCGGGTCACGCTTGATTGCCCCCATGATCCGCCGTCGCACCTGGGCCCACGGAATCGTCTTGACCGCACCTGCGTCGAGCTGTGCGATGCGATCCTGGATCTGAGCGTCCCAAGCGGCGTCCGCGTCGTCGTCGGCCGTGTCGTCGAGGCTCTCGATCAACTCCGCGGCCAGATCCGCGCGGTCCGCTGGCGGAAGGCGAAGTGCTTCGGCCAGCAGCCGGCTTGCGTCTTGCGTCATCGCACGTTCTCCAAGGCAGACGATCTCCCGTAAGTATATCCTCGCGTGACGACGACAGGTAACCGAGCGCCTCGCCGGACCGGCCCGATCCCTGCGTCGCGCGCTCGATGGCTCCCATGCCCTGGGGCGGCAGAAGGCTTCCGTATTCCCGAAGGCCCGCCACCGAGGCCCATAACCGCAAAGTTTGCGGTTGCTTGCCTCGATCGGGTATGATCGGACCCGTCTTTCGAGCTTGGCGGGAGAGGCGGCGACGACGGCGGGGGCTTTTTCGGCTCCGGGTCGTCGGGGACTGCCCGGCGGGCTAAAATCGGTGGTCGGCCGCAGACGGGGGGTCTGAGGCCGGTGGTTCAGGCTCGTCGGTCGTTACGGTCGCTGCAAGATTGTCAGCATGTCGCCTTCAGCGGTATCGGCGGCTGCACGTGGGGCCGGTGCCGAGCCGTTCCGGGGCCGTCGTACCGGCGGCGCGTCGAGCTATTGTCACGGCCGCGGCCGGGATGCCATCCCTCAAGGCATCAGCGCCTTCTTGCGGACGTGCAGACGAGCGCTTCAACCGCGTGATTCAGGCAGCCTCTTATCGTGATCGGACCTACGGCTTGGCACGCAAGGCGGACACCACCTGCATCGGGTGAACTGTGTCCAGCGCCGATCGCGCCGCCGGCGGGGAGCCGGCGCCTTCGGCCCGGCCGCGCCGCGACGCTGATGATCCTGGCGACCGCCGCCGTGGTTGCGGTCCAGGCCGCTCCCGCGGCCGCACACGTGTTCGTCTT
Organism: uncultured Phycisphaeraceae bacterium; assembly: GCA_964648365.1. GTDB lineage: Bacteria > Planctomycetota > Phycisphaerae > UBA1845 > UBA1845 > SURF-32. The sequence continues at coordinate 59,410 of CAZYLK010000012.1, forward strand.
CGACTGGCAGCGCATCGGTGCGCCGCCATGCAGGCCGGGAAACGGCTGGAGCGTAGAGGTGTACTGGGGGATGCAGGGTGACGACGCGCGGCACATCCTCGCGGCTGAGGCGTATGCGGCCCTGCACGAGCCGACGTTTTCGTTCCGCGCGGATTACCTCGACTGGCCGGCCGGTCCGGTCGGCCATGACCTCGATACGGCCTTTCCGACCATGGGGGATTTCCTGAACGACTACATCAGCGACATCTCGGACCCGGAGGCGCTCGAACTGCCGTTCGACAACTTCCTCCTGCGGGCGCGCGGCTACATCAACGTCCGCATCGGCGACGGCACGCTGCCCGATCCGCCGCCGGTGTGGATGGACTTCGGCACCATCGGATACGACGGCTATCGCGTCCGGCTGGAGTTGACGTCCATCTATCGCATCGTCATCCCGACGCCGCCCGATGCCTTCTACACCGAGAACGCCATCATCGACCTGCCCGGCGTCTACCCGATCGAAGTGACCTACTTCCAGAAGTATGATCCGACGGGCGAGTTCGAGGCCGAGCGCGCCGGGCTCGAACTGATGACCTGCCACACGGACGGCATGGAAACGCCCAACGGACATCTGCTGCCCTGCCCCGGCGGCCCGGCCCGGTTGACGCCGCCGTGGTACATCTATGACGAAAAAGACGTGCGCCCGGTCAAGCCGGGTGACTTCGACGTGGACGGCGACGTGGACCTTCGCGACTGGGCGTACGTCCAGAACTGCTTCACGGGGCCGGATTTCGAGGGGTTTCTGACCAACGGGTGCCATGCGTTCGACGCCGATCGCGACGACGACGTGGACCTGACCGACGTGTTCGAACTGATGACAGCCTGGGGAGGACCGGGATGTACGCCATGAATCGGCAAGGATGGCAGGACATGACACGCAGGGCTTTCGGCGGGAGCGGTTTGAGGCGATCGTATGCGAGGTCCGCCCTGCTGGCGGCGGTGGCCGCGGCGGCGTTGGTGCAACCGGCGCAGGCGCACATCTTCATTTTCGCCAATCAGCGTGCCGGAGCGCCGGCGTGCAGCAACGGCGTCGGCTGGAAAGTGGAGGCGTGGTACGGCTTCGCCGACGAGTACGCGGTCAATCTGCTGGCGGCTGAGGGATACGCGGCCGCCCATGAGCCGGACTTCACCTTCCACGCGACCTACATCGACTGGCCCATGGGTCCGACGACTTTCATGTACGATACGGAGTTCGAAACGCTGGGCGATTTTCTCAACGGCCACATCAGCGAGCTCTCCGACCCGGACGTGCTCGACCTGCCGTTTGACCACTTTCTCCTCAGGGCTACGGGTTACGTGTACATCCGGCTGGAGGACTCATCGTACTACTTTGACGAGCCGCCCCCCCCCATCTACTACGACATTGGTCTCGTTGCGTCTGACGGCGGGCGGGTCTATCTGGATCCGACCACGCTGTTCCGGATGCTCTTCCCGGAGCCGCCCAATGGCTTCATGTCTGAGGACGCCGTCTGCGACTTCCCCGGGCTGTACCCGCTGGAGGTGACCTACCTGCAGCGGCACGATCCGGCGAACCAGTTCGGCGCCGATCAGGCCGGCGTGGAACTGCTCGCCTGCCGCACGGACGGACTGCCGCTGCCCAGCGGAGAACTGCTGCGCTTCCGCTGCCAGACGGGTCCGGGATACGGCATGCCTCCGGCGGCGGTGTTTCAGACGGACCAGTTGGAGCCGGTCATCGACGGCGATTTCGACGTCGACGGCGACGTAGACCTGGAAGACCTGAAGTACTGGCAGAGCTGCTATACCGGCCCGGACTTCAACGGAAACATGAACTATGGGTGTACGGTCCTCGATTTCGACAACGATCGCGACGTCGACCTGGAGGACTACGCGTACTTTTTCGATCAGGTTACGGGGCCGAACGGATGCCATTGAGCAGGGAGTGAGGGAGTAAGGGAGTAAGGGA
>CAZYLK010000013.1:0-15549 GCA_964648365.1 uncultured Phycisphaeraceae bacterium
GGGAGTAAGGGAGTAAGGGAGTAAGGGAGTAAGGGAGTAAGGGAGTAAGGGAAGAGCACCATCCATATCTTCATATCCTGTTCGTTCTTCCCTCGCAAGGCGACCGCCGGCCGCAACCAAATCGAGTGGGTCGGGAGTGAGGAAACCGGGAGTAAGGGAATCAGGGAAGAGGAGGATATAACTGTGCGGATTTCTTCCCTCACGCCCTTACTCCCTGACTCCCTTACTCCCTCTTACGGCCCGTCGCCGCCAGGCCCTCTCAATAGCCGAAGTCGTCAGTCATCATTCCTCTCGTTGGTTCGCCGCGCCGCGATTCGGCAGAATGTCGATCGCGCCCGGCGGGCACAGGTAGGCGCAGACGCCGCAGCCAGTGCAGTGCTGATCGCTGATTCGCGGCCGCCGGGCATCGTCGAACGAAATCGCTTCGCCCTTCAGCGGACATCGCGTGACGCAATAATCGCACGGCTGGCCCTGGGCCTGGTAGCAGGCATCATAGCGGATTCTGGCCACGCCCATAGTCACGTCGCGGCGGGCGACGGGCAGCAGCGCCCCGGCGCCGCACGCCGCGATGCAAGGCATGTCTTCACACAGGTAGCAGGGTGAATCGGCGGGGATGATCACGGGCGTTCCCGCGTCCTCGCCCCGTTCCGGACCCAACCGACGGATCGACTGGTACGGACAAGCCTCGATACAATCGGTACATCTGGTGCATGCGGCGCGGAAGGCATCGTCGTCAGCCGGCGCGCCGGGTGGGCGGAGCCAGTCGCGCCGCGGCATCGCGCCGGCGGAACTCGTGCACGCAGCCGCGCTCCCGTGCGCCCCGCGCCCGTCAGAAGCATCATCGCGAGCGCGCCCGCCCGCCGCAACGTCGCCGATCGTCGACGCCAGCCGCCGTCCAAGACCACGAAAAAAAGCTCTGCGATCAATGACAGTCACAACACGATTCCTGCGATCGAACCACCCTCCGTGGTGACACGCGCTCCAATCTGCATTCGTTATTCGCCATTCGCCATTCGCCATTTCCTCTCACATCGCCGACGTCCGCATCTCCATCGGTTGCTTGAGCAGCCACAGGCTGAACACGCTGAACGCGATCATCCCGGCCAGCATGGGCAACTGGCTGCGCAGCGCCGCCCGACTGGAGCCGAAGAGGCGCAGCGACGTGCGGTGTGCGACCCACAGGCTGTACACATGCCCTACCAATACCAGCAGCACCTGGACGATCCACAGTTTTTCCAGCGAAATCAGCGGCGGAATGGTCCAGCTCGCCGTCCCGAGGAGGTTCCACCCCCAGCCGAACGGGTCCGAGATCATCGCGATGACCTTGGGGCCCTCCATCAGCAGATGTTCGGCGTTGTGGGCGACGTGGTAGAACAGGGCGATGGGCAGCAGGGCGTAGGCGTAGCGGATGAAGTAGTCGCGGTATGAGGGTATGCGCGCCGATGTTGATGTTGCGGAAGTAGGCGAAGTCGAACGGCCGAAGAAACCCCGCCATGAATAGCGGGCCTCAGATTCCGCCCGCCATAAATGGCGGGGCTCAGAGCCGAGACGCCGGGACAATGCCACCAGCGCAGCATAGATGGCGATCGGCAGCAGCATCAGGGCGGCCATGCCGATGCTGAAACCGAGCACCCGGCCGACCCCCGTTGCGCCGCGGATGCCGTCGATGAGCTGTTGCCAGACCGGCGTCATAGTCAGGCCGTGAAAACCGGTGATCGCCAGCATCAGAAGGGCCAGGTACGCCTCATCGCTGCGCGGTTTTCCTTCCAGTTCCAGGTCGCTGCCCCACGGCCGCAGGTTGACCGCCAGGTTGTCGTGCGGGCAGGCCTGCACACATTCCATGCACTGGATGCAATAGGTGTTAGCCCTTAGCCCGCCCGGATAGAGATAGGTCGGGCAGCCGTAAGCGCTCTCGCTGCCGGTGACGCACTCTTTCGTGCGACAGGATCGGCACACGCCCGCGTCCTTCGAGCGGACTTCCGTCCCGGCGAACAACGCATAAAGCCCGCTGACCCGCCCGACCAGGCAACCGTATCGGCAGAAACTCTTGCGATCGAACAGCAGCGCCGAGACCATCGCCATCAGCAGCATCGCGATCGCCAGGTACGCGGTGATCCGCGGCTTCATGGTCACGCCGAAGCCGAGTTCGATCCACGTCAGTCCTACGAACAGGATGGTGGCGATCCAGATGTTGCGCACCACGCGAGGCCATTTCATCCGCAGCGAAAGCCCCTCGTCGGTCATTCTCACCAGCGAGAGTTTCTCCGTCCAGCCGGCGATCGCATCCCAGGGACATACGTAACACCAAGCCTTGCCGGCGAACATGATCAAGACGATCAGCATGCCCCACCAGACGGTCCAGGTCAGAATCGGCGCGATGTTGAGGGCGGGGTTCTGATTGCCGAACAGCCCGGCCGCGATGATCATCACGAACAAGGCAACCACCATCGCCTGCAATACAAACCGAAACACGCGCGATCGCAGACAGACCCGGATCCAGCCGACCGACAGCAGGTCGAATCGATCCGTGTGGCACGGGCTTTCAATCGGTGATCCGATGTGGCACCGGTTTGTAACCGGTGATCCGGTGTGGCACCGGTTTTCAACCGGTGTCTTCACCGGGGTGAAAGCATCAACCCGGAGTTTAACAAGGTCCATCGCAGCGTGATGCCGGCCACTCGCCTGTGTACTCAACGACGGCACGACGCCGATCCCCAATCGAACCCACCTCCGCAATGGAGACTCCGCGCGGGCTGAAGCCCGCGGCTCGCGGGCGGCGCTTGTCAGCGGCTGATCGACGTGCCCACCGGGACCGCGGCGCCCGAAGAAGTCGAACACGCCGAACGAGAGCACCATCACGAGTGCGATCGAGGCGTAGTAGAGCCACGATGGAATACCCCACATGGTATGCATGAAGTACGCGGCCGGGTCGAGCTTGAACTCGGCCCGATGCTCCTCGCTGCAGAGTCGGTACGTCCTGTCCAGGTACGTCGCCGGAAAACCGGTACGATCATTGAGCGGCACACTGCAGACGATGCACTTCTCGGTCAGGTAGTGTTCCGGATCAGCCGTGAAGGCCGCCAGACACTGTGCTGTGCAGAAATGGTAGACCTGCCCTTCATGTTTCGTGTCGTAGTTCCAGGCAGGGTTCACCTCCATGTGACAGACCACGTCGATCGTTCCGTGCGGCTTGCGGCTGGTGCCCGCGCGTGGTGCCGGCATGTCGCCGACATCGGGAACATCATTGCCCCCACCCAGGTTCGACGCCACGACGATGCCCACGACAATCGCCAGCATCATGTACGGAAAAAGCAACCGAACGCGCTTCACGAATGCACCTCCACCAGTTCGCGCTGACGCACCGCCCGCCGACTCTTCCGACGCACCGCCCGCACCGCCACGAACGCGAACACCGACCCGAACGCACCAACGATCAGCAGCGACGCCGTCGCGCTGGGTTCGCCGGCCACCATCAGGAAAGGTATTACCTCTATCCGACCCTCGACCGGCATCGACAGTTCAACCACGTACTCGCCGTCAGTCGGAAACGTGACGTAAAACTTGAACTCGTTCTCAAAGGGCGGCCGCGTCGTGGTCGGGAAAATCACGGTGTTGTCGCCAAAGGTGCTCGTCTGAAGCACGCGCAGCGTGACCGGATCGGCATACGCATGGCCGGTGTTGCGGTCCTTGATGTAAAAAGCCAGGTTGGCCGGCTCGCCCGGGTTGGGAACGCCCGGGTACGAGGTCAGCAGCACGTCGTACGGGCCGGTCGTGGCCGGGTATTCCAGCGTCGGCCGCTGGGGGTAATTCTCCTTGTAGGAGTAGTGCGGCAGGCCGAGAATGTGATGCCCGCGAGCCGGCACGGCTGTGACTAAAACCGCCAGCGTCAGCAGCGCGGCGACGCGCTTCCCATTCTTTTGACTCGACGAAGTGACCGGCTTCACCGTCGGTCGCCGCAGCCCATCCGGCAAGCCGATTGTGAATACGAGCGCCTCATGATTGCAATGCCGCAGACAGACACCACAGTTATCGCATTCGATGGAAGACGACTGTGTGATCGGGTTGATGCCGGCCTCGCAGACGGGGATGCAATCGGCACAGCCCGTACACAGCTCGCGCTTGAGCCGCACGCGCACCGGCCGCGCCCAGCCAAGCAGGCCGTAGAGCGCTCCGCCCGGACACATCGTGCGACACCACCAGCGCGGCGAAACGAACAGTTCGAAGGCAACCATCAGGCCGAGTATCACCAGCATCGCCGTCGCGGCCGTGCCGAAGATCCACGCGTGGATCACCCGGCTCAGGACGGCAGGGGGATAGATCAGCGCGAAGATCGGCGTGCAGGCAGCCGCCGCCAGCGCCAACCCGACGGCAAGGAATACGTACTTGTTACGATGCGAGAATGGCACCTCGCCTGACTTGATCTCGGCCAGGCGCAACAGCCTTCGGAGCTTTCCGCTGATCTCGAAGAGCAGATACGCGGGGCAGATCCAACTGCAGAACACGCGGCCCAGCAGCAGGGTGACGATGACTGGGATCACGATCGACGCCAGCAGCGGCCAGTGAACGTGCTTGGATGCCGCCAGCATCTCCGCGGCCGCCAGCGGATCGGTCAGGCTCACGCCGAACAGCCGCATCGACCAGAGCGTTCCTTTGTTTCCATCGAGCAGGGCCTGCGGGTTGTCGAGTGAGTCCACCCAGGGATGAATTGCCTGCGCGATGATCTCGCCCCGCAACCCGGCCATGAGTTGAGGATCGTCAACGACGCGCGCCGATCGGTAGTGTGCGTACAGGCTCAACAGAGCGATCTCGCACACGAGCAGAATCACGCCAAGCTGCACGCATCGGCGGATGATCTGGAGCTTCATGACATCGCTCCTGCAGCAACTGATCCAAACGCGCGCCGGCGAGTGCGTACAACCCGGATCGCGGGTTCGCCGCGAACCACCGTCCGGCAGATTTCTTCGCACATGCCGCAGCCGACGCAATGTTCGGTGTGAATCACCGGGGCCAGGAACGAGCCGGGCAGCAACGTGATCGCGCGATTGCGCAGCGGACAGAACATGAAACACTCGCCGCACGGCCCGCGGCGCTCGGCCGACGCATCCACCTCCGTCGGCGACTGACCTGTCTGGACCAACAGTTCCTGCTCGTGGCGCAGCCGCTTCGCCTTGAACGAAAGGCATAGATCCTCGTCCAGTTCGACGCTGCCCATATCCACGTTTTCCGGCTCATCGAATGGCAGCAGCGCCCCGGTCGGACAGGCAGGACCACACAGATTGCACAGCGTGCAGCCTTTTAGCCGCGGATCAACATAAGGCGTGTGATAAAGTTCGCCGTCGGCTTCGGTGTAGAACTGGATCGCGCCCGGCTCGCAGGCGTCCTGACAGCGATAGCATCGGATGCACGCCCCCAGAAACTGCGACTCCGGCAGCGCTCCGGGCGGGCGAAGAAGCCCTGCGAGTTTTTCGTAGGGACGCTTCACGGCCGGGTAGGAGGATAGTCCAGACCGTTGCAGAAAGTGAACGAACCCACCGATAGCAGCGTAGCCGGCCGCCAGAGCGATCGAGCGCAGCGTGTCGCGGCGGGACCAGCCCATCACGCCCTCCCCGTCTTCACGCGAATCGCGTGAGGGTAGCGGATGCACGCCCGCTCGCAGCAGCCGCATCCAACGCAGGCTTCCGCGTGAACGGTGGGCCGCTCCCACCGGCCGATGGTCATCGCCTCGCCGGCCAGCGGACACGCGCGAAAGCACGCGCCGCAACTCCAGTCGTTATATGAATAGCAAAGGTTGAGGTCGATCTCGGCGATTCCGATGGCGACCCTGGCGCCGATGTCGTCGCGCTCCTTGCGAACCAGTTCCAGCGCGCCGCTGGGGCATACTTCCGTACATTTCAGGTAGTCGCCGTCCTCGCTGGCGCACAACATGCACGCCGCTTTGCGCGGCTCCATTGTTGGAGTTCCGGCGCCGCCTCCATCGAGCGCGTTCAGCGGAACGAGCGCGTGATTCGGACACGCGTCCATGCATCTCATGCAGCGGATGCAGGTTGCGAGGAACCGCTCTTCATCGAGCGAACCGGGAGGACGCAGCGGCCGTGGGCGCGGGGTCGCTTCCGAGCCGGTCAGACCTGCGAGATAGCCGCTTGCCCCTACGGTCAGGCCAACGGCGGCGGACTGTCTAACGAAATCTCTGCGGCTGACGGACATCGTCTTCTTCCACCAATTCGCCGCGGGCCGAGATGCGCCGCAAGCGAGCCACGGGCGTTAACCCGCGCCGTGCTTCAGCTCAGGATCCATCGCGTGTCAGCAACTCCGGTCGCACGTCTGTCAGCACCATCCATTGCCTGAGCGTGTAGGATTCCACACCCTGTGCAATAAGCGGATCAGCCTCCGCGATGGCTCGCGCTGCGGTCGCATCTTCCGCCTCAATGATCACCATGCCGCCGCGACCATCCTGAAACGGCCCCGCCGCGATCAACACGCCGCGCCGGTGCAGCTCGTCCATGTAGGCAACGTGATCCGGCACGACGGCCTGAAACGCGTCAGGCGAGGCGGTCTTTTCCAATGTGATGACGAACTTCATTATTTATTTCACCGGTTCCGCACGGCGGTCTGCGGCCGGCCGTCTGCCAATTTGAGAATCATGATCGACACACGCCACTCGACATTCGACCGGTAGCATCCGACATTCGTTATTCGCTATTCGCCATTCGCCATTCCCGCCCCGGGTCAAACCCTCTCAATCCTCATCGCCAGCTTCTTGTAATCGCATTGTCCGCTGACCGGATCCCACGCGCGGTGGCTGGTGGCGTTGACCAGCCACTTGTTCTTCTTGGGATCGGCGCTGTCCGCCACCGACAGGTTCCACGGGCTGAAGCAGTAGCCGGGCGGCACTTCCGTGCGGGCCGGGCGGACCATGCTCGTCTGGCCGACCGACACGCGGGCCTCGAACGATCCCCGCCGTGTCACCAGCCGCACCCGGTCACCGTCGCGAAGCCCGTAGCGCTTGGCGTCGTCCACGTTGATTTCTACATACTGCTCCGGCACCAGCTTCATGGTCGTCGCGCCGCGAATGGTCTTCGCCGTGTGGAAGTGCTCGTACACCACTCCGAGGCCGAGCCAGAACGGATAAACGTCCCTTTGCTTATGATCATCCAGCGTCTGCGACGCGTCCTCGTAAGCGTCAAAGTGCGGCAACTCCGGCGGGAGCCCGGCGTCTCGGGCGGCAATGAGAATCCTCGGCTGGCCCGCACCAGGACCGACCGTCTCCAGGTCGTCGATCAGGAATGGCCCCTCCCCGGGCCTGCGTTTGTCGCCGTACTTCATGAGCTTGCCGGTGACTTCGTCGAGCTTGTCGTAGTCCTGCTCGCACAGTTTGAACCGCGCCTTGCCGTCCGGATGGCGGAACTCGCCGTAAGGCTTGCCCGCCCAGCCTTCCTGGCCGAGGTAACGGCGAGGCGTGCCCCCCTGTTTGGCGATCTCATACGTCGGCGCCGGCCACTGCACGCCGCGCAACGCCCGCAACTGGTCATACGGCGACATGCCGTCGCGCTTTTCCACCTCTAACATGCCCGACAGGTCGGCATCGGAGTTCTTGCTCGCACTTACGATGTCGCGGAATACGTCCTCCGGGTCGTAAGCCATCAGCCCGTTGCCCATCTTGATCTTTTTCTCGTAGGGGAAGATCGCGTCCGCATCCAGTCCCAGCTTGTGCGCCAGCGTCTTGCCCTTGTCGATGGCCATGTCCATGTCCGGTCGGCAGTTGGGCGGAGGGTTCTTGGTCCCATCACAGACGTACACCCGCCGCTCGGACTGGATGTATGTGCCGCCGGTCCACTCGCCCCACGTCGCGGCCGGGAAGATCACGTCGGCGTACAGGTTGTTGGGCGCGTGGCGGTAAATGTCCTGCACCACGACGAACATGCGCGTCAGCGCCGGCCGAACCAGCGTGTCGAGGTCCGCCATGTGAACGTGCGTGGTGTACATCCAGAACATCGCGTCAAGCCCGCCCTTCAGCGCCCGTTCCATCATGCCGACCACCATGCCCGGATTGGGCAGCGCCGACGTCTGCGTCAGCCGCTCGCGCGGAACGCGCCAGCAGTCGGCGATGTGATTGCGCCAAGTCTCATTTTCGAGTGGCTGGTTAAACGGCAGGCGGCTCGTCAGGCCGCCCATCAGGCGCTCGCTCATGGCGTTCGGCTGGCCGGTCTGAGAGTGGCTGCCGCACCCGGGCCGGCCCAGGTTGCCGGTCAGAAGATGCAGGTTGATGATGCTGATGGTGTTATGCTGCCCGTGCAGCATCTGGTTATAGCCGATGCCCCAGAAGCTCAGCACCCCCCCCCGGCCGCGCTGCCGACCTTTGATCGACGCCTCCGCCCAGGCGCGGGCGACGTTCTCAATCGTCTCTACTGTCACCCGCCCGTGGTCCAGCCGCTGCATCCGCTGGACCACCTGGGCCGGCGAATAACGCTGCAAGACGCCTTCCTTGTAGTCCTTCCAGTTGTTGGTGTTGCGCTCCAGCCACTCCTCCGGCATGCACGCGTCCGGGTATTGCTTCATGAGCACGTGCGCGATGGCATTCAGGTAGCTGATGTCGCCGTTGAGCGTCTGGATGTGGTAGCTGTTGCGCGGGTTGATGTCCTCCAGGCCGATGACGGTACCCGTCTTGCGCGGGTCAGCGACGCTCGTCGGAATGTCGTGCTTCGCCTTGTGATCCGCGACCCGCCAGAACAGGATCGGATGCGCTTCGCGTGCGTTATGCCCCCAGAACGTAATGAAGTCCGCCTCTTCGATGTCTTCATAACTCGTAGGCGGCGCGTCCGAGCCATACGAATGGAAGTAACCCGTCACCGCGGAGGTCATACACATGCGGGCGTTGGCTTCGATCGAGTTGCTGCCGATCACGCCCTTCATCAGCACGTTTTCGATCCACTGCGCCTCCATGGTGAGCTGGCCGGAGCCGTTCAGCCCGATCGCGTTGGGGCCTTTTTGTTTGATAATCTCTGCGATGCGCTCCGCCACGATCTCTTCTGCCTCTTCGTAGGTCACCTCGCGAAAGACGTCGTCGTCGAAGCGGCCTTTGGTGGCGGAGATATGCCCGCGGAGCGGGTCGCTCATGTCGCGCCGCACCAGCACCTTGGTAAGCCGATCGATGTAGATCGGCTCATGCGCGTTGAGCCCCTTGATGCACTGGATGCCCCGGTTGGTCGGGTGCTTCTTGTCCGGCACCATGCCGACCACCTTGCCCCCCTCCACCTTGATGAGCGTGCCGCAGCCGACGCCGCAGTACGGGCAGGCCGCCTGGAGAAGTTGCATGCCGGCGTCCACCTGTGACCCGGCCGCGGCCTGCGTCTGCGCCTGGACGAACTCGCCGGGCAAGAGCTGCGTCATGGTCACGGCCGCACCGGTCCCGGCCGCCATGCGCATGAACGCCCGGCGGTCGAACTCGCCGTGCTTGACGCAGCGGTGGATCGTACACGGCGCGTCGGACGCGAGTTGGTCGCCTGACACGTGCGGCCCGTCGGGCGGCTCTGATTCCAGTACATGCAGGTTGCGGCTTTCCATCGGATCAATCTCCATGTCGCGGCGCGACGGCCGCCGTAAGAGAGACGGCGTTGCCGGTTGTGGACGGCGTGCTCCCCGCGCGATCGGCGTCGTTCGACGCGTCGGCAATGCCCGGAATTGTGACGGCACTGTCGTCTGTCAGGGATCGCCGGGCGGGCAATGTCATTGGTGAAGGCGTCTGCGTGGACCACTGGCGCATGTAGGCGACGATGTCGTCGATGTCCTCGCCACTGAGGTCCGTCAGACCGTGGGCGCCCTCGCCGAAGGGGCGCATCGCGGTACCACGACGGCCCCGCACGATGGTCGCCTGCAACATGCCGTCCGTGGCTGCTGCCAGGAAGCCTTCGTTGTTCAGCTCGGGCGCCCAGGATCCCTTCCCGTCTGCGCCGTGACATCCGGCGCAGTTCGACGCAAAAAGCTGCCGCCCGCGGGCCAGATCCCACGGTACGACGTAACGGTGCGGCAGTTCGTCGCCGTCACCGTCAAACGGCGGTTCGTGCTCCCAGCTTCGAAGATAAGCGACCACGTCGTTGACTTCGTCGCTTGAGAGTCCCAGGATCGACTGCGGACCGCGCTTGACGGGGCGCATCTCCGTGCCGCGCCTTCCCAGCGCCAGCGTCGCCATCAGGAACCCGTCGGAGGCGTACTTCAGGAAGTTCGGGTTGGACAGCGCCGGTCCGCTGGCGCCTTCGCCTCGCGGTCCGTGGCATCCGATACAGTTGGCGGCGTAGACCTGTTCACCCAGTTCCGGCCGGCCGTGCGGAGACTTTGCCACGCGAGCGATCTCATTCTCGCTAGCCCGCTCCAGCAGCCGCAAGTAAGCGATGATGTCCTCGATCTGCCGCTCGGAAAGCTCCGCGATGCCCTGTCCGCCCTTGCGGAAGCCGAGCATCTGTGTGCCTTCCTTTCCGTGCGTGATCCACTCCCGCAACATCACGTCAGTCGCGCTGCTCAGGAACACGGGGTTGTTGAGTTGCGGGCCGATTGCCCCTTCTCCGTCGGGGCCGTGACAGGCGGCGCAGAACCCGGCGTAAAGATGCCGGCCCGCGTCCCAGTCGCCGCGCGGGACGATCTGGGCGTGCCAGGTGTCAGGCTTGGACGGCTCGGTCTGCCAGGTGCGGACATGCCGGATGATGGAGGCAACGTCCTCGCTCGACATATGCCGCCACGCGGGCATACCCGTGCCGGGACGGCCCTCGATCATCGTCCGCGCGAGAAACTCGTCATCGACGACGGTCAGAAACGCCTGCGTATTGAGCGTCGGCGCCAGGTCTCCCCCGCCGTCCGGACCGTGACAGGTAACACAGTTGGCTTTGTAGAGGGTCGCCCCGATATCAGCGGATACGCCGAGGGAAGCGTCGTCGCCGCACAGGCTCACGACTTCGGCCACGCTGCTGCGCGGCGCCTGCCATTGGCGCATGAACGCCAGCAGATCGCTGACTTCACGCGCATCGAACGTCCGCCACGCCGGCATAGCCGTGTTCGGACGGCCGTGGATGATCGTGTCGCGCAGAAACGCATCGGACGCCACTGCCAGGAACGTCGGGGAGTTGAGCGATACGCCGATGCCGCCTTCGCCATCGCGTCCGTGGCAGGTCGCACAGTTTGCGCGATACAGCGCCCCACCCACCCGCGCGTCGCCGCGCACCGCGGAGACCGCGCCCATGTCCGGCGGCGGCTGATCCCAGCCGCGGATGAAGTTCACCAGCAGCGTGATCTCGTCGTCGGTGAGGCCCCCCTCGCGCGACCACGCGAGCATCTTCGTGCCGGGCCGGCCGTTCGCGATAATGTGTCGCAGATAGTCGTCGCTGACGACACCCAGGGTATCGACGTGATGAAGCGAAGGGACCATCACGTCGGTGCCGCCGCGCTGTTCGACGACGACGTCGCGCCGATCCCACTCGTGCCCCCAGGGATCGGCGTCGCGCGGCCACAGCCCCGCCCGCATCGTGGTGCCGTAGCCGTCCGCCCCGTGACAGGCGGAGCAGAACATCCGATACAGGGTTTCGCCGCGCACCGGCTCATCCGCAGCGCCGCTGATGCGCGGCCGCGGCGTGTGGCCGGCCAGTGCCGACTTGCGGTGCAGGCTCATCATGTAGAGCGCCAGATCCCGTGCCTGTCCGTCCGTCAGCCCCATCTCCGGCATGACCGTGCCCGGCGACACCTCCTGCGGAATCTTGAAGTGCTCGAACAGCCACTGCTCGACCGTGCGTTCGCCCTTGACCCGGGTGAAGTCGAAATCGTGTTTTGTCTTGTCGCCGACGTAGGTCAGTTCGGGCCCCAGGTTGCCGCCGCGGCCGCGATAGACGTGGCAGCCCAGGCAGCCCAGATCGACCGTGAGCCGCTTGCCGCGCGCCAGCGCGTCCGCCCCGTCGACCATGGCGCGGAGTGCTCCCTCATGGATCCGCTCGCCCGCCGCCGCGCCGCGCCCGTCGCCGCCCGCCATCTCGGCGAAGAGATCCGTCGCGCCGCCGTACAGATCGATCTCGGCGTGACACCGCCCGCACCCGGTGTACACCGCCTCGCCGCGCAGCATCGGCTCGTCGATGTGCGGCACGGGCGAGCCATCGTCGTGCCAGCCGTGCGCCTCTTCCTTGTCCACGGCCAGCCCGCGCCCCTGGTGGCAGATGGTACAGCCGAACCTGTCGGTGGGATGATGGGTCAGAAAGTCACCCGGATGCCGCGCCAACGGCGGGGCCGCGCCCGCCATCGCTGGGTTGTCCACGCCCAGGTGGCAGGTCGTGCAGCGGTCGACGCGTCCCAATTCCGGCAGGTACACCTGCTTGTGGTCGACAGGAAAGCTCTCCGCTGAACGGCGAGCCCCGTCCGTGGTCGCGTCGGCGATGAGCCGCGCCCGATACTGCGCCTGCCAGCCGCGCCAGGATCCCGTAAAGTTCTCCTGAAACGCCGCCAGACCCAGCACGATGAGCGACGCCACCGAGCTGACGAGCAGCAGCAGTTTCATATTACGAATATGCGTCGGATCCATGTCGCGTTTCCGAGTTACCTTCGCCCTCAGAGCCCCGGCATTCATGCCGGGAGTTCGCCCCGCAGGGCCACGCCCACTTCCTCAGGTCGTTTTCGCCATATTGTCAATGCACGGGCCAGTCGCTGTGTCGCCAGTAGAAGTCCCAGTTCGGCCCTCGGTGGACCGTCGCAAAATAGGTCAGAATGACGAACCCCACCAAGAAACAGGTAAACAGCGCAATAGCCCCCATCCGCGTTGACCCCGTCGCCCGCACGACGCCGATCGACCAGATCGCAAAAAACGCCACGAACACGGTTCCAGGATTAAACAGCGTCACCACGATCTGCGGCACGTGCGCGGTGGCTTCCCAGTTGCGCAGCCAGCCGAAGCTGACCGTAAACCACAACATCCCCAGCACCACGACCGCCCCAAACACCGCGCTGAGACCCGTCACCCGACGGCCACGCCCGCCGCTGAACCAGACGCCCACGTCCTCCTTCTCACGATCCAGGAAGGGCACCAATGCAATGCCGAGCACGACGATCGCGGGAATCCCCACACCGCCCATGAACGCGGAATAGGACACCAGTTCCTGCAAACCCAGAAAATACCACGGCGCCTTGGCCGGGTTCTCCGGTACTTCCGGATTCGCCATCTCCGTCAACGGCGCGTCGAACGCATAGCCCAGCAGAAGCATGAGCAGCACGGTCAGCATGGTGGCGGCGCCGGTGACGTACATCGCATTGGGCCAGGTCGGCACCGTGTTGTGCATTTCGCGATTGACGGCCGGGGTACGACCGTGCATCAATCCCATAAGTCCATAGGTTTTCAGCGGAGGAATGGACGCCCGCGCTGGCGGGCCGGACGGCTTGCCGCTGGGATGCCCCGGCGGCGCGTCGGCCAATGCCGGCCGGGCCAATCCCCCGTCCTTGCGGATCCGCCAGAAGTGAACGCCGATCAGGACGGCCGTCACCAGCGGCAGCACCATCACGTGCAGCACGTAGAAACGAGTCAACGCCTCCTGCCCTACGTAGTGCGCTCCCAGCAGGAGTTCCTTCTGCATCCGGCCGGGGTCAAACATGCCCGTCACGCCCATCGCGTCGGTGAGTTCCTGCGGCGACTGGGCGATGTTGGCCCCGATCGTCACCGCCCAGAACGCCAACTGGTCCCACGGCAGCAGATACCCGGTGAAGCTCAGCGCCAGCGTCAGGACGAACAGCCCCATGCCGACGACCCAGTTGAACTGCCGCGGTTTCTTATAAGCGGAAGTGTAGAACGCCCGCGCCATGTGCAGAAACACGCAGGCCACCATCGCGTGGGCGGACCAGCGATGGACATTGCGAATGAACCGCCCGGTCGGCACCACATGCATGATGTCAAGCATCGAGCCGTAGGCCTGATCCACCGACGGCTTGTAATAGACCATCAGCAGGATGCCCGTAAAACACAGGATCACAAACAGCACGAACGTCGCCACGCCCAGCCCCAGCGTGGTGGCGGACTTCAGCGAATGCCGGTGCATCCGCACCGACATGATGTGAAGGAAGAAGTTGGAAAAAACCGTCTGCGACTTGGCCCGGTCCGACGTGGGCCGGCCGTGGCGAATGAGCGAATCGCGAAATTCGCGCGGCGTGGTCAGCAGGTTGGAGCCGAACTCGCGCAGCGGCCTGTCCTGCCGGCCGCGGACCGTTGCCGGTCGCTCGATCGTGGAAGTGACTTCTTCTTGTCCTTCAACCATCGTCGTTTCCCACCTGCAATTCCCGTTCCGCCTCATAATGTGGCGCCGGTCTCAACCGATCAACCGGTGTCTCCAATGTGGCACCGGTTTCCAACCGGTGTCCTCTGTGGCAACGGCCGCCGACCCCACACCTGAATCTCTAACACAACTTCGCCACACCTACGCCTTCAGCACGGTCCCAGCCGGAATCGCCTTCAAGGTATCCGCCACCAGCGCCCCTTCCGGCGAAACCGTCAACTCGACCCACACCAGCCCCTTCGGCGCCGGACCGCCCAGCAGCGCGCCGTCCGCGCCGAACACCGAACCATGACAGGGACACTTAAACTTCCCATCCTCGCCGCGCTCGGCAATGCATCCCAGGTGCGTACATACTGAGGAGAGCGCGTGCAATCCGCCTTCACCTCGAAACACCCACAATCGGTGCTGCGGGAAGTAGGTCTGCGTATGTTTGAGAAACGCTTCCGGCCGGCCCAGCTTCACCTGTGAGTTCGACTCCGGAAACACCGACGGCATCGGCAGCCGCAGCGCGCCCAGCATGGCCATCACGAACGCCGCGATCGCCGACCACGCGGCCGCCAGTCCCAGAAAGTCCCGCCTCGTATCCGGCGGGGCGAATCGTTCGCTTTCCGGCAGCGTTGTATGAATCTCGCTCATGATGTCTCGATCCTCGCTTGCAGCGAGCCGCGGGCCTTCAGCCCGCGAGGACGCCCGCCACCTCCTGATTCACAGTCCAGCACCCGCCAAACTGCACCCGCTCCATCGTAATCGCCCCCACCGGGCACCGCTGTTCGCACAATGCACACCGGATGCACTTTTCCTCATCTTTGATAATCGCGGACACTTCCGACAGGTCTGCCTCGGCGCCATATCGACTTTGCAGCAGCGGCGCGAGTTCCTCGTCGCCTTCCAACCGATCACACGAGACAAGTTGCAGGCACAATTCCGGACACACGTCCGCGCAGCCGCCGCATAGAATGCACTTTTCCGAGTCGAAGATTGTATTGACGCCGCAATCCAGGCAGCGGCATGCCTCCATCACCGCCAGGCGTTCGTCAAAACCCCGTTCGACCGTCACGCTCTGGCTGGACCGCCGCTGAGCGGCCGCGACCGTCGGAATCTGTGTGCGCGGCAGCTTCTCGTAGTCCCTCTCGCGCTCGTAGTCCGGCAGATTCAGATGAACAAGCGATGACGACGCCTCCAGCCGCTCGCCGGAAAGCTGTGCGTGGATGACGCGGGCGCACTTTTTCCCGCTGGCCACCGCGTCGATCAGCAGCCGCGGCCC
>CAZYLK010000013.1:15649-60265 GCA_964648365.1 uncultured Phycisphaeraceae bacterium
CGCACCAGTTCCACCGGCCCGCGCGACGGATGCAGCAGCACGCCCTCCTCGTGCCCTTCGAGGATCTCGACATCGTCGGCCGGCATCTCATCAACGCTTTCCAGGCAGCACAGGTGGACCTCGCGCACGTCGGTCTGGCGAAGCACGCTGCGCGACACGTCGTAGCCGACCTGCCGGATCACCGACCGGGACACGTCGTACGCCACGTTGCCGCCGCCGATGACGACCACGCGCTTGCCGAGCTGACGCAATGTCGACGCCGGTGAACGGTTGTTCAGCGCCACGTCGCGCAGGAACTCAACGCCGCCGAGCACGCCCGGCCCGTCGCCGCCCGGGATGGGAATCTTGCGCGAGCGCTTCGCCCCCACCGCGATGACCGTCGCCTCGTGCCCGGCCCGAAGCTGGGCCAGCGTCACGTCGCGCCCGACCTGCGTGTTGCAGACGAACTCGACCCCCAGCGCCTTGATGACTTCGACTTCCGCCCGGATCAGATCGCGCGGCAGGCGATACTCAGGAATCCCCACCGCCAGCATCCCGGCCGGCACCGGCTCCATCTCGTAAACCACCGGCCGATAGCCCAACAGCGCCAGGTCATGCGCACACGCCAGCCCCGCCGGCCCGGAACCGATGATCGCCACCCGCCGCCCGCGCCCGTCAACACCGTCGCTGCCCGGCAAATGCATCCGTTCCCGCAGCGACGTCAACTCCTCGAATCCACTGCACTCGCGATGATGGCGATGGGCCAGCACCCGTTGCAGCAGCCCGATCGGCTTGAGCGTCTCGCGCGTAAACGACTCCGGTCCGAACCGTTCCGTGACAAACCGCTTCAGCGCCCGGATGGACACCGCCTGATCGACCGCCCCCCGCCGACAGGCAGCCTCGCACGGCGCCCCGCACACCCTTCCGCAGATGCTCGCCAGCGGGTTCGGCCCGCGTGCGATCAGATACGCGTCTTCGAACCGCCCCGCCGCGATGGCCCGCACGTACCCCCGCGCGTCCGTGTTCACCGGGCACGCAAACTGGCACTTGATCTGCTTTCGCCAGTAGTCGTCGTTCGGGATTTCAACGCGTACGGGCTGCATCACGCCCATCCATTCACACGATCAAGACTCAGCTTCGCACATGGCATCCTCGCCGGCGCAGCGCCCCAACGGCCCCATCACCCCGGCCGCAGCGGCTTCGACGCCGGCTTCCGCTCGCGCCGGGACGCCGGCATGGCCACGTCCCGCACCGTCGTCTCTTCCAGGAACCGCCGGTACTCCTCTTTCACCCGCTTCCAGCGCGTGTGCCCGTCGCACGGGTTGCGGTCGCTGCACTCGTGGTTGCCGAACGGACACGTGTTGCGGGTGGAAGAGGCCGACTCGAACGGCGTCAGGACGTCGCTGAGCCGAACTTCCTCCGGCCGACGCACCATGCGGAATCCACCGGTCTTGCCCGGCGAAGCCTCCAGCACGCCGGCACGCACCAGCTCGCGCAGGATCGACGAGAGATATTTGGGCGGGATGTTCAGGTCGGCCGCGATCCGGCGCCCCGGCGCCGGACCGTCATCCCGGTGCCGCGCCAGGTACACCGCCGCCCGCATCGCATATTCCCCGGTCAACGACAGCACGACTCGCACACGCTCCTTCCATCGACCATTTATCCATATCTATATCGTCAAATGGGCGGCTGTCAAGCCCCTTCTTCCTCCTTTTTTTCACTCCGAGGCAACGACAATACAAACAAAAACCGACCAGAGCGCGCTACGCGAACGGATCTGCCATCAGCGCCTGCCCGCAGTACATGCAGCGATCAAAACGCGGGCTGACCGTGCGCGAACACTTCGGGCAGGCCAGCGGCTGGCGGCGGACCTTGCCATCCAGCCGGCCGTCCGAAAGGTCCACCTCGTTGATCTTGGCGATCAACTCCTCTTCCGTCACGCCCAGCTTCTCACTCAGGAGCAGCCACATCGCCTGGCAGACCATCAGCGTGCGGTCCAGCCGCGCCTCCACCTGTCGAAGTTCCTGAAGTTCCTGGGGCGACCGCTGACTGGACGCGGTGCGGGCTGCGTCCAGGCCGTCACTGACGGCCCGCGCGAAAACGTAGCTGCTCAGCATGGCGGATTCCTCCTGTGCGTGCGCCGCGCCCGTAGCGCGTGTTCAGCGATTAGAACGAAACCGGGCGGTGAATTCAATCAAGGGCGGCGGCACCGCAGCGCACCGAGCAGGCGAGCGAGCGAGCGCAGGGCCCGCTCGAAGCATTACGTGGCGACTCGCTCGAGCTGCCGGCGCCCTGCCATCCGTTGAAGTGCGGTGCGAAAGGCGGCGCTGACTCCAGCCGGAGGAATGAGGCCCGTGGCCCGCACGCCAGCGCGCCGCACGCCTCTCAACAGGCGTCTATCGCCTCACGTCAACCGTCGCCGACGCACTCAGCCCCGCCGCATCGGTCACCGTCACCTGCACGGTGTGGCTGCCGGTCGCCAGACCCGTAGTGTTCCAGATGAAGCTGTGCTCCGCCCGCGGTCCGTCGACGTTAGCACTGCTCTGCGTGCGGCCGTCCACGGCGTACGATATCCGCGCCAGTGCGGCATTGTCGGTCGCCAGAACGCGCAATTCGACCGTTCCGATCACCGAAGCGCCTTCGGTCGGCGAGATGATCACCACCTCCGGCGGGGTGCGATCGTCCGAGGCGCGGCCGACGCTGATCTGCCGCTCGACCGCCGCCGAGGCGTTGCCGGACGTGTCGGTCGCCACCAGCGCCAGCGTATGCACGCCGGCGCTCAGCGCAGCCGTATTCAGTGCGAAGGTGTACGGCGACGTTGCATCGGTCGCGAACGGCTCGCCGTCCACGGACAGCACCACGTCCGCCACGCCGAAGCGATCGGAAGCCGTAGCCTTGACGGTAATTCGCCCTTTGACGCTCGCCCCGTCCGCCGGGCTGGACACCGAAAGCGTCGGCGGCGTGGTGTCGGTCGGCACGTCCGTCCGCCGGGCCAGTTCGACCGCAGCCGCAGCGTCAACCAGTCCGTATCCATACTCGCTGTCCCGCCCCTTCTTGCCGAGATCCGCGGCCGAGTCCTGCATAATCTCGACCACCGTGGTCGGCCGGAAGCCCGCATCGACCGACCAGATCAGGGCCGCCACGCCGGCCGCCACCGGGCTGGCGAAGGACGTGCCGTTGGCCGCCGCATAGTCCCCCCCCCGCTCCGTCGTCAGCACGCGCACGCCCGGCGCCACGAAGTCGATGAACGGCCCCCGCGTCGAAAACCGCGCCACGGCCGACGACTCGTCGACCGCTCCGATGAACAGCGCCGCGTCGGTCGCTGCGCTGGTCTTGCTCTGCCCGTCGTTGCCGGAACTGATGAACACCAGGGCGCCGTTGTTCCGCGCTCGCTGCGCCGCGGCCAGTACAACCTTGTCCGCTTGCAGGGGACCGAAACTGACGTTGATGACCTGCGCCCCATTCTGCATCGCCACGATGATGGCCTTCGCGATCACCGACGAGGCCGCCAGCCCGTCCGTGCGCGTGACACGCACAGGGAGAATGCTCGCTCCCCAGGCCACACCCGCGACGCCCGTGCGGTTGTTCCCACTGGCCGCGGCCGCACCGGCCACCGCCGTGCCATGGCCGGCCACGTCGGCGGCATTCGCGTTGCCGTCCGCCACGTTGATACCTGCCAGGAGGTTGTCGCGCAGGTCGGGATGATCGAGCGCCACGCCGGAATCGAGGATGGCGATGATGACGTCGGCATCCGCGGACGTCATCGTCCACGCCTCGTCCGCACCGATCTGGGAAATCTGCGTCTGGTCGCCGACGAGCGGGTCGTTCGGCGTCGCACCTTCCTCGTAGTAGTAGTTCTTCTGAATTCCCTCGATGGCGGCGTCGGCCGACAGCGTCGCCGCCGCCGTGGCGAGCGTGCCCGCCGGTACGTCGAGGATCGTCGCGTCGATCTCGCTGATAGTCCCAACGACGGTTCCGCCGACGGCGCCGTAGACGTTGGCCAAGTCGACCGGATCGGCGCCGGGCAGCGTCTGGACGATCAGTTGGTCGGGCTCGATCTCCAGCGAGGCGAGCGCCGGGTCATCTTTCTCCGCCTCGAACACGAAGCCGTTGTCGCCCCCGCCCGGAGTGTTGTCATCCACCGGCGCGGACGGAACGCCGCAACCCGCCAGCGCGGCCAGTACCGCAGCCGCCACGCATCGGCGCCGTGCCCGCGCGCGCGGTGCAGCAACCGACCGGCCCGAGCACCGATCGCTCGGCGGCACGGTGCATGTGTTGCGCAGGGTAAGACCAGCCTCGGAATGGAGTCCGTTCGGTCGCATAACTCAACCCTCGGATCAGGTATCGGCTCGAGCGAGTAGTAGTGACACTCTACGATCCCGCCGCCGCAGCGCTTGGTCGCACGCCAGAAGCCCGATAACGGCGAACCCGCCGTCGTCACTTCTGCGCTCTATCGGTGCGCCGCAAGGGGCATGTTGAACGCGCAGAACCCGTCGGCCGCTCTTTCGGACGCTCGACCCCGCCCGCAGCCGATCGAGGCGGTTCTACCCGTTCCGCCCGTATCTTCATGCCCGTATTCTGGTGAGTCGGGAGCGATAAGTCCGTAGCCGGGCCCTTCGACACGCGCGAGCTTTTGCCGCGCACACTACATCCACTACGATAGCCCGCATGAGCGATGGCTGCTCAAGCACCGGCGTCAGCATCGATGCCTCCTCTGGCACGCGGACAGCCGAGGAGCGCCCGCTTCGCATCCGCCGTGGCGTCATCGGCATCCTGCATCGCGACGATCGGTATCTGTTCATCCAGCGCGCCCACGGCATCGCCGTACCAGGGCGGTGGTGCTTCCCCGGCGGGCACGTCGAACCGGGCGAGACGCCGCGCCGCGCGATCATCCGTGAGATGCGGGAGGAACTGGGCCTGACGACACGCCCCTACCACCGACTCGGCGCGGTCCGCGCCCGTGCGGATGTCATCCTGGCGATCTGGATGGTCGAAATGCTCGACGGCCGCCTGGCCCCCAACCCGCGCGAGGTCGCCGACGTCGCCTGGGTGACCACCGACGAAATCCGCACCCACCCGCAGGGCCTGCCCTCGAACCGGCCGGTGGCCGACATGCTGGACACCTGGCGACAGTGTGATTCCCTCACTCCCTAGCCCCCTGAGTCGCGGACTCCCTCTCACCCGCAAGCAGGTACCTCACCGCCTCAATCTGCCGCCGCGTGTTGTCTCCCGGCGGCTCGTGTCCGACGCCGGGGACAACTTCGAAGCGTACGTCCCAACCCGCACCAGTGAGGTGATCGCGTGCCAGCTCCGCGTGCGGCCTGAGCCGGTCGAGTTCGCCCGAAATCAGCACGACCCGTCCGTCACCGTCGCGCACACGGCCGCGGGCCGCGCGCCACAGGTCGGCGTCGCCGTCCATGTAGACCGTCGCCTGCGCGAACGCGCCGACGAACCGGTCCGGGTTCCGGCACAGCAGCGCCAGCGCCACCGCCCCCCCCTGCGAGTACCCCGCCAGCACCATGCGACGTTCGTCGACCTTCGCCGCGGCGCGGGCCCGTTGCAGGCAGCTTTCCAGCAGCACGCGGCAGGCATCCACGTCGATCTCGCGGGAACTGGTCGCGCCCTCCTTCTCCCATACGTTGGGCAGACCGTCGCCGACGGTCCTGACGCCGCGCGGCGCAACAACCACCGCGCCGAGCGTATCGGCCGCCTGCTTCCAACTCGGCATGAACAGATGCGGATTTTCCGCCCGCCCGTGAAACGCCACGATCAACGGCGCGGGCCGCGTCCGATCCAGCGCGGCCGGAACGTAGACGACGATCGGCTCGGCGCGGATCTCGGCCATGCGGACGAAAAGACGCTCGAAATCATCGCTCCCGTGCAGCGGGACAAAAGCCGCGTCGCTGCGCAGTTGATCCTCGAGTGTCCATCCGCCCTCCACCGCGCGTCCCAGGCACAACAGCGCCGCTTCGCCGCGACCGAGGTGGATCAGGCAGCGCGCCTGGGACACCAGCGTCGTCGGCTCGCCGGGGATGAACTCCTGCACGCGCTCGTAGAGGCGGACGCCCTCTTCCCAGCGCTGCGCCGCCTCCGCAGCTTGTGCGGCGGCAAACGCTTCCTCAAAACCACTCTGCCAGGCGCTGACGTGCGGCGCCGCCTCGCCCTGTTGTGATCGCTCCTGCGCCATGGCGCGCACGCTGAACGCACATACCGCCAGGACGATGACGCGAATCCGGTTGCTGTCCATCGCACGATCTCCCATCTCGCCGCACAGGCCTGACGCGCGGCGCAGGCGTGTGTTATCAACGCCGGCGCGTCGCAGGCAAGAGGCCGCCCATCCTCACCCCCCCGCGGAAACGGCCGCGGCTTCGCCCTCCAGCCGCTTCTTCAGACTCCCCAGCACCCAGTCCCACGCCTTGTCGAAGTACGCATAGCCCGCGTCCCACTCCTCGCCTTCCTGCCAGCCGAGTTGATCGAACCGCACGCGCACGCCGTTGGCGCCAAGATCATCAAACCGCAGCACGACGTGCGTCTTCGCGCCTGAGGCGCGCAGCCCGGGCGTAGCGGGCGAGAAGTTCCACTCGAACGAAAGCATCTCGTGCGGCACGAAGCTGAGCACGCGGCAGCCTTCTGATCCGCGCTTGCCGGACTCATCCGGCGCGGTGGCGCCCATGTAGAGTTCATACGGACCGCCGACGCGCAGCTCGATGGTGGAATTGGGCGAGAAAAACGACGCGATGCCCTCGGAGGTCGTCCAGCAGCGCCATACAGCTTCGATGCGAGCCTGGACGATCACCTCCTTGGACAGCACCCGCGACCCGTCCGCCGCGCGCCCATTCGGCCGAGCACTCCGGGCCGTCTCGTGTTCTGCCGGCATCGGCCGCGCGGCGATCGTCTCAGCCGAAGGGCAAAGCGTGTTCATGCCCACATGCCATGGGCGCGCCGAATCAAGTGCCAGCAGCCCGCGCTGCACGAACGGCTCCTGCGACAGGATCCGGCGGGCGTCATCCGCCGACGCCGCCCGCAGCAGCGTCACGCCGCCGCCGGCCTCATCCGTGAACGGACCGGCCATCGCGAGCGCACCGTCGGCTTTGAGCCGCGCCATGAACGCAAGATGTTCCGCGAAACCGGCCTGCGCACGAATCGGCTTGCCCTGCTCCCAACGATCGGTCTGAACGAACTCACAGACGTAAAACGTATCGCCCGCAGCCGCAGCAGGGCCGTTGTCATCGGGACCACACGGCGCCGCACCGAGAGATGCACTCCGGGCAAGCAGTGCCACACAGCAGAGCAGATAGCAACGACTCATGATTCGTTCCTCCGGCGGACGGAGCCGCCATTCTTACCAGTCAACAGGTCAATAAAAACGCGAAGCTGATCGACGCACGCGTCGAACGGCGCCACGCTGCGAACGGTCTTCGCCTGCATCACTCCGCCCTCCATGACGGTCAGGACGAACGTCGCCAGCCGATCCAGGTCCGTCCCGCGCGGGAACCGCACGGCCGCGGCCTCCAGGCATCCGCGGATGCCCAGTCGCCAGGCTTCAAAATTCTCAGCCGCCAGCCGACGCACCTCGTCGGATTTGTCCCCCATCTCCAGCGCCAGCGCGGCGATCGGACACCCCGCCACACAACCGGTTTCCACAAGCATCGCCCGATACCCGGCCAGCACGGCAAACACGCGCTCCAGCGGATCCGTGACGCGATCGAACGCGGGTTGGAGAACCACGGGCCAGAGCAACTCCTTGTACCGCTCCAGGACGGCCAGCAGCAGATCCTCCTTGCGCGGAAAGAAGTAGTAGAGGCTCCCGCTGTTGACGCCCGCCTCCGTAAGGATTTGGGCGACCCCGGTCGCCTCGTATCCCTGCCGACGAAAAAGCGCCATCGCGACGTCGACAAGGCGCTCGCGCGTGGAGGAACGGTCGCGGGTCGAGGAGCGTTCGGCAACCGATGTCCGGGGCATCCAACGTAACCTTTCACACGCTCCGCACGCCGCAACCCATCCGATGGAGCCGCGCCCGGTCAACCGCGCCGCCACCCGTCAGGGAACGGGTCCGGGTGGAGCGTCCGCGGCCTGCCCCTTGCTGCTCACCGGGCCGCAATCACGGTCCCGGGCCACGACCGGCTGGGTTAGTTGATCATTCAACTAATACCACACTCCTCCCGCAGAATCAAGTCGGAAGTTGTCGCTCTTCGACATCCGCCCCCGATCGCCGCCCTGACCGCCGCGCAACAAAAAGCCGCGGCCGGAGGCGTCAACCCCCGACCGCGGCCGGCTGCTTCAGGTGGGCGGAGGGTCAAGCCGACCCCCGGCCGTCAACCGTTTACCCGTTGCACTTCGAGCCGTTGCAATCCGCAACGACGCAGGTGCGGGCCGGGCACTCACGAATCTGCATCGTGTGCGCGATGTTCGCCTGACCCAGAACCTTCAACTTGCCCTTGCCGTTGCTGTTGAGGGTCATCTGCGCCGGAACGCCGTTGTTCAGAATCGTCAGAACCGTGCCGCCCGACAGGCTCGACTTGACCGTCGAGGTCATCTTGCCGTTCTTGCACTTGTTCTTGAACTTGGCGATCAGGTTGCAGTTGATGCCGGCGGCATCCCGCGCGACGATGTCGTCGAACTGATGGAACGGCGACACCTGCGTCCACTCGACGTTCACGAGGTTGGTGAACGTGTTCGGGAACACGAACCGCTGCAGGCCATTCTGCGGGCCGATGCCGTCCAGATTCACCTGGTGCGCCACCTGGCCGCCGCCCTGCTTGTTGCCGGTGAAGCTCACCGTCGCCGGGTTCGCCCCGTTCAGCTCCGCGATCTTGATTTCGATCAGATCGAACGCCGTACCGTTGATCTTCGAGAGGCGCGTGATGCCGTTGACCTGGTTATTGAACATCGCCGTCGACTGCGGATAGCGCCGTTCCTGCGTACCAAATGTGGTCAGGCTGCTGCCCGTGGTGTGCAGCACGCGATAGCCTTCCTCATCGTAGCTCGCAACACCGGTGGACGAACCCGCGTCGTGATGCTCCAGCGCCTGGAAGTCGATCACGCCCGAGCGCGGCGCCTCACCGGTGGTGAAGACGGCGCGGATGCCCAGATCCTGGTTGTTCGCGTAGCGATGACCCCAGGTCGCGTTGTTGAACTCGCCCAGGTTGTTCTGGCCGGACAGGTTGGCGAACATGAACTCGCCGTTGGGATAGAGGTCGCTGCCGCCGTTGAACGGCGTCGCACGAACGCTGCCCACGCCGCTGTTCGGCTGGGAGAACGAGTCCAGAACCACAAAGTAGGTCTGCCCCGTGTTAACGCCGATGTTCGGATTGACCGTCACTTCGGTCAGGCCGCCGCCGGCCGGGAACCGCTGCAGCGGCGACGTCCACTTGATATCCGTCATGTTCGGGGCCGCGCCCATGCCGCCGGCATCGATACGAGCACCGGTCACGTGGACGTTGAACTGAACGTCGTTGCCGCCCGTGTGGGTACCGCGCACGCGCAGCTCGGTCAGATACCGATCGCAGGCCTCGAACGACTGAGCATAGAGCACCGTGTTCGGCCGGCCGAACGAGGTCTGGTCAAACGTCGCCGCTGCCCGCAGGTCGACGTTGCCCGGGCAGGCCACGTCGCAGAACAGGAAGAACGGGGTCAGCGTGTTGCTGTAGCTGCCGGCGGAACCGCCGTCCAGAACCTTCACCGACCCGATGTCGAATCCGGCGTTCGGATCGAGCGTCGGGTTGTTGAAGTCGTACAGGCGCATCGTGTTGATATTGAAGCCCCAACCCGGATTGCCTTCCGCCGACAGGTCGTAGCGGATGCCCGGCAGGAAGGTGAAGTTCATCGGGAAGTCCCGCCACGTGCCGGCGTTTCCTCCCGCCGGGAAGCTTCGCGTCGCCTCGGCGAGAATCGTCGTCTGGCGGACGGCCCCGATGACCTGACGAATTCGGATCGTAATGTCCGTCGCGCGACCCAGCCCGACCGCAAAGCTGAGCTGCTCGATCGTCACCGGTTCATTGACGAGGATCGCGACGCTGCGATCGGTGTCGCCGATGTTCTGATAATCCTGCCACGACTGACTGCCCCACAACTGCCGGCAGACCTGGGCGTACGGATCCATCGGCGGCTCGCCGTAGTTCCACTCGCCCGAGTCCGGATAATACGGGCTGCCCGCGATCTCCTGCGCGTCATCAAACCAAACGTCCTCAACGGAAGTCGCTTCGACCGGCACTTCCAACGACGTGTCAGACTCCAGCGACCCGTAGGACCAATCGTCCTGGGCCGCGGCAACTCCGGCGAGACCGACCACCACCGACACGGCCCACAGCCGTGCCACAACTCTCTCTGCAAACATCTCACAACCTCCTGGAAAAGGGAACGGCCGAGCCAAGAACGACGCGCGTCTGATGACGCGCTCGGCCGCACAAAAGGCCATTATGGCACTTGCACGATAACATGTCAACGGATGGCACACCGGCAATCGGCGCCGGGGTGCGTAACGGCTTAGGCGGGTGGCACGGTCTCGTCTTCGAGGCCGTGGTGAGCGATGCGGGTGTTGCATCGCTCGGGAACGACGCGCTCCAGCCTGCCACGGCGTGCCTTCGGTCCGCCGCTGGCGGATGCCACACGACTCGCGCGGCACAGACCCGCGTTGAGCCGCCCAGAGTGTCACACACGTTGAGCGCCGGCGGCACGCGGTAAGACAACAAAACCAGGAACCGCCATGAACGTGGCGAATTGCAGCGCGCACACGGCCCGGTCGTCGCCGCAGCGGTTTCGAAATATAGGACGCCCGGTGACCCCGCTATGGCGGGCCGTCCCGCCAGGGTGCAGCCCGCCGCAGAGCGCCGCCGCGCGTGTCTTGCATGACTTGAGATTGCGATCAGACGATCCATCCACCTGTTCATCGAAATCGATCGCTCGGGCTGCCGCGCGGAATCGGCAGCCGCGTTCACCCGATCGGCATCCACCGGCCCACCGGCGCCGCCTCCGCACGTCACGACCGGAACCTGTTCGCGATGATCCACACCGATTGTGTCCAATCTCCTCATCGCGGCGCAAAGTTTTCGTGAAGACCGCCGGCTCTTCGCCTCACGGCCATTCCGGGCGCAACCCGCCGTCGACGGTACGGCCCTGCACTCCGGCGGCAGGGCCATTGACGTCCGTCTGCCTTCCACGGCACCATAAGAGCGACGGAATCGAATCCCCATTCACGCCTCGGGAGAATCAACCGTGCTGACGCTGCTTGCCCTGCTGGTCGGGTCGCCGACCGCCGCCGCTGCTCTGGAGGGTGACGACGCTCCCGCCCGCCCGGCATTCGTCCGAACGATCGAGGGCGACGTGCCGCTCGCCGAAGTGCTGGAACTCTCTGCAAAGGATGGGCTTAGATTCCATGCCGAAGGCGGCGCGACCCGGTCGATGCCACTGACCGAGGTCGCCCGCATCCAGACCCGCCACGCACCCGCCCCGGCCGAACCCCAGGACGGCGCGCTGTGGCTGGCGGGCGGAGACGTCCTCTACGGCCGGTTGCACGGCGGCGGCGACGATAGCGTCACCCTCCGGACGGACGACCTGGGCGACATCGCGATCGCCTTCGACGAAATCGTCGCGTGGTATCCGACGGCCGCAACCGCCGACGCGGCCTCTCGGCACGCCGAAAACCAGGCGGACGACATCGTTCACCTGAAGAATGGGGATCGCGTACGCGGGTTCATCTCCGCGCTCGACGAACGCTCCGTGACGCTGGAAAGCAGCGGGCAGGACGTGGTGGTCAAGATGGAACTGATCTCGGCCGTCCGGTTCGTACCCCCGGCGCCGCGGCCGCAGGGCGCGCGCCGCCTCGTCGTCACGCTGGTCAACTCCGGGCGACTGACGCTGGGCGAACTTGCCTGGTCGCAGGGCCTGGTCCGCGGCCGGACAGCCGGCGGCCAGGCCGTCCAGATCGAAGCCCGACGCATCGCCGCCATCGACGTCTTCGGCGGCCGCTGGCTTCGCCTTACGCAGCTTGCACCTGTGTCGCACAAGCACGACTCGATGATGGGAAAGACGTGGGGCTATCAGGTCGATCACAACGTCACCGGCGGCCCGCTATCGGTCGGTCGAACCGGGTTCGACTACGGCTTCGGCGTTCACAGTCGGTCCGTCCTGACCTTCGACGTCCCACCCACCGCAGCGACGCTGGTCACCTGGTTCGGCCTTGACGACGACAGCGGCGAACTGGCCGACGTCGATGTGACGATCCTGGTTGACGCCGAGGTGAAGTTCGAACGAAAGGGCGTGACCCGCGGATCGCTCGAAGGACCGGTCCGCGTCGACGCCGCCGGCGCTAAGCGGGTCGAACTGAAGGTCGATTTCGGCCGCAACGGCGACATACAGGACCGTTTTGACTGGATCGACCCGGCGTTCATCCTCACGGAAGGCCGGTAGCGCCGGGTACGCAGCTTCCGCACCGGCAGCCGTCAGACCGACGTGGCGGTAGTAGAAAGCGGCCGGGGCAGTTCACCCCGGCCGCCGGAAAAAGCACCGCAGCCGTGACGGCCGTTCGGCCAGCCGCGCGGATCAGCCCTTGCACTTCGTGTTATTGCAGTCCGCAACGACGCAGTTCCGCGCCGGGCATTCGCGGACCACCATCCGGTGCGCGATGTTCGCCTGGTTCTTCACCCTGATCTTCCCCTTGCCGTTGCTGTTCAGCGTCATGGCATGGGGCGTTCCATTGTTGTCGATCGTCAGCATCGTGCCGCCGGGCAGGCTCGACTTGACAACCGATTTCATCTTCCCGTTCTTGCACTTGTTCTTGAAGCGCCGGATCAGGTTGCAGTTAATGCCTTGCGCATCCCGCGCGATGATCTCGTCGAACTGGTGGAACGGTGATTCCTGACGCCACTCGACGTGCGTCAGGTTGGTGAACGTGTTCGGGAAGACGAACCGCTGCAGCCCGTTCTGCGGGCCGTTCCCGTCCAGGTTGACGTTGTGTGCGACCTGTCCGCCGCCCTGCTTGAAGCCGGTGAAATTCACCGGGGCAGGATTGGCGGCGTTGAGCTCCGCAATCTGCATCTCAATCAGATCGAACGCTGCGCCGTTGATCTTCGCCAGCCGGGTCACGCCATTGACGGCATTGTTGAACATCGCCGTCGACTGCGGGTAGCGCCCCTCCTGCGTCCCGAAGCTCGCCAGACTGGCCCCGCCGATGTGCTCGAGTCGATAGCCCTCCTCATCGTACGTCGCGCCCTGGGTCGCGACGAGCGCGTCATGATGCTCCAGCGCCTGGAAGTCGATCACGCCCGACCGCGGGGCTTCCCCGGTGGTAAAGACCGCGCGGACGCCGAGATCCTGATCACTGGCATAGCGGTGGCCCCACACTGCGTTGTTGAACTCGCCCAGGTTGTTCTCTCCTGAGACGTTGGCGAACACGAACTCGCCATTGGCGTAGTGATCCGTGCCGCCGTTGAACGGCGTCGCCCGGACGGTGCCGACGCCGCTGTTCGGATAGGAGAACGAGTCCAGCACGATGAAGTACGTCTGCCCCGTGTTGACGCCGATGTTCGGATTGACCGTCACCTCGGTCAGACCTCCGCCGACCGGAAACCGCTGCGGCGGCGACGTCCATCTGATGTCGGTCATGTCCGGCGCAGCGCCCATGCCGCCCGCGTCGAGCCGGGCGCCGGTGATCAGCACGTTGAACTGAACGTCGTTGCCGCTGCTGTGGCTGCCACGCACGCGCACCTCCGACAGATACCGGTCACAGGCCTCGATCGACTGGGCATACAACGCAGTATTCGGTCGACCAAAAGAACTCTGATCGAACGTGGCCTGCCCGCGGAGGTCGACGTTTCCGGGACAGTCGACGTCGCAGAACAGGAAAAACGGCGTCAGCGTGTTGCCGTAATTTCCGCCCGAGCCGCCGTCGAGGATGCGGACCGCGCCCACGTCAAACCCGTTGGCGTAAATCAGCGACGGGTTGTTGAAGTCGTACAGCCGCATCTCGTTGACGTTGAAGCCCCATCCGGGGTTGCCCTCTGCCGCCAGGTCATACCGGATGCCGGGCAGGAAGGTGAAGTGCAGCGGCAGTTCGCGCCAGGTGCCCGCATTGCCGCCGGCGGGAAAGTTCGCCGACGCCGAGGCCAGGACGGTGTTCTGGCGGACCGCGCCGATGACCTCGCGAATGTTGATCGTGATGTCGGTGGCCCGTCCCAGTCCGACGGCAAAGCTGAGCCGGTCGATGGTCACCGGCTCGTTCACCTCGATGGCGACGCTGCGGTCGGTGTCGCCGAGGTTCGGGTAGTCCTGCCACGACTGGTTCGTCCACAACTGCCGGCAGACCTGGGCGCTCGGCTCCATGGGCGGAACGCCATGATTCCAATGGTTCGGATCGGGGTGGTAGGGGTTACCGGCGATCGGCGCCGCGTCGTCGATCGTGATGGGTTCATCGGCGGGCGCCTGCGCCACGGGCCGGTTGAGCGCCGTATCCGTAAGATGAGGCGCCGGCGGAACATCCTCCGCCACGGCCCACGCGGCCAGTCCCAGCGTGAGGGTCACGGCGCACGGCCGTACCGGAAATCTTCTCGTTTTCATCCTAAGTTTCTCCTGAAGGGTCGGCCGTCGGCGCGCAGCGACACCTTGTTCGCGGCGGCCTTCGGCGCGAGCGAATGAGCGATTCAGTGATTGTTCCGGGTCGTTGTTCTTGCGCCGCCCCGCGGCCAACGGCTCACCGGAACGTGACGGACATCAAGCGACGCCCGCGCCGGTTCCCGCCGGCACAGTTCGACTTGGGTGCGGACGGCACGGCTCGTGACGGCCGGTTCAGGGCGGCGAGCGGCCCCACGGCCCGTCCCACGGGATGCGCCGCCCGGTCCATCGCACCGGCCAGGCAAGGCCGAAACGACGGATGGCAGAGTTCGATGCGTGCTGGTACACGGCGATCTCGCGAGTGTGGCCGACGGCAAACCGCGCCCGTCAGTCGGGCGATCCGGCCGGCGCCAATGAGAACCCCTCACGCGGCGAAAAGCGGCGGCGACCATCGTCGCGCCGAAGTGCACCACGAGAAACAATGCTGCGAATCTGTAGATTGGACTCTGCGAACTTCTAGCGCTTTGATCGCGTCGATTCAACCGTACGGCAAAAAAACCTGACGGCGGCGTGCATCCGGCAACCACAAATGCAAAAACGGCCCGCCTCCCCGATCGGAGACGGACCGTTCTGAATGAACTACGCGAGGGCGTCACGGCGGCTGCCGCGCCGCGTCACCGACTGTCAATCCGCAGCCTCAACCCCGCGATACCGCTGGTAGAGATCGGGGCTGCGCCGCTGCATATCGGCGTCGCTAGAGAACTGCTTGACGATTTCGCTGTCGCCCTTGCGGATGCGCACCTCGACCGCGCCGCCGTCGAGTACCTTGAAGGAGTAGGACGGCTTCCCGCCCTGCCCGAAGGGATGCGCGTACGTCCACAGGTACGCATTCTTGAAGGCGTCGTTATAGATGGAGACGCCGGGGTCGCCGGCGCCGGCCGCGGCGCCGCCGCTGCGCAACACGTAGAAGTTCTGCAGCGCGTCGCGCATCGACTTCTGCGCTTCCTCCAGCCGCTTCGTCGCCTCCTCGTCGAGGGCAGTGCCGCTCAGCGAAGGGTCGAAGCTGTACGCATAGGCACCGAACGGGCTCGTCTGCACGTGCGTGCGGGTCAGCAGGT
Source organism: uncultured Phycisphaeraceae bacterium (assembly GCA_964648365.1). GTDB lineage: Bacteria > Planctomycetota > Phycisphaerae > UBA1845 > UBA1845 > SURF-32. The sequence continues at coordinate 31,294 of CAZYLK010000013.1, forward strand.
CAAAGGCCTCGGCATCCTCCGCCTGCAAATGATCGCGATTGTCGTAGACCGTTTCGGACGTATCCCCGCCGGCCGCGACGCGCTTGACGGAAACCGTGCCGTCGTCGCGTTCATCAACGATCAGCGTGACGCCGTTGACGTTGGAAAGAATGCGTACGCTCTTCTTGTCGTTGTCGACGTAGAGGCTGGACGAAAAGCTGTTCTGGCCGGGGAAGAACTGCTGCCACCCGCCCGGATCCAGCTTGCCGAAGTCCTGCATCTGCCAGTTGCCGTCGTCGTCGCGCTGCAACATCTTGCCGTGGAAGAAGGTGTTGTTTTCCACCAGTGCATCGGGCGCGAAGTCGAACGACCACTCCAACGGCTGCGCCGGGCGCTGGGCCAGCGTCACGTGGATGCTGACCGGCGCGGCCTTGCGAACCAGATCCACGCGAACCGTCGCCCCCGGTTCATAGTTCGACAGAACGCGTACGACGTCAGCCGTCGAGTTGATGATCGGCTGGCCGTCCACCGCGGTAATCACGTCGAACCGCTGCACGCCCGCCTGCGCGGCCGGACTGTCCTTGACGACGTTCACCACCACCGCACCGCCCTCGATCTGGAGTTGCGATTCCAGCGCCTCGGACGGATCGGCCAGGTTGACGCCCATCCAGACCTTCGGCTGCGGTGCGTTCGGGTCCGACGAAGTCACACTGACCCCGCCCGAGCCGGGCGACGCAAACGCTGTGCTCCAGGCCATCACCGCCGGATCCCCGGCGACGGCGAACGTGCCGCCCTCGGAACCGGTCGTTACGGTGGTCACGGCCGTGGCGGACTGCGATCGACCGTCACTCTTGTATTCCTCCGCCGACAGCGCCGACGCCGTCAGCGCCGCGGCAAGCACGGGCAACAGTACTTTCAAGCTGCTCATTGGATTCAATCTCCTTCGCTGCACAACGGTGCGTCGGCTCAAATGAGCAGGCGCCCGTCGCGCGTACATTCAGGGTCGCTTCTGCCTGTCGCCGGCCGCACCTGCGGTCCGGCGCTATCGTCACTTCGGCGCTCGGCCGCGCGCCGACGTACGGTCAGTAATCGTTGCCCACCACGCGCGATCGCGTCCCCTCCGACAAAACGCGCGTCACCTGGGTTCGCTCGACTTCAATCACGTAGATCGTCCGCCCGTCCTCCCCCATCACCGCGAGCACGTCACGCGCGGTGTTGCGCTGCGCCGCGGAAGGCCCGGTACCCACCAGGTGGGTCAGCGGACGTTCGAACCGCGTCGCCGTCGGCGCCGGCATAACCGGCCGGTGGGCGACGACGCCCACGTCCCGGTAGCCGGAATGGTCCGCGGGATCCTCGGATCCGACGGGAATCAACATCGCCACAGCCAGCGAGGCCGCGACTGCGATCGGCAGGGTCCAGCGCGATCTGAGCCACGAGCGTCGCTGCGTCACACGCTGTTCACACAGCGGCGGCGCGACGACCGCCAGCGGCGAACCCGACTCCATCACCGAACAAAGCGCATCCGCGGTAAGCCCGTCCAGCCGCGCGTAGGACAGGTGCAGCGCGCGCAGCGCTGGATCGGTCAACATCGCTCGATCGAGTTCCGCCGCTTCGGCCTCGGTCAACTCGCCATGAACGTGGCGAATGACCCGTCGCTCCAGTTGGTCTTCGTCGCCGCGGTTCATTCCATCACTCCCTGCGCCCGCAGGGCCTGCCGCAACTGCCGCATCGCCCTCACCAGGCGCGTCTCGACGGTATCCACCGGCATGTCCAGTGCATCGGCGATCTGACGATACGACCAGCCGCACACATGCCGCAGGACGAACGGCTCCCGATAGATCGCCGGCAGGCCCTCGATCGCGGCCAGCACGTCCTGATGACGTTCGCTCGTGGACGCCTCGGCGTCGGAGGCCTCGGATGCGCTGGCCGGCGGGGCATTCCGAAGAAAGCCGTCCAGCCAGGACTGGCGTCGCTTCTGCTCGCGCCCGGCGTCGAACGCCGCGTTGCGGGCCAACCGGAACAGCCAGGGCCGCCACCGCTGCGGATCGCGCAGCTCCGCGACCCGCTGCCAGACGGACATCCACACCTGCTGGCAGACGTCCTCAACGCGGTCGCGGCGACCGACCGAGGCATACACGACACCCCGCACCCAGGCCTGGTGGCGGCGCACAAACTGCGCAAAGGCGGCGCGGTCGCCGGCCTGCATGGCCTGGACCGTGGGCGCCTCGTCGGCGGCTTCCGGCCGTTCCACCACCTGGGTGTCCACACTGGCAGAGACGTTTTTCACGCGGCCGCCCTGTCACCGATCGCTGCGAATCCTGGCCCGCCACATTATATGACGAAGTGTACACGGCCGCCCCGCAACCGATCTCCAGATCTCGGCAGTTCCGCTCCACAAATCGGACCGATCTTGACGATTTCGAACTGCGGCGGGCGTCGCCCGAAGGCGGCCGGCGGTATCAGACCGAAGACCGCCATTGCGGACGCGCTCGCCACGGAGACTCACGATGAAACTGGTCAGGCATGGAAGGATCACCGGTCGGGCGCGGCAGGCCTACGAGCGCGCTCGTGAGCAGCGTCGATGGGACGAGCGCCGCTTGGAGGAGTTTCTGTTCGACGACGAAGACGTCGAGTCCGCCCGCGTCGTGCCCGTCATTCATGGAAACGAGCGGCTGGCAGAGATGTCGTCCATCCCCGTTCCCGCGCTCGACGCCACGGACGCCGCCGTTCCGGTCCGCCGCGACCCGCTGGCGCTGCGGCCCGCCGCCACGGAGCCGCCTGAGCGCAGCCCTGCAGCCGTGCTGGACCGGCGTCAAGTCGCGACGCTCTCCCGGCGTCAGGCCGTCGGACCCGTCCGCGCGGTGACGCCCCTCGGTCGCCCGAGCGCCCCGCGGAAGGAACCGGAGGCCGTGCGACTGATCGTCGCGGCCGCCGGCGGCATCGCCGCAGGCCTGGCGCTGTTCGCACTGCTCCAGTGGCTCGTGTTGTAACCGCCGGTCGTGCAGGGTGCCCGCACCCGCCGGCGGAACACACGCAATGCCCGTCATCGCAGCGGGGTCGGATTCCAAAGCCCCCCGTTGACTCTGGTGACGCACATGGGGATGATACAGGCCAGTTGGTTCGTCGACGCAGGCTCGTACTCGACGCTTGTATAGCGCATCTGGTCCGCTCCTGACTCTTCCTACCTAACGAGGCCGGATCGTGTCGGCCGCTTTCATTGGCGACCCGGAAAGCGAAACGTGGGTCGCATCTGCCTTGGAATCAGGAGTTCACTGATGGGCAAAAAGCTGTATGTTGGTAACCTGAGTTACGAAGTCACCAGTTCCGAACTGGAGGCGATGCTCTCCCCGCACGGCACCGTCGTCCGCGCGGAGATCGTCATGGATCGCGAGACCGGCCGCAGCCGCGGCTTCGGGTTCGTCGAGATGAGTTCTGACGCGGAAGCGCAGACCGCGATCAGCGCGTTGAACGGCCAGCAGCAGGGCGGCCGGGCGCTGACCGTCAACGAGGCCAAGCCGCGCGAGAGCCGCGGTGGCTACGGCGGCGGTGGTGGCGGTGGCGGCGGCTACGGTGGCGGCGGTGGCGGTGGCGGTCGCGGTGGCCGCGGCGGCGGGTACGGTGGCGGATCGCGGCGCTACTAGGCTCTGACCGGCGTGAAATCACCAGGGCTCAGTCGGTAGTCCCGGCATCGGCGCTCATGCCCGGCGCCTGATCGCCGGACGACGCAGTTTCATACGCATGGCCCGTCGCGGCCTGCGCGCTAGGATCCAATCGAACCCTTGTTCGATCGGGGTGCGCAGGCGGCGGACGGGCTTTTCGTTTGCGCACCGTGGCGGAGCGACGCCACCCGTCGGGCGGCACTCCGCTTGGAGTCCGCCCATGGTAAATCCCGCCAATCCAACGCACGCACAAGTCCGACGCCGTCTGCGGGAACTCTGGCTCATCCCCACCGGTGAGACGCCGTTGTATTGCGATCGCGCTGAACTCGATGGGGAGTGGATCAGCTTCCGCGTCGCACGAAACGCGACGCTGGCCGCCGGCCATCACTGCGAACTCTGCTCGAATCGACCCGGCGAGAGCACGCCGCCGGGCCTGGGCGTGGCGTTCAATCGCGGCGCCGTCCTGAAGCGGGTCCGGCCAATCGAGGACGGCGACGGTCCGGCACTCCTCGTCGAGGCACGTCTCGACCGGCGCGGGCCGTGCGCATAGGTTCCCGTCGGCGCTCGCAGAATCGCCCATGACCACGCCATGTACGGCCGACGCCTCATTCACGTCCGCCAAAACCGCTGCAAGTGCTCTCCGGGACGGAAGTAGCGCCGTTCAAACAACGATAGACCCAGAGCAGCCCGTTCGGAGTGGTGTTGCACAGCCTTCCAGCTCGTGACTCGACTGGCTGGAAGCGCCGGCGGGGCCGGCCCCTGCCACACAATCTTCAGCAGGCCGTACACGGCCGTGGACGCCGCGGCCGGTTGGCCTGCTCCGATTCCGAGAGCGGTTTAATCATGTCCGCAACTACGTTGCTCGAAGCCACTGAACCTGCGCGGCAGGGACGGGAACCCGCCGCGATCCCGACCGAGCCTGCCCGATCGCAGCAAGGTCTGCGATCCGACGCTTACCTGGCCGTCGTGCGAGCGGCGGCGCCGCGGCTGCTTGCGCAGCTCGATTCCGGTCGCGCGCCGGTCGGCGTCATCTCCCCGGTGCGATTTCGGCAGGCGGGGCCGCAGGGTGCGGCCGCGCTCGCGCTTGCGCTTCTGTGTCAGCGGAATCCGCGCATGCACGGCGCCGGCGTGATCCGCGAGGGCGTGCGAAGCTGGCTCATTCGCTGGCAGATGGCGTTGTGCTCGCGCGGGCTGCCGACCTGCCGGCTCGCGCGGCGGCGCTGGCTGCGCTGCGCAGAGGCGGGCGGCCACATCGTCGAATTGCTGCTGGAATGCGAGCGATATCAGACACCGGGCATGTTCGCCGACATCGAGCGCTTCCTCGGCTGGTTGGCAAAGGGCCGGCCCGGTCAGGGCATCGAGGAACTGCGGGCCGCGCACGCCCTGATCGCAGGGGCAACGCTGGTCCGACGAAGTTCGATGCTGGACGTGGGTCGCCGCCGACTCCACACAATGCTGGCCACGCAGCACGACGAAGGCTGGTTCCCGGATGCCCGCGGCGTGATCGACTACCGCCGCCAGGCGGCCTTCTCTTTCGGCCTCGCGCGGATCGCCTGCCTGGGCAGGTGGCCGGAAGTCGACGCGGCACTCGCCCGGCTGGTGCCGTTCGTCGCGAGCGTCGCGCGGCCGGTCCCAACGGGCAGCAAGCCCAGTGCCGTGGCGTTCGATTCCACCGCCGCAGCGGTTCTTGCGGCGGAAGTGATGGCGGATCGCCTGCCCGTCGCTTGCGAGATGACACGCGCGATTGAATCGCTGTGCGCGAGCAGCCGGCCTTGGGAGCATGCGCTCTACGGCGACGACTACGTGGCGGATCTCTGCGCCGCCCTGAGCCACGCGGCCGGCCTCGCGCAGCACCCGCGGTCTCCAACGGCCGAGAGTTCCGCTGCGACGACCGCAATGTCCCGCGGCGCGAAGGACCGTGCCGCAACAACGGCTGAACCCGTGATCAGCCCGGTAGCGACGATCGGCTCGCCCCGGATCATCCATCATCGCGGCTGCGGCGTCACGGTCTACGACGCGCCGGACTACCGTGCGGTCGTCGACGTCCGCCGGGGCGGGTCGATGCGCCTGTGGTGGCGCACACGCTGCGGAGCGAGAGCGATGCATCGCGACGGCCCCACTGTACTGCCGCTGCGAGGCTCCGCCGCCATCCCCGTTATTGACGACGGCGCATGCGTCGCGCCGGCCGGCGATGATGGATCGAGCCTGATCGAACGCCCGGGGACGCTCCTTCGACCGGCGCGGCACCGAAGCCGGATGCGCTTCTCGCACCACGCCTGCGGCTTCGACGGCTACGTAAGCGGTCTTCGAGCAGCGCACGGGCTGGCTGCGTGGCGTGCCGCGCTGCGGCGCTGGTTCGGGCGCCGGTTTGGAATTGGCATCGCCACGCAGGATGGCGATCTGTCGGGCGGAAGGCGTTCGCGCCGTTCGCCAAAGGCGGGAGTGGGCGCCGGCTGGCACTGCCGTCGAATCATCGTGTTCGGCCCGCACAGCGTTCGCATTCGCGACCGGATCACCGCGACCCGGCGGGCCAGGTTCGCCATCTGCATGCCCAACGGGATCGTCTCCCGCTACGAGCCACTTCCCCTGCTGCGCCGGACGCAGCGCTGGTACGCCGGCGAGGGGCGACTCATCGCGGATCGGACTTACTCCGTCACCCAGCGATAGCGCGCGCCGGCCGCCGGCGCCGCTGGGCGCCGTCGTCGCTATCGCAGGATGCGCGCGTAGTACGCGCACGCGTCCTCCACTTCGAGACGGACGGCAAGGTCGCGCATGACGACCTGCTTGAACCGTTCGACATGCTCACCGGGCAGGGTAATGTCGAAGTCGCCCTCCAGGACGTCGCCTGCTGCGTTCCACGTCAGGTAGAAGCGTAAATACCAACCAACCTTCGGCGACGCGATTCCCACCCGCACATAATCGTCTGCGGGCATTGACTCGCAGATCGCCTGAGGCGACTTCACGAGTTCCAACAGCCCGTGCAGGTCGATGCGATCCCTCTCGAACTCGAGGCCGTCATGTTGCCACCAATCGTCGTAGCGCTGCAGCGTATCATCGGGATCAAGTTCCTGCAGGAACGCGGCCACCGTGCAAAGGCTGGCGGACAGCAGAGTGGCGGGGACGAACTCTGTGAGGCGGAAGTTCGTTCCTTCTGGTTTCATCAGGCGCGCCATGGTTCGTCTCGATCGCGGGTCGACAAGAGGCAGACCGATCCCGCAGTGTATCGTCTGCCTGGTTGGTCCGTACGCACAGCACGATGACACGCAGGCGAAGGCGACCGAGGATTCCACGCCGTTGAGCCGCAGGCCGCTGCGGCCGCGCAGCCGGAGCACCGGCCTTCGATTCCCATTGGACGCTTATCGGAGCGACGGAGGCACTCCCCGACGGCTATGATCGGCCGGAGGGGAAAGAAGTGCCTGACAGAGCAGACAGCGACAATCCACGCGGCGAAGCCGCGGATGCCGTGAAGCCGGCATTCGCTTCCGCGGATCGGCGTGGCACGCGCCGGGACGACCGTCGTGCAGCCCCGTCGAACGAGCGCCGCACCCAAGCCGCGACCGCGCCGCAACTTCGCTGCATCGACGCGGCCCCGCCGCAAACCCACACGTTCATCCCGCCCACGGAACTGATCCTCCGTACGATGATCGAGACGGAAATCCGTACCGGGCGGCTGACGCCTGCACGGCGCCGGCGCGTGGTCAAGTACGCAATGGGCATGGGCCTCTCCGCAATCGAAGCGGGTCGCCTGGTCGCGCAGTGCCGCGATGAGGCGCTGGCCGGCGACGACCCCGTCGCCCGCGAAACCGCACTGAAGCTCGTCCCGCGACCGGCGCCCGATCGACGCCCGGCCGCTTCCGTCCTGGCAGTCGCCCTTGCCGCCACCGCCGTATTCAAGTTGGCGATGATGCTCGTCCTCGGCGGGTGACCGGCGCACGTTACTCGAAGCCGGGAACGTGATACGATACCGCATCCGCGCCCCCAACAGACACCAGCACTTCACCGTCTTCCGGCGAGTGTTCCGTGAACGCAATCACGACCGTGATCGTATCCGGGCCGGGACCATCGTTCGGAATATCGAAGGTCAGCGTACCATCCTCGGGCAGGAAGTTGCCGTTGGCCGTCGGGGCCATGACGATCGCCTGCACTTCGACGTCGTACGCATCGTCGTCAACATTCGTCAGCGTGAGCGTGCCGTCAGGTACGTCGATGACGACCGACGCCGCGCCGTCCTCCCCGGTCACGGTGAACATCACGGTGATTGTCCCTTCGGCCGTGCCGATGCCGGTGGTCTCGATGTCGAGCGCGGCCGTCCACTGCGTCGAACCGTTCACGCTCGCACGCGTCAGTTCTGCAGTGCCCGAGGTCACCTCATCGTCCACGCCAAAGGCGTTGAACGTCAGCGAAACCGCCTGCGAACCGATTGCCGTGTCGGCCGTGACCGAACCGCTGACGGCAGCGTCCGGGTAGAGCGTGCTCTCGCACCCGTCGCCGTAGTCAAGGGTGATCTGCACGGCCGGCAGCGCCTGTCCGTCAACAGTCACTGCCGGGCACGCGCCGAACGTCCCGTCGCCTTGCGGATCCACGTCGTCCAGCGCGGAAAAGCCGCCCAGCGTCTGACCGACGGCCCTCATCTGCGTCACAACCGAATCCACCGCGGCCTGCTGCTGGTCGGTGAGTTCGGGCGTGTTGTCGTTGCCGCCCGGCGGCGTCACGGTGCAGCCGGTGAAGAGGACAAGCGTTGACATCGCGGAGAGCAACACAGCGGCAAGGCTGCGGGTGATCATGATGAACTCCATTTCCTGACGAGAGCCGCGGCCGATCCGGCGGACGCGGGCTACGTTCAGCGTTCGGACTCCCGCCCGGCGCGGATCGACCCGAACGATGGGCGAGAATACCCACCACCCCTCCCTCCCGCCACCCGCGCGAAGACGCTGCGCTCCGCCTCTCCCCACCACCGCGCCCCGCCACAGTGCCCCCCGCTCCCTGCTTTCCCCGTCCTGCCTTCGTGGCTCCGTGCCTCCGTGGCTTCGCTCTCCCTCCGTACCTCGGTGCCTTGGTGCCTGTCTACCGCCTTCATGGCTTCCCCCATCCGTTGCCAATCCCCATACCGGGCGATAAGGTGGCTTTTCGCCCGGTGGTGGCGGTCGGCCCGGGGTGGCGATCGGCGCGCGCCGGCACTTTTCAATCGGCAGGAGCACGCGGCATCATGGCGGACGAGGAAGCAACGCTGGAGCAGGATCAGACCCTGGAAGGCGGCCAGGAGACAGATGCGGCCGACGACGTCGAATCCTCGGAAGAGGACATGACGGACGAACAGCGCCAGATGGCCGAGCTGAAGGAAGCGCTCGAGATCCAGCGCGAAGAGATCGGGCCGCTCCGACTCAAGATGACGATCACGGTGCCGAGGGACACGCTCGACGGCCGCATGCAGGAGCAATTCGAGGAATTGCGACGCGACTCCGTCGTGCCTGGCTTCCGTAAGGGCCACGCCCCGATGAAGCTGGTCGAGAAGCGGTTCGCCCCCGACGTAGGCGATCAGCTTGTCGGCAAGCTCGTCGGTTCGTCCTTCATGGCCGCGATGGAGAAGGAGGGCATCGAATCCGTCGGGGATCCGCTCGTGTGGGTCAAGACCACCGAGCAGCGCGCCGACGAGCACGGCCACACCAGGCCGGTCGACGTGGAGAAGCTCGTCTCCGTCGGCGAGGCGCTCGACATCATCAAGATGCCCAAGGACGGCCCGCTGACGTACGTCTGCGAGGTCGAGGTGCGGCCCGAGTTCGAGTTGCCCTCGCTGGACAAGATCAGCGTCAATCGGCCCAAAATCCAGATTACGGACAAGCAGGTCGACAAGCAGATGCTGCAGATGCAGTGGCAGCGGGCGACCTACACGCCCGTCGAGGGCGGCGCCGTCGAGGCCGACGATCTGCTCTACGTGGATATGAAGATCTCCATCGGCGATGAAGTGGTCCACTCGGCCGACAACGAAGAGATCGCCGCCCGAAGGATGCGGCTGTGGAACGTCCCGCTGCCCGACCTGGGCGACGCGCTGGTCGGCAAGGGGCGCGACGAAAAGGTCACGGTCGAGGGAACCGTCCCCGATGAGCACGAGCAGATCGCCCATCGCGGGAAGACGGCGCGGTTCGAATTCGCCATCCGCGAGATCAAGCGCCTGACCGTTCCGCCGATGGACGCAGACGCGCTGGCGGCCTACGGACTGGAGAGTGAGGAGGAATTCCGCCGGCACGTTCGCGAGGCGATGGAAGCGCGGGTGGAACAACTCACCCAGCAGAACATGCGCGGCCAGGTCGCAGATTATCTCATCGAGAAGACCGAGATGCCGCTGCCCGAGCAGCTTTCGATGCGGCAGACGGTCCGGTTGCTGCGCCGCCGCATGGTGGAGTTGTATCGCGAAGGCGTACCCGAGCCGGAGATCAACAAGCATCTGGACGAGTTGCGGGTCTCGGCCGAGAAGGACGCCGCCCGCCTGCTCAAGCTCGACTTCATCCTCGAAAAGCTGGCGGAAGCGCGGGAAGTTCAGGTCGAAGAGTACGAACTCAACGGCGCCATCGCCGAAATGGCCGCCCGGCAGAACAAGCGCTTCGACCGCGTCCGCGACGAACTTGCCCGAAACGACGGTTTGACGACGCTCTACATCGAACTCCGCAATCAGAAGCTGCTGGACCAGCTTCTCGAGGGCGCCGAAGTGACGGACGTGGAGGCCCAGAAGCCGGCGTAGTAGTGTGCGGGGAGAGGACTGACTCCCGGAATCCTGATGACGCTTCGGGTGCATCCATGCCTGAACAGGAAGGCGCCGTGAGTTCGGCCGGCCCCGCAAAGCCGACACCACTACCGCTCACCGACCGATAGCCGGACGCTTGACTGCGGCCTACAATCCGGTGAGCGTACTTAGAGCCTTGCAGGGAGCCTTCACGGATGGTCCTTGACGCCGAGCTCGCATTCTTCGAGCAACACCGCGACTCGTGGGCGGAAGCGCATGAGGGCGAGTTCGTGCTGATCCGTGGCGACGATTTCGCGTTCTTCGCTTCGGACGAACAGGCCTACCAGGCCGCGCTTGATAAGTGGGGCGAGGTACCCGTGCTCATCCGGCAAGTTCTGCGCGAGGATCCGTTGGATGATCCGTTGTCTCTGATCTGCGGCACGCTCCATGCCCCGTCTTGAACTCTCCTGCGCCCGGCAGCAGGGCAACGTGCAAATCTCCGCGCCAGACGGGCTGCAAGCGTACGGTCCAACCGTCGAAGTCGGGATCTGGCTGCACCATGCTACGGCGCGAAAGCGGCACGAGTCGGGCACCCCGATCCCTGGCGTTATCGTCGGAAACGCCATGCTCGATACCGGCGCCTCCGTGACCACGATTGACCGTGGGGTCGCCGAGACGCTCGCTCTGGAGCCGTCCGGAATGGTCGAGTCTTTCGGCATTGGCGGAAAGGCGACAGGAATAACGGTGCCGTGCAGCGTCAAACTCGAGGGGTTCCGCGTAAACATTCCACGCTGTCACTGCCACGACTTGAGTGTCCATTGCCGTGATCTGGTTTGCCTGATTGGACGGGACATACTTCGGCACCTGGTATTTCACTACGACGGCCCAGCGGGGGCGATCTACCTGGAGCTTCAGCGACCCGGCGGGCCCGGCACGCCGAGCGCGGCACCGAGGGGTGCGAAAGCTCGGAAGCGCAAGCGCCGCCGCAAGTAACGGCGGTGTGCTGCGATGAAAAAAAGCCTCGGTCCCACGACGCTGACAGGCCCATCCCGGCGTGTTGCAGTTACCGGACCCCGCGCATATTATCCCCAGACGATCCGCGAAATCGCCGACCTAACTGAGGCGCGGCCGTGGGCGCGGCCGGTTGGCCAGGAGATTCAGGGAACGCACATGGAAGAGATCATGCACCCGCTGATTCGGACCTATAACCAGTACCCGCCCTACCAGCGGACGCGGGAGATGTCCATCGAGGACATGCTGCTGGAAAACCGGATCATCTTCATCCCGGGACCGATCACCGAGCGGACGGCCGGTGTCGTGATCATGCGGCTGCTCTACTTGCAGTCCATCAAGCGCGACCAGGACGTACACCTGTACATCAACTCGCCTGGCGGGCTGGTGACGCAAACGCTCGCCATTTACGACACGATTCAGTACATGGGCTGCAGCGTGGCGACCTACTGTATCGGCGAGGCCGCCAGTGGCGCCGCGATCATCCTGATGGCCGGCACCAAGGGCAAGCGCTATATCCTGCCCAACGCCAAGGTCATGCTTCACCAACCCTACGGCGGCATCCAGGGCCAGGCCGAGGATATTCGCATCCAGGCCGAGGAGATCCTCCGCGACAAGAAGCGGCTCAACGAACTGATCGCCCGACACACAGGGCAGACCATCGAAAAAGTGACCGACGAGACCGAGCGCGACCGGTACATGGACGCGGAAGAGGCGCTCGCCTACGGCATCGTGGACGAAATCCTCAAGGAAGACGTTCACGACAAGAAGAAGAAGTGACCGGCCCGGTGTGGCACCGGTTTCGAACCGGTGGATCTGGTGTGGCACCGGTTTCCAACCGGTGCGTGGGACTGTAGCCAGAATGGGATGGCACATGGTCTGCCGGTAGAAGACACCGGTTGAGGACCGGTGCCACATACTGGAATTGAAGACACCGGTTGCAGACACGTTGCAAACCGATGCCACAAGATTTGGAAAGAACACGATGGGTGTGACGAATCAGCGAGTTCCGTTCGTGATCGAAAGCAGCGGCCGCGGCGACCGCGAGATGGACATCTTCTCGCGCCTGCTCAAAGACCGCATCATCTTCCTGACCGGCGGGATCGACGACGAACTGGCGAACCTGACCATCGCCCAGTTACTGTTCCTCTCCAACGACGACCCGAAAGCGGACGTCCACCTGTACATCAACTCGCCCGGCGGCTCGGTTTCCGCCGGACTGGCGATTTACGACACCATGCAGTACCTCCGCTGCGACGTGGCCACCTACTGTTGCGGCATGGCCGCCAGCATGGGCGCGGTCATCATGTGCGGCGGGGCCAAGGGCAAGCGGTTCCTCCTGCCCAACTCCCGCGTCCTGCTGCATCAGCCGCTGCTCGGCGGCATCATGGAAGGCAGCGCCACAGACCTGGCCATCGAGTCGCAGGAGATCATCCGCCTGCGCAAGCTGCTGTACGAGATCATCTCCGGCCGGTCCGGCAAGCCGATGAACGTCGTCGAGAAGGACTGCGACCGCAACAAGTGGCTGTCCGCCGCCGAGGCGCTCGACTACGGCATCGGCGACAAGATCCTCGAACGCATGCCGGAGTGATCCGCCGAGCCGGTGGCGAATCCGCAACTTGCGCAGCCACTCGCCGATCCAGAGTCGGTACACGCCCGTTCGGGAGGCGTCGATCCGCCCAGGATCGTCGCGGCGCTGTCGTGGCTGCTCTTTGAGGACGCTTTCGCATGTGGATGGTTCTGGCTGCTTCGAGGACTGGCGTGTTGGGAGCTCCCCGAACTTTGGGACGTGGTCACCGATCGCTGGCTCGACGCCACGACGATGGCTACGACCGCTGCCGTAGCCCTCGTGAACGCCCGCCTCGCCTACCGTGCCGTCGCCCCCATCGGACACCCGGAACATCCCGCCTGCGGTGAATGCGGTTACAATCTCACCGGTAACTTGTCCGGCGTGTGCCCGGAGTGCGGCACGCCGTGTGGACGGGGCCTCGATGCGGCAGCGGCGATCCTGCCGCGGACCTGACCGCGTATCTTTGGATGTCCGATCGAACGAAACCCGGGCCGGGTTCATCTGTCGATGGGGGTGCGGCCGCGGCGAACGGGGAGGGCGTCGCCACGAGCGTCCTGCGCGCCGCGCCGCTGCTGCCGTGCGCGATCGGGTTGATGTTTGGTGTGTTCGTAGATTCGCGGACCGCGGCCTCGCCGGCGTGGGCGATCGCGATGGCTTCGGTGGCGGCAGGGCTGCTGGGGATCGGGTCGTGCCGGCGGCAGGCGGGGGCCGCGCTCGTGCTGATCGCCGCGGCCGGGGCGGGGTGGGCGCGGCATCATCAGGTCGTCCACGCCCGGAGCGAGCTGGACATCGCGCGGTTCGTTGATGCGTCGAGTCCGCCACCGCCCGCCCGTTCGGAGGCAAATCTCACCGACCCGGCGTCAAGCCGCGCGCCATTCGCTTCGAGCGACCCGTCCGACGCGTCAACCGACGCGCCGTCCGTATCGGGCGACGTTACATCCCAGTCAAACGAGCCGACACGCGCGCCCGCTCGCGCCGCACCTACGCGCGCAGCACCCGCTTACGCCGCGCCCGGCGCCGGCGCGATCGCGCGCGTCCGCGGCCGGGTGGTCAGCGAGCCGCGCCTGCTGGAACCCGCCTCGTTCGAGTTCGCCCGCTGGAGCTACGGCGGCGAACGAACGGTCTTTGAGCTCGATTGCGCATCCATCGAAGCCGCGCACGGCTCGCAGCCGGTCGACGGGCGCATCCACGTCAGCGTCCACGAGGCCGTGCTCGATCTCCGTCGCGGCGACGACATCGACGTGTTCGGGCGGTTGACGCCGCTGCGGCCGCCGGACAATCCGGGCGGGCGGAACTGGGCGTTGCAGGCCCGCCGCGATGGAATCCGAGCATCGCTTCTCTGTGACTTCGCGCTCAACGTGACGCCGGCCGAGCGCGAGCCGCCCCGCCGCGACCTTGCGGACGCCTCGACAACCCGCGACGCCGTCGTGATCCGTCTCGACGTCGCCGCCGCTCTGGACCGGTGGCGGCAGACGCTGCGCGACGCGCTGTTCGAGGACGCCTCGACGGTCGATCCCGACGAGGCGGGGTTGTTGCAGGCGATCGTGCTGGGTCAGCGGGCGGGCGTCAGCCGCGAACTGACCGATGCCTTCGTGAAGTCCGGCTGCATGCACTTCATGGCAGTCAGCGGGGCGCATCTGGCGGCGCTGATTCTGCTGGTCGTCGCCGTGGGCCGGCTGGCGACGTGGTCGCACCGGTTCCTGGCCGCGGCCATCATCGGCTTTGTCGTGCTCTACGCACTGGGGACCGACCTGCGCTACTCCATCCTGCGCGCGGCCGTGATGACGATTGCCGTGTGCGTGTGCGTGCTCGTCCGCCGGCGGGGTACGCTGCTCAATACGCTCGCCGGTGTGGCGGCCCTGTTCGTCCTGATCTTCCCGCCGGTGATCTTTGACGTCAGCTTTCAACTCTCGTTCGCGGCCGTCTGCGGCATCGGCTACCTGGCGCCGGCGCTGGGCGGGGTGGAGCGCGAAGTGTGGATTCGGCTGCGCTACCCGGCACTGCTGCGGCGGCGCGATCCGGACGGTCGCGTGCTCGACCGACTGCACCGCTTCACGCCGGTCAACCGCGCGCGACGCCACGTCCTGCGCTGGGTCGTCCAGCCGCTGCAGGTGTCGATGGCGGCGTGGCTGGTGACGGCGCCGATCATCGCGTGGCATTTTCATCGGGTACAACCGTGGGGGGCGCTGACCTCGGTGCCCGCCATTTTGATCGTCGGGGCGCTGGTGACGGGCGGATTTCTGGCGGTGGTGATTGCGCTGGTCTCGCCGACACTGGCGCTGCCGGTGAAGGGCGTCGTATCGCTGCTGGACGGCGTGCTGATCGCCTTCGTCAACGCGGCGGGCGCACTGCCCTGGTCGTCGGTGGCCGTCGGACGGCCGGGCGTGAGCTTTATGATGCTCTACTACGTCGCGCTCGGCGCGCTGGTCTGGGCGTTTCGCACGGGTAGCGCGCGCACGTGGGATCGCAGCGGCGCGTTGATCGAGCCGCACCGACGGCCGCGACGGCGGGACGTGCTCGCCGCGGCACTGCTGGCTGCGATTGTGGTTGCGTGGGGTACCGCGGGTTCCACCGTCGCCGGCCGCGCGCACAACTCGCTGCGCGTGACCGTGCTGTCGGTGGGGCGTGGCCTGGCAACGGTGCTGGAACTGCCGGACGGGCGAACCGTGCTCTACGACGCCGGCAGCGATCGGCCGTTCGACGCCGGCGCGCGGATTGTCGCGCCATTCCTGCGGTCGCGCGGCATCGACCGCGTCGATCTTGTCTACCTCAGCCATGCCAATCTCGATCATTACAATGCGCTGCCGGGTCTGCTCGATGAGCTGCGTCGCTACGGACCGGGCGATGCGCTGGGGCCGGTGGTGACGACGTCGCACTTCGCCTCCCATTCACCCGCCGGCTCGCCGGGCGCGCACCTGTTGGAATGGCTCGCGGCGCACCGTATTCCCGTTGAGACGCTCCCCGCGCATGAGACGACGTGGCGCCTCGGAGACGTCGAGTTCGAACGCCTGTGGCCCCCCGACGACTTGGCCAACGCGAGCGTCAACGACACGTCGCTGGTGCTGCGGGTGACGTACGCGGGTCGATCGGTCCTGTTGACCGGCGACATAGAAGACGAGGCGCAGCTCGCGCTGATCGAGCGCGGCGGCATCCAGGCGGATGTGCTGCTGCTGCCGCATCACGGGAGCGTACGCAACAGTTCACCCGCGTTCATCGACGCCGTGGATCCGGAAGTTTGCATCAGCTCCCACGGCCGCGGCGGGAATCTGGAGCGTACCGCCCTGCCGATGATCCTGCGCGGGCGGCAGTGGCTGAACACGGCGGACGTGGGCGCGGTGGAGGTAGTGCTCTCAGACCGAGGCGTAACGATCGGGCCGGCGCGTTGACGGCTGCCGTACATCCGCACACCGCGATTCGCACGGATCCGTTGAGCATCGCCTGCCGGCATGTGGACGCGCCGCCGAGACTGCTCGGGCGCAAATCAGGAACGCGGACGTTGATCCAGCCAGTCCAGGAACGCTCTGAATGAAGGACACTTCTCGACGACAACGTCGAACCTCAGGTGCCTTGCGACCGCGGGATTGGAGACGGTGGGGACGTAGAGCGGCCTGCTTCCCCGCGTGCGCGATTCGCGGATAATCCACTCCTTTGGATCAGGGATGCGCTCCGGGCTTCGCCGGGCTTTGATCTTCAAGGAGGGGATCGCCCGGCTGATCGCCCGCTCGTCGGCGATCATCCACGCTTCTATTGCCTCGACCGGTACCGCGATGAGGAAGGAACCGGCAAATGCCGCCCGGCGTATCACGGCCGCGAGCACTTTTTCACGAATCTCCTGCGGAGGGTGGCGATCCGCGTCATGGCAGACGATGACCTGCGTTACGCCACGGGACACCCAGGTGCGAACGTCGCGGCCGCCCTTACGGCAGAGCTGGGCACAGCCACCGTAGCCTTTCGTCTTGATCGGCAACGTGTCGTTGCGGCGCCGGCGGACGAGGTGCATCAACACTTCCGCGTCCGAGATGTCTTCGGCGAGGATCGCGAGCATGACGATCGCCGTCAGAGCGTCTCCAGAAACTCTGCAAGAGTCCCTTCGTCGGCCAGGTAGGACTGCGACGCCGCGACGTCTTCCGGCGTCAACTCGGCGACTTCCGTCGTAACGCCGTCCACCGTGACCAGCCGAACGCCCTCCGGACCGATCAGGTCGATGACGCGGGCCGAGTGGGTCGTGCAGATGAGCTGCGTCCGGTGGGCGTAGGTCCGGAAGATGTCGAGCAGTTTGCCAAGGAGGCCGGCGTGAATGCTGTCCTCAGGCTGTTCGACGAGCATGCACGACGCCTCATCGAAGACCAGATAGGTCAGCAACTGGATGATCCGCCACGTCCCGGCCGACAAGCCTCCGACCTTGAACGATCGTCCGCCCCCGGCGATGCCGCCACACGGGGTGAACGTGACCAGATAGTCGCTTCTACGGCCGCCGTTGGAGTCCGCGTCCGGCACGTCGATCTCTTCGATCGTAATCCTCGAGACCAAGCCCAGCCCGTCGTCACCGAGGAGCGATCTCAACTCGTCCAGCTTACGACGTTCGGCAAGGTGCATGTGGACGAGGCGGAGCATGACGGAGTCGGGAAATGGGGATTGATCCAGCGATTGTTTCCATTGCTCGTAGCGAGATGCATCCACGAGAGAGACGGGCGCTCTCTCCGCGTGTTCCTGAAACTGCTGCTGGACCTGGAAGTAGCGGACGCCGCGCAGCCAGCGATCGGCGGCGGAGAGTGGAGCAAACAGCGCGTGCTCCCTGGGTAGCACCTGCATGAGATTCCACAATCCCGGTATCCCAAGTGGAACGCGGAGGGCGGACTCGAACGGTGCATAGCTCGATGTAAGTTCCCGGCCCTTCCTCGTAAACAGCGCCCGGCCGTCTCGTTCGAGCGATTCGCTGACGGCGGAATCCTCATTGGGGAACGCCGCGCGAGAGACTCGATAGAGATAGCAGGCTCCGTCTGCGGCGAACCTGACGACGAACTCCGTCGGGCGCGAGCCATCGTTGGCCGCCAATCTGAAAAGCGGATCTGGATTGCCGAAGCACAATTCGGCCGCGACATGGATCGCATGAAGCAGGTTGGTCTTGCCGGCGCCGTTCTTGCCGATCAGCGCAATCACCGGCTCGCCCAGGCGAAGCTCTACGGTTTCGACCGAGCGGAAGTTCCTGATTTCAATCGAATCCAGCATTCGGGCGCCTCAGATCGGTCCTGTGCACCACGGCTCACAGAACCCATCCGGCGATATTGTAGCAGAGCAGAGCCGGCGGAACGACCACGATGCCCTCGGGCGACCGAAGGCTAAATTGACGCGACCGTCCTCACTCGATCCGAAACACCCCCCCCGTCGTCCCTGTCGGGCCGACGTTGTCGGACGTGCAGACGTAGATCTCGCCGTCAGCGTCCTCCCCGAATCCGAGGATGAACCGGCCGATGCGACCGTCGGGATGGTCCTCGACGGCGAGTCGCCGTACGGTCCATTCATCGGCGACGGCGGTCTGGCGGGACGCAGCAAGGAGGAAGCCGTCCGGTGTTGTAAACACGCTGCTCCAGTCGGCGAAGATGTAATCGCCCACCAGTTCCGGCCGGGCGGCGCCGCGATACACGTATCCTCCGACGACCGCCAGTCCGGCGGGCACGTCGTCGGCCTCCTGCTCGTCGGTCAGCACGCTGGGATGCGGATACACGATGATCGGGTCGATCAGCGCTTCACCGCTTGCGCCGGTCGCGGGACATTCATCGGGTGGCATGGTCGGGTTCTGAGGGTCGAAGCAGTCGTCACCCTCGCGGATGTTCCATCCGTAGTTGCCCCCCCCGGTGACGATGTTGACCTCCTCAAGCCGATCCTGCCCCACGTCCGCCACGAGCAGGTTCCCGTCATCGTCGAACGAGAACCGCCACGGGTTACGCAGGCCCCAGGCCCAGAGTTCCGCCCGCGCGCTCTCGGCACCGACTAGCGGGTTGTCGGCGGGAATCTCGTAAGGCTCGTCGCCGTCGATGTCGATCCGCAGGATCTTACCCAGAAGTTGCGACCGGTCCTGACCGTTGCCGAGTTCCGGGGTGTGGCCTTCATCCGTATCGTTCGCCCCGCCGCCGTCGCCGGTGCCCATGTACAGGTAGCCGTCCGGTCCGAAGGCGATCTGCCCGCCGTTGTGGTTGAACTGGGGCTTGTCGATTTCGAGGATGACTCGTTCGCTGTCCGGGTCGGCCTGGTTCGGGTCGTCGTCGGAGACGGCAAACTCCGACAACGTCAGAACCGAGTTCACGCCCTCCTCGCCATCGTCGGCCGGGGCGTTGTAGACGACGAAGAGCCGGCCGTTGGCGGCATAATCCGGATGAAACGCCAGGCTCAGCAAGCCGCGTTCGTCGAACACGACGCCGTTGCCGAAGTCGATGCCGATCTCGACCATGCGGTCGCGCACGTCGAGGAACGGCTCATCGAGCAGCGAGCCGTCGGCGTCGATGACGCGGACTGTCCCGACTTGATCCACGACGAAGAGCCGGCCGGTGTCATCCCCGGGGTGCGTCAGGAACACGGGCGCTACAAACCCGTCGGCGACGCGGACGAGCCGGGGCAGGCCCGGGTCGGTGTTGTCGTTCTGGTTCTGATTGTCGCCCGGGCCGGGCTCCGGGCAGCCGCCCGACAGAACCAGAATGAGGCAGGCGCATCCGGCGGCCAGCGCCGCGACACCGCTCGGACGTCTACGTGAAATTGTCCAGGGTCGGCTCATGGGGACTGTCTCCGAGTGTCGTTTCCGGCGACGGCGGCGCGTCTGCCGCGTGGGATCGATCAGAGTCATCATCGGCCTGACAGCCTCGGATCGACCACCGGCGGCACGGTGCCACACGGACTCATGTCCGCGTGCGCCTGCGTAATTGCGTCAGACGGGCAGTTCCCGCCGCAACTTGCGGATCGCCGCGGCCATCCGGACGGCCTGGACCGTCTCCCGCACGTCGTGGACGCGGAGGACGGCGGCGCCCTCCAGCGTCGCCTGCACCGCGCACGCCAGTGACCCCGCGATGCGCTGCGCCGGGTCGCTGACTTCGAGGATCGAACCGATGAACCGCTTCCGGGACGCGCCGATGAGGATCGGCTGTCCGCACTGACGCAGCCGCCACAACTCCGCCAGCAGGCGCACGTTGTCCTCCACGGTCTTGCCGAAGCCGATTCCGGGATCGACGACGATTCGCGACGGCTCGACGCCGCCGGCCGCCGCGAAGGCGGCGCGCTCCATCAGGAACGAGGCCACCGCCCCGGCGACGTCGTCGTAAACCGGTCCGCCGCCGGCCTGCATGTCGGCGGGCGTGCCGCGCATATGCATCAGAACCAGCCCGGCGCCGCGATCGGCCACCAGGTCAACCATGCCCGCGTCATCTCGGAGTGCGGAAATGTCATTGACGATGTCCGCTCCGGCATCGAGCGCGGCCGCGGCCACCCTCGCCAGTCGCGCGTCGATCGAAACAAAGGCGTCCGGCCGCCGCGACCGAAGCTCGCGGATAACCGGCGCGGTTCGGTCGATCTGGGTTGCGGCGTCGACGGGGTCCGCTCCGGGGCGGGTCGACTCGCCGCCCACGTCGATCACGGCCGCGCCGTCGTCGAGCATCCGTTCCGCGGCGGCCACGGCCTCCCGGACCGTGGAGTAGGCCCCGCCGTCGCTGAAGGAGTCCGGCGTGACGTTGAGAATCCCCATCACCGCCGGGACCGGCCAGCACGGGATCGCCCCCCTCGCGTTGACCCATTTCATGGGAGAACCAGTCCTTCCTTGCCGCCCGACGACCGCTATTCTATACTTCGTACGCCGTCGTTCGTGGAGCCGCGGAACCCAACCGTCGCGGGGCGCCCGCCGTTGAATCATGCGCTTCTTCAAGCCGATTTCGACTTCGGACAGCGTTTGCTGCGGTATTTCTCGCGTCTTAACCTGACGCACTATAACCTCTGGACGGTCCTGATCGAGCTGCTGCTGATCGGCGCGGTGGTCTATACCGTGCTCCGGTTCCTGCGCGGCACGCGCGGGGCGCGGCTGGCCCAGGCGGTCCTGATGATCCTGGCCATCAGCTTCCTGCTGGTGCAGATCGTCGCGCGCGAGTTCAAACTCGACCGCATCATCCTGCTTTACCCATACTTCCTGGCGGGCGTCTTTCTGGTCTCGCTGGTTGCGTTCCAGATGGAACTCCGCCGGATGCTCATCCGCATCGGTGAAACGCGGCTCTTCCGCCGCTGGACCGTGGACGAGCACGGCGTCATCGACCCGATCATTGCCGCGGTGCGGAAGTGCTCCGCCCGCCGCATCGGCGTCCTGCTGGCCATCGAACGGAGCACCGAACTGGGCGCTGTGGTCGAGACCGGGGTCGAACTCGACGCCCGGATTTCGTCGGAACTGCTCCAGACCATCTTCTGGCCCGGTTCTGCCCTTCACGACCTCGGCGTGATCATCCGGCGCAATCGGATCATCGCTGCCGGGTGCCAGTTCCCGCTTTCGGAGTCCGAGACGGTCGAGCGCACGCTGGGCAGCCGCCACCGGGCCGCCATCGGCGTCAGCGAGGAGGCGGACGCGGTCGTGGTGGTCGTCAGCGAGGAGACCGGCACGATTTCCGTCGTCAATCACGGGCACATGACCCGCGACTATACGCCGGATGAACTCAGAAGCGTGTTGATCCGGATGTTGTCCGAAACGCGGAGTCCGGAGACGACGCCCGCTCCGGCGCCGGATGTTTCGGCCGCACCGGAGCCGCCCGCGGACGTACAGACTTATGATGGAACAGATCAAGCTCCTGACGACGACCTCGATTCTGACGCTGGTCATCTGGATCGGCGCCGACCAGTTGCTCACCGTTAGCGCCAAGATCCGCGTCCGGCCGCGCCTCGTTCCGGCGTCGGCCGAGTCCAAGATGATCGTGCGGCTGGCGGACGGCGCCCGCGATACGCTCGAAGTGACCGTATCCGGCCCGCGGCGGCTGGTGGCAGACTTCGACGACGTCGGCGTGATCGACGTCGTTCTCCCCGTGGATGAACGCCCGCCCGATCCGAACGCGACGCTCGTCAACCTGGCCGAACTGATCGGCTCTCAAGGCAAGGCGCTCAAGAACCTCAGCGTCGACAGCGTCGAGCCACCCGCCTTGAACATCCTGATCGATCAGCGGGTCTCGCGAACCGTGGGGCTGTCGGTCAAGCGGCCGCTGCAACTGGAGTACGAGGTCGAGCCGAAGCTCCAGCCGGCACAGATCACCGTGGAAACGACCGCGCTGGCGTTCGCCAGGTTTGAAGGCCCCAACGGGCAGAACGCGGGAATCGTGGTTGATGTCGAGTCGGACCTGCGTGGCAAGCCGCGCGGAGAGTCCATCGTGCTCGACCTTCCCGTCCCGCTGGATCGACTTGGACCGACCGCCCGTTCGACGGTCGAGACGGTTCAGGTCGTGGCGACGCTCAAATCGGCCCAGAAGCGCACCGTCACCATTCCGACCGTTCCCATTCGCCTGGCGCCGACGTTTCTTGCGTTCGGACGGCCGTTCAAGGCCCGACTTGTCGGCCGGCAGTCGAACCTGCTCACGCAGACGATCGTCGTAACCGGCACGGACGAGGCGCTCAACCGGCTCGATCTGAACAACTCCGGCATCTATGGCGTCATCCCACTGCACGAAGCGGATTACGAGAAGGCGGGGCCGCTCGAACCGCGCACGCCCGAGTTCATTCTCCCCGACGGAATCCGGCTGGATCAGGATCCCGAGCCGGTGCGGATTGAACTGGTCCCGGCCGAGCGCGAAGGCTCATGAAGACAGACACCGCCGCGAGCAGCTTCAGCATCCGCGCGGCCATGCTCGTCGTGTCAGCCCTCTACGTGTTCCTGGCGATCTCCGGTCTGGATTGGGGGCTGCCGACGGCCCGATGGGATCCGCTGCTGTTCGGCGACGATCCTCCGTGGGATGGCGCTCGGCTGTATGAACTGGCAGGCGCGGGCTGGACGGCGCCCGACCGCGGCGCCGACGTGGACGCGGATCCTCAGGGCGACGCCGCCGGCGGCCTGCTGACGGATGCTCCCGAGTCGGTCGCGGCCATCTACCTCAGATATCGCCTCTACACCTTCCAGCCCGACGAGATGATCGTCATGCGGGCGCTGGGATCCATGCGCCCGGGGCAGGTCGACTTCGACCCCAAGCTGTACCAGTACGGCGGCGCGTTTCTTTACCCCATCGGGGCGTTACTCAAGGCGGGCGACGTGCTGGGCCTCCTCGACGTGCGTTCCGATGTCGCGTTCTACCTGGATCATCCGGATGCCTTCGGCCGGTTCTATCTGGTGTCGCGCGGCTATGCCGCCGCGTGGGGCCTGCTCGGCGTCTGGGTGGTTTTCTGGATCGCGTCGCGACTGGCGGGCCATTCCGCCGGCGTGCTGGCCGCGCTGGGATTCGCACTGCTGCCGGTGGTGATCTGCATGTCGCACGAGGGCAAGCCGCACCTGCCCGGCGCCGTGCTGATGCTCGCGGCCGTCGGGTTCACCATGCGCTACTCGGCTGCGGGGGGGCGGCGCGACTGGTGGCTGCTGTGCGCGTCGTGCGGCGCGGCGCAGGGGATGGTGCTTTCGTCGCTGCCGATCTTCGTGCTCATCCCGTTGGCGGCGTGGATCAGGCGGGCCGAGGGCGTCGGCCGCGCGGACATGCGCGGCGAACGTGCAAAGGGCGATGCAGACGTGGCCGCCGATCGGCCGCCACGACCGCCGGGCTTGCGCTGGCTGGCTGACGCCGGCGCAGGCGTCCTCGGCGCCGCCCTTGTCTACCTTTTGCTCAACCCCTACGTCGCCATCAACGCGGTCTCCAATCGAGACGTCCTTCGCAGCAACTTCGGCAATTCGCTGGCCATGTACCAGGTTTCGCGCCTTGGGGAGGGGCTCGTCCGGGTGGCGGAGCTGACCGCCGAGGGCGCCACGCCCGGGGTGGCCATCGTCGGCGCCGTGGCGTTGGCGATGGCGGTGTGGCGGCGCCGCGCCGATGCCTTGCCGCTGGTCGTTCCGGCGTTGGTCATCTTCGTCCAGTTCGTCCTCATCGGCGCCGGCAAACCGGCCGAGTACGGACGCTTCGGTGTCTTCGTCGACGCCGCATTGGTGATCGGCGCGGCCTGTCTGGTCCTGTCGCTGCGTCGGGTGACTCCCAGGTTCGCCCTGCTCGCCGCGGCGGTGGGTATTCTGGCGATCAGCCGACCCGCGTTGCGCTATCACGGTAATTTCAGGGCCGATGCCACGAACGCCAACTCGCGGATCCAACTGGCGACGGTGATCAACGCCCGCGCAGAACAGTTGGCGGCGCTCGGCGGGCGCCTGACGCTGATCGTCTCCACCGAACCCGCTCCTTACGCCTGTCCGCCGGTCAACTTCGCGCGGATCGACGTGGTTCGCGTTCCCCCGGATGCGCCATTGCCGGCCTCGGTCGCTCCGGTGCTGGTCATGGGCATCGCCGCGACCGACGACCCGGAGACGCCTGGGATGCGCTGGGGCGAGGGGCAGTTTCACCGCATCAAGGCCGTGCCCGGCCGCGGCGGCTCAGCCGTCGGGCCGCCCGCGCTGCGAGGGCCGGGAGATTCAGCACTGCTGTCGCCCATAAGCTGGGCCAATAAGCCGTTCGAGATCATGTTGCCTCGTCCGATGGGCGATAATGAGGATGAGGCGAGCCCGATCGACTAGCCGCGACGCACATACGACCTGTATTTGGGAGAGGGTCGACGAGCTACGGCGGGCCGCCTCTTTCAGAAATGGCGAATGGCGAATAACGAATAACGAATGCAGAAGAGCGGAATCGCCCCCGCACCCGCGGCAACGTATTGAAACCCTGACCCCGTGAGCCGATTCTCATGCCCAGTCCGCTTTGCCATTTTGAGTTGATGACGGACGATCCGGACCGGGCGCAGAAGTTCTACGGGGCGGTTTTCGGCTGGTCGTTCGATAACGAGTCGATGCCTGGCTACGCCCTGATCAACGCCGGCGCCGAGCCGTCCGGCGGCATGATGAAGCGGCCGGCCCAGGCGCCCAGCGCCGCGTTCCACACTTATTTTCAGGTCGAAAACGTCAGCGTCGCGCTGCACAAGGCCACGTCGAACGGCGGCCGCGTCGTCCTGCCCGCCACCGACATTCCCCACGTCGGCACCATGGCCATGGTGGCTGATCCCGACGGCGTCGTGATCGGGCTGCTGAAGCCGCAGGTGGACTGAATCACACGCGTCTGAGCATCAGACACGGCGCGATGCGTCACGACGACGGTGGCGCATGGAGTCCGTTCGCGAGCGTCACCGCCGAGAAGACGCTTGTCACACCGTCTGCATGCCGCTGCCTCGCTCCTGCTGATTCGCCTACGGCGCCAGGATGCGGACGCCGCACAACGAGCTTCCGCCCACGCCGTCGTTGCCACGCACGTAGAGCAGCGTAACGTCCCCCAACACCGCACGAAGCTGCTCTTCCGTGGCCCGCACGTCGGCGTCCGCGTCGAACCACACGTCTGAGGCGTCCAGTCTCGCGCTGAACGAGCGGCAGGCGTTGTCATCCCAGCGGTGAATCCGGTTGCGCCACTCGAGCGTCAGACCCGCGCCGCCGATGACGAGCGGGATATCGGTCAGGCTGGCGCTGCTGTGCTTGAACTCCCACTCGAAGGCGATCGTCCCGCCGTAGGCATCGGCGTAGTCGCCATGAAACTTGGCCGGCGCCACCCACACCCAGGGACCGTTGCCTTCCGCACGAACCATGCCGCCGGACCAGACAGGCGGCGTCGGTTCGGCGAAGTCTCCGCCCAGCATACGCCAGCCCTCGTCCCCCCGCGTAAAGGTCGATCCGACGAGCGCCGTCTCGCCCGGTCGGGAGGACGGGCAGCCGCTTTGCGACAGAAACAAGGCCGCGCCGATCATCAACAAGCTCACGCGCATTCGAGAAGCTCCACTTGGTATTTGCAGATTTCAGATTCTTACGACAACCCGGCTATTCCGCCGTTGCCACCGTGGCGTTACGACCGCTTTTGCTCAGGTACTACTGCGCCGCTCTGGCGGCGTTCGCTTCGTCGACCCTGCGCGAACGGCCCAGAACCTCGCTGCGCGAGACCGTGCCGCCTTCCAGCCGCCGCCCGTCCAGCATGTCCCACGCGCCACCTGTGGCACCTGTGGCACACGTGCGCCGTCCGCGCCGACTCGCCATCCGCGCCCGCTCGCCGCCTGCCCCGGCTCGCCGTCCGATCAAGCGCAAGCCGTTTGAAATTCCGGCAACGGATTCGGTAGAATCCCGGCTTCGGACCGGACTCATTGCCCACGAGGTTCCTGACCCCGCCGGCGGCATGGCAGACGCTGTGATCCAAGTTGGTTCCTCGCCGCCGGATGAAACGGCCGCCCTGATCGAGCGGGAGCTGCGCGCCCTGGCCCGGTTCCACTTCGCGGGCGAGCGTACCGACCACACCCTCCAGCCGACGGCGCTGATCAGCGAAGCGTGGATCCGGCTCGCGGCGGCCGAGGAGCGCCGGTTCGCGAACCTGACCGCCTTCCGCGCCTGGGCGTCGGAGGTCATCCGGCGCATCCTCGTCGACCACGCCCGGCGCAAGCGGGCGGCCAAGCGCGGCGGCGGCTGGCAGCGGCAGCCGATGACGGTGCAGGTCGCGGACGGCCGGTGGGTGGGCCTGCTGGACCTCAACGACGCGCTGGCGTCGCTGGCCCGGACGAATTCCCGTGCCGCCCGCGTGGTGGAAATGCGCTTCTTCGGTGGAATGACCGAGGCCGAGACCGCGGGAGTGCTCGGCGTCAGCGAGCGAACCGCCCGGAATGACTGGGCCTTCGCCCGCGCGTGGCTCCACCAGAGGCTTGGGGATGGCCGGTCCGACACCGACGCAACCGACTGACGCCGCGCAGGCCGTCTTCGCCGAGGTCTTCGCGGCCGAAGGCGATGAGCGCCGGCGCGAACTAGACCGGCTCTGCGGCAATGATCGCGGGCTGCGTGCTGCGGTGATGGAACTGCTGGCGTCTTACGACGAGGCGCGGCGCGAGGGTTTTCTGGAAAGCCCGTACATCCGTGCCGGCTTCGATCTGCGAGACGAGCCGGCGGATGCCGACTTGGCTGCGCCGGCCACGATCGGCCGATACGACGTGACCGGTCGGCTGGGCATGGGCGCCTCGGGCGTCGTCTACCGCGCCGAAGCGCCCCCGCCGACGCGCCGGCCGGTGGCCATCAAGCTGCTGCGGCGCGGCGCGACCGAGTCGGCGCTCACCCGCTTCCGGCTCGAACAACAGGCGCTGGCGTCGCTCAATCATCCCGGCATTGCACAGATCTTCGAGTCCGGCTTCTGCGACAGCGGCGAACTCTATGCGGTGTTCGAACTGGTCGAGGGGCCGACGCTGACGCAGTTCGTCCGCCAGGGCAGCTCTGACTGGCGCGATCGGATCGCCCTGGTCGTGCAGGTCTGCGAGGCCGTGCAGCACGCCCACCAGCAGGGCGTGATCCATCGCGATCTGAAGCCGGAGAATCTCCTGGTGTCGATCATCGGAGGCCGGCCGCAGGTCAAGGTGATCGACTTCGGCGTCTCCAAGCTGATCCACGATCAGTCCACGATGGTCACGACGCAGCATGGCCGGCTGGTGGGAACATTCGCGTACATGGCCCCCGAGTTGCTGTCCGGCACGGGCGCGGCGGATACGCGTGTCGATGTCTACGCGCTGGGCGTTATTCTCTTCGAGACGCTCGCCGGCCGGCATCCGCACCAGCCGCATCTGAACTCGCTGCCGCAGCTGACACGCGCGGTCATCAGTGGTCGTGTGCCCGCACTGGAGGATACGCGTATCGGCCGCCGTGCAGACATCGGCGCCGTGATCCGGGCGGCGACACACCCGGACCCCGAACGGCGTTATCCCACGCCCCAGCACCTGGCGGATGACTTGCGCCGCATTCTGGCGGGGCGACCGGTTGAAGCGCGGCGGCCCTCGCTGGCCTATGCGGCGACGCGCTTCGCGGCCCGCCATCCACGTTCGGTAGCGGTGACCGGTCTGTGCCTGGCGATCATCGCCGCGCTGCTGCTTAGTGTTGTTTCCGCAGGACGTCGGGCGGCTGACGAGCGGGCCACGCTGCACGATACCCTGGCGACCCTGGCCGACGATGTGCTGTCGGAACTGGCCGAAAAAAGCGGAACCAGCGAGAGCCGCCTGCGGCTGGCCCGCCTGCTCGATCGGCGGCTGGAAGACCTGCGCCGGGGGGGGGCTGATTCACGCGAACTGCTGCAGCGGCACGCGCTGGTGCTGGATGCACTCGGCGACGCCTTGGTGGAGCACAGCCAGTGGGACGAAGCCGGAGCGGTTCGCCGGCGCGTGCTGGATCTGCTGCGAACCTTGCTGAGCGATCGACCGGACGATCGCGATCTGCAGCGCGAATCGGCCCGGGCACTGGTGAAGATCGGCGACACCGCCCGCCCCACCGCCGGCCCGGCGGCGGCCGGAGCGTGGTACGACCAGGCCCATGTGATCATCGCGGCGTTGGCGGAGCAGTATCCAGAGGACCAGCCGCTTCAGGACGATCTGTGCTGGAGCCTGGAGCGGCGCGGGTGGGTTCTGATGAGCCTGAACTTCCTGAATGACGCCGAAGCCATGGCGACTGAGCGGCTGGAACTGGCCCGGCGGCTGCTGGACCTGCGCCCCGGCGATACCGTCGCGATGCACAACATGGCCTCCGCGCATTGCCACTTGAGTGAAGTCTACGAATGGCAATGCCGGCCGGAACTGGCGCTGGAGCAGGCTCAGCAGGCCCTCCCGCACGCGGAGCGTCTGTCCGCGGCGGAGCCTGGGCGGATCAGTTACGAACTCCAGGCGATCAACGCCGAGCGGGCCTTCATTCGCGGGCTGGTTGGCGTCGGAGAGATGGAACGGGCGAAGGAACGCTTTGCTCACCTCTGCACCCGCGCCGATCGGTTGGCGCAGCTCAATCCGCTGAACCCCCAGGTTATGCGCGTCGTCCAGAACATCCGTAATACATATTGGGCTGAGTGTGGGGGGGAAGAA